>JAXIPB010000292.1:0-5753 GCA_045403155.1 Micromonosporaceae bacterium
ATGGCGATGTTGTTGTAGCAGGCCGTGATCACCGCGAACGTCGTCATGCCGGCGACGTAATAGGTGGAGAGGGAGACGGTGCGGCCATCGATGACAATGTCACCGTTGCCGAGCAGGGCGGTGAAGATCGCAAGGAACATCAGCGGGAAGGCGAACGTAAAGAACGCCGACGCGGGGTTACGCCAGAACGCCTTGTTCACGTAGCGGACCTGCGTCAGGGTCATCGTGGTGGCGTTCATCGTCCGGCCTCCATGGAAGCGGCCGGCTCGATCCCGCCGGTGAGTTGAAGGTAGACATCCTCCAATGTGGGTCGAAGCACTTGCAGATCATCGAGGTCAATCCCGTGCTCGATGGCCCAACCGGTGAGCCGATGGAGCGCGGACGCGAGGTTGTCCGGGACGAACTCGACCCATCCATCCTCGGTCGAGCGCAAGGCAAGGTCGGCCGGCGGAGCGGCCGTGGGGGGCAGTCGGAATCGCAACCGCGCCCGCGCCGTGTCGCGCCCGGCGAGGGTGGCCGGCGCGCCCTCGGCGACGATCCGGCCGGCGGCGATGACCGCAACGCGGTCCGCCAGGTGCTGCGCCTCGTCCATGTAGTGGGTCGTCAGCAGGACGGTCTTGCCGAACGCGGAGAGATTTGTGACGACTTGCCATGCCTCGTGCCGGGCCGACGGATCGAAACCAGTGGTGGGCTCATCGAGGAAGAGAAGGTCGGGATCACCGGCCAGGGCGATCGCTACATCGAGTCGCCTCTGCTGACCGCCCGAAAGCCTGACAACGCGGCTGGTGCGCTTCTCGGTGAGGCCGACGACCTCGATGACCTCGTCTACCGGGCGGGGGTGTGGATAATAGCTGGAGTACATGGCGACGGTCTCCACGACAGTCAGGTAGCGGTCCACTCCCGTCGACTGGAGCACGATGCCGATGCGGGGCTTCAGCTTGGCTCGCTGACGTCCCGGGTCCAGCCCCAGTACGGCAACCTCGCCGCCATCGCGGCTCCGGTACCCCTCGAGAATCTCCACGATCGTCGTCTTCCCGGCGCCATTAGGTCCGAGGAGCGCGAACACCTGCCCGTACTCGATGCGAAGGTCGACGCCGGCAACTGCGGCCACCGAGCCATATGACTTGCTCAATCCGCGTACGTCCACGGCAGCGGAGTTGTCCATGGGCCATCCCTTCTGTCGTCGGCTTACACTCTGTACCTTCCGGCGAGCCGCTCGACAGGGCCAATGGTGCGTGATTTCTTTTCCGATTCAGCCGGCCCATGCCGGCCGGCCGGTCAGAGCATCGGGGTGACCCGGTACGAGGCAAGGGTGCGCAGGTAGTTCGCCCGCTCGAAGCCAGTCGGGTCGGTTGCCGCATGGTGGCTCACGCTGCCCCGGAGCTGGCCGACGGATTCGTATTCCCGCTCGGCCAGCCAGGCCACCAGTTCGGCCTCGACCCGGGTGAGGTGCGACGGCCCGTGACGGAGCAGCGCCGACGTCATCATCGCCACGTCGGCGCCGACGAGAAGGGCCTTGGCCGCGTCCAAGCCCGAGTGCACACCGGTCGTTGCGGCCAGCGACGTGCTTGGCAACTGTGGCCGCAGGATCGCCAGCCAGCGCAGTGGCAGACGCAGTTCACGCGGGTCGGACAGCTCCACCCGGGGCAGCACATCCAGGGTGTCAAGGTCGATGTCGGGTTGGTAGAACCGGTTGAACAGCACCAGGCCGTCCGCGCCCGCCTCCACCACCCGGCGGGCGAAGTGCGCGGTCGCCGACAGGAACGGGCTGAGCTTCACCGCGAGCGGTACCTCGACCGCGCCACGCACGAGCCGGACCACCTCGAGGTAGCCGGACTCGACCGCGGCACCGCTACGCCACGGGTTGGCGGCGACGGAGTAGAGGTTGAGTTCGATGGCGTCCGCGCCGGCGTCGGCCATGAGCTGGGCATACTGCACCCAACCACCGGGGGTGATGCCGTTGATGCTGGCGATGACCGGGATCTTCAGGAGGTCCTTGGCCGCCTCGACCAGTTTGACGTGCTTGTGCGGACCGATCCCGTCGTACTCCATCGCCGGAAAGAAGTCGCCGGCCTCGGGAAAGGAGTCGGCGCCCATCTCCAGCCGCTCGTGTAGCCGCATCGATTCCTCTTCGACCTCCTCCTCGAACAGCGACGGCAGCACGACAGCCGCGGCGCCGGCCCGCTGGAGCGCGAGCAGGCTGTCCAGGTGTCCGGTCAGCGGCGACGCGGAGGCGACCAGCGGGGAGCGCAGGCGCAGCCCGAGGTAGGTGGTATCCAGGTTGGTCATGGCGGGTCCTCGCTTCCCTCCGAGTCTGGCACCGGGATCTCGACGTCGCCGGAGGCCTGCGGCACGGAACGCTGCACGCCGGCGAGCTGCTCGTAGTAGTGCCAGCGTTCGTCAACGTCCGCCTGCGCCAGCGCGAACAGGTGCCGCGCGCGTTCGGGATCCGACCGGGTGAGCATGGCGAAGCGGGTCTCGGTGAGAGCGAAATCAGTCAGTCGAATCGTCGGCCGTTTCGAGTCGAGCTGGAACGGCAGGGCGCCCGGGGCCGGGCTCGGATGGTATCGGTAGAGCGGCCAGTACCCGCTGGCGACTGCGGTCTTCTGGTGGCTCATCGAGGTAGCCATCTCGATGCCGTGCGCGATACACGTGCTGTATGCGATCACGAGCGACGGCCCGGTCCACGCCTCGGCCTCCAGCAGCGTCCGCACCGTCTGCATCTCGTTCGCTCCCAGGGCGATCTGGGCAACGTACACGTCACCGTAGGCCCGCGCGATCGCCCCGAGGTCCTTCTTCGCGGTGGACTTGCCCGAGGAGGCGAACTTGGCCGCCGCGCCGCGGGGCGTCGCCTTGGACGCCTGGCCACCGGTGTTGGAGTAGACCTCGGTGTCGAGGACCAGCAGGTTGACGTTGCGACCCGAGCCAAGGACGTGGTCCAGACCGCCGAAGCCGATGTCGTACGCCCAGCCGTCGCCACCGACGATCCAGAAGCTCTTGGCCACGAGTTCGTCGGCGAGGCCGAGCAGGCGGCGCGTTGTCGCTCCGTCGATGGCGGCGAGACGATCTTTCAGCGTGGCCACGCGGTTCCGCTGCGCGGCGAGGCCCGCCTCGTCGGACTGGTCGGCGTCGAGGATCGCGGATGCCAGGTCGGCGCCAACCGCGGGTGCGAGCTCGGCCAGCAGGCGCCGCGCCTCGGCAACGTGCTGCTCGTAGCCCAGCCGCAGCCCGAGGCCGAACTCCGCGTTGTCCTCGAACAGCGAGTTGGCCCACGCCGGACCGCGCCCCGCCTTGTCGCGGGCCCACGGCGTCGTCGGCAGGTTGCCACCGTAGATCGACGAGCAACCGGTCGCGTTGGCGACCACGAGCCGGTCACCGAAGAGCTGGGAGAGCAGCTTCAGGTACGGCGTCTCGCCGCAGCCGGCGCACGCGCCGGAGAACTCGAAGAGTGGCTGGAGCAGTTGCGAGCCCTTAACCGTGTCGGTACGCACGACCGTCCTGTCGAGCTCCGGAATGCGCTCGAAGAACTCCCACCGCGACCGTTCGTTTTCCCGGTGGTCGATGGCCGGTTCCATGTTGATGGACCGATGCCGGACCTCCGACTTGCTGTGCGCCGGGCACATGTCGACGCAGATGCCGCAGCCAGTGCAGTCGTCGGGTGCCACCTGGACGGTCAGCTTCATGCCGGGCAGGTCCCGGGCGCCGTAGTCCTTGGCCAGGAAGCCCTCGGGCGCGTCCGTGAGCGCGGCCGGGTCGTACACCTTCATCCGGATCGCCGCGTGCGGGCAGACGATCGCGCATTTGCCGCAGTCGATGCAGATGCTGGGGTCCCAGATCGGCAGCTCGAGGGCGAGCGCGCGCTTCTCCCAGCGGGCGGTATCGGTTGGGAACGTACCGTCGACCGGCAGCGCGCTCACCGGCAACAGGTCCCCCTCGCCCGCCAGCAGCCGCTCGGTGATCCGCTTGACGAAGTCGGGCGCCGCGTCGGGCAGCGGTGGCAGCCGGTGATGGCCGCCGTCGACCCGGTCCGGCACCGGCAGCGGCGTCAGCGCCTGCAGCGCCCGGTCGATCGCGGCCTGGTTGCGCTCGACCACGGCGGGGCCGCGCTTTCCGTACGCGTCGGCGATGGCCTCCTTGAGTGCACTTGTTGCCTCCTCGGGGGGCAGCACACCGGAGAGCGCGAAGAAGCACGGTTGCATGACCGTGTTGATGCGCCCGCCCAGCCCGACCTCTCGCGCCACCCGGTGGGCGTCGATGACATGGCAGCGCAGGTCCTTGTCGAGGATCTGTTGCTGCACCTCGACCGGGAGTCGTGCCCACGTCTCCGCCGCTGGGTACGGGCTGTTAAGCAGGAACACCGCACCGGGCCGAGCCACGTCGAGCACCTTCATCCGCTCCAACAGCCCGAACTGGTGGCAGGCGACGAAGTCCGCGGCGTCGATGAGGTACGTCGAGCGGATCGGGTCGGGCCCGAAGCGGAGATGGGAGACGGTGACCGAGCCTGCCTTGCGGGAGTCGTAGACGAAGTAGCCCTGGGCGTACAGGTCGGTGTGCTCGGCAATGATCTTGATTCCGAACTTGTTCGCGCCCACGGTGCCGTCGCTGCCCAGCCCGTAGAAGACCGCCTGCACGGCCCGGGTGGGCAGGTGGAACTCGGGGTCGGGGTGCACGCTGGTGTTGGTGACGTCGTCCACGATGCCGACCGTGACGTGACGCCGTGGCGAGGGCCGGAGCAGTTCGTCGTACACGCCCTTGACCATGGCCGGCGTGAACTCCTTACTGGACAGCCCGTACCGGCCGCCGAAGACCGCCACCTCCCGGCGGTCCCGCTCGGCCAGAGCGGCGACGACGTCGAGGTAGAGGGGCTCGCCGGCCGAACCCGGTTCCTTTGTCCGGTCGAGCACGATGACCCGGCGCACGGTCGCCGGTAGCGCCGCGACGAGTTCCGCGGCCGGGAACGGGCGGAACAGGCGCAGGGTCACCATGCCTACCCGCTCGCCCCGGCGGATCAGCTCCTCGACGGTCTCGGCGACCGCGCCGGCACCCGATCCCATGATGACCACGACCCGCTCGGCGTCCGGTGCCCCCGCGTACTCCACGAGCCGGTATGCCCGGCCGGTCCGGTCGGCCAGTTCGTCCATGACCTGCTGCACCGCGCCCGGCACTGCGTCATGGAACGGGTTGGCCGCCTCGCGGGCCTGGAAGAAGACGTCCGGGTTCTGCGCGGAACCGCGCAGCACCGGCCGATCCGGTGACAGGCCGCGCAGCCGATGGGCCAGGACGTCGTCCTCGGCCACCAGCGCGCGCAGGTCGTCGTCGGACAAAACATTGATCTTGTCAATCTCGTGCGAGGTGCGAAATCCGTCGAAGAAATGCAGGAAGGGCACCCGCGTGCGCAGCGACGCCGCGTGCGCCACCAGCGCGAAGTCGTGTGCCTCCTGAACGGAACTGGCCGCGAGCATCGCCCAGCCGGTCATGCGTGCCGCCATGACATCGCTGTGGTCGCCGAAGATAGACAGGGCGTGGGTGGCGACCGAGCGCGCGGCGACGTGGATGACCGCCGGACTCAGCTCGCCGGCAATCTTGAACATGTTGGGCAGCATGAGCAGCAGCCCCTGCGACGCGGTGAACGTCGTACCGAGCGCGCCCTTCTGGACGGCGCCGTGCAGCGCACCCGCGGCACCGGCCTCCGACTGCATCTCGACGACCTCGGGTACGGCACCCCACAGGTTCGTCCGCCCGGCCGCACTCCA
>JAXIPB010000233.1:0-6969 GCA_045403155.1 Micromonosporaceae bacterium
GATCTGCCTTGGCCGCGGTCGCCGCCTTGGCCGCGTTCGCCGTCTTGGCCGCGTTCGCCGTCTTGGCCGCGTTCGCCGCCTTGGGCGTCGGCGTCGACTCGACGGTGACACCCGACGCCGCGCGCGAAGTCAGCGTTGCGTCCGGCGCCATGGACGCGGAGCGCCCGCGGGCCGGCGCCGGCGTCGTCGCTGACGCCTTACCAGCCTTGGCTGACGCGTTTGTGGGCCTGGCTGCCACTTTTCTGGTCGACGCCGGCTTCGCCGCTGCCGCCTTCGCTGCCTCGGACTTCGCTACTTCGGACTTCGAAACCGCGGACTTCGTTGCCGCGGACCTTGTGGTCGCCGACTTCGTTGTCGCCGTCATCGCCGCGGCCTTCGCGGCAGGCTTGGCGGACGCGGTAGTTGGGGCGCCCGTCTTGGCGGATGTCTTCGCCCCAGCGGTCCTGGCTGACGCGGCCCCCGTCGTCTTCGCTGCGGCTCGCTGCGTCGCCTCCGCGCTCCGACCCGCCGAGACCGGCTTGGCCGAGGCAGTCTTGGTCGTCGCAGCCCTGGCCGCCTTCGCAGCCGGCTTGGCCGCGGCCTCGGCGCTAGCCGGCGTCTTCGTTCCGGTCGCCTTCGTCGTCTTCGCTCCCGTCGCTTTCGCTCCCGACGCTTTCGTACCCGTCGCTTTCGTGCCCGTCGCTTTCGTACCCGAGGCCGTCGTTCCCGTCGCCTTCGGGGTGGGCTTGTCCGCGTTCACCGCAGTCCTGGTTGACGCACTCGCTGACTTCCTGGCCGGTTTTGCCGGAGCGGCGGAGACCTTCCTGGCTGGGCCGGGCTTGGCGGCTCGCGTCGAGGGACCCTTGCCCGCCGTGATGTTGCCAATCCGTACGCCAGTCTTGTCGGTCTTCGTCGTGGTCTGTGCTGGAATGGCGCTCTTCGAGGCCTTCCGTACGGAACCCGCCCGCTCGGCCATGGCGATCCCCCACATGCAAAACGGGCGCACGGCGGGGCGCCGCACACTCCGAAGACGGCAAGAATACGGAACCTAGGGTCCTGCGACAAACATGCCACACCCAACCGTCCCAATTCGCCCAGTCTGTCCATATACATTGCTGCTATTCGTTCAAATCACCCGATCCAGCGTTGATCAGGAGGTCAGCCCGCGCCGAGTCGCCCGTCATCGCCGAGCCAGCGGGCGAGGCGCCCCCGCCGGCTGACGGCCCGAAGCCGACGCTCGGCCACGTCCCGAACATCCGCGGTTGACACGATCAGCAGGCTGTCGCCGGCCCGCAGCCTCGTCTTAGGGTCCGGTACGAAACCGACACCGTCCCGGAGGACCATGGTGACCACGGCACCGGCGGGCAGCCGCAGCTCGTCGATGTAGACACCGGCTAGATGCGAGCCCTCGGGCACGTCCAGTTCGAGCAGGTCCGCCTGCATCCGCTCCAGCGGCGCGGTCTCGACGCGAAGCTCCGTGGGCTCGGCCGGTGCGGTCACGCCGAGCCACTGTGCGACGGGCGGGATCGTGCTCCCTTGGGCGATGGTGAACACCACCACGAGCACGAAGACGACATCGAAGAGTCGCTCTGCGCCCGGCACGTTCAGCGACAGCGGGATGGTCGCCAGGACGATGGGGACCGCGCCCCGCAGCCCGGCCCAGGACAGGAACGCCTGCTCGCGCCAGCCGATCCGGAACCACGACAGGCTTGCCGCCACCGATGTCGGTCGCGCCAGCAGGGTGAGGACGGCCCCGACCACCAGCGCCGGCAGGAGCGCGGCAGGCAGCCGCGTGGGCGAGGCCAACAGACCGAGCAGCACGAAGAGACCGATCTGGGCCAACCACGCGAGGCCGTCGGCGAAGCCGAGCACGGCGTGACGATGCGGTATACGGGCATTGCCGAGCACCACGCCGGCGGCGTAGACCGCCAAAAAACCCGATGCGTGCGCGACCGCGCCGGTGGCGTACGCCAGGACCACGAGCCCGGTCGCGGCGAGCGGATAGAGCCCCGACGCTGGCAGCGCTACCCGCCGCAGCGCGACGGCGCCGACGGCGCCAATGGCGAGCCCAATGATCGCGCCGGCGGCGAGCTCGTAGACGATGAACAGCGCCTCCTGCCACCACGGGCCGGCGTGGCCGGGACCGGCGGCCGCGGACAACGCGACGACCATCAGCACCGCCGGCGCGTCGTTGATGCCGGACTCCGCCTCGAGCATCGCGGTCAGCCGCGGCAGGATGCGCAGGCGCCGCAGGGTGGAGAAGACCGCGGCGGCGTCCGTCGATGACAGCACTGCGCCGTACAGCAGCGCCAACTCCCACGACAGACCAAGCAGTACGTGAACGGCCGTCCCCACGACCGCGACGCTCATCGCGATTCCTAATGTCGCGAGCGTCCCAGCCGCGGCGAGGACCGGCCGCACGACCCGCCATCGGGTGGTGAGACCGCCCTCGGCGATGATCACGAAGAGCGCGATGAAGCCGAGCGTGCGGGTGAGTTCGGCGTTCTCGAACTGGATGCCCAGTCCTGACTCGCCGATCGCCACACCCAGGGCGAGGTACACCAGCAAGCTCGGCAGTCCGGCGCGGGTCGATAGGCGTACCGCGACGACCGCGACCAGCAGCACGGCGGCTCCAAGCAGGAGCGCCGTGTCGATGTTGCCTCTCATGCCGGAGCCGGATCGCGGCGCGCAGGCGCTGCTCCGGCGGCGGAACCGTCACGCAGGGCGCGGACCCGCTCGTCGATGCCATCCGGCGGATCGAGCACAGTAAAAAGCTTGTCCCGGCTCGCGTCGCCCGTACGAAGCGTCAGCTCACGGCGCCGCAGGCCCAGCGCCTCCGCCGTGGCCTTCAACGCGGCCGCCGTGGCGCGGCCATCGACCGCTGGAGCGGTCACCGTCACGACAAGGGCAGCGCCAAGCGGCCCGTCGTAGCGACCGCCGACTCGGATGCGTGAGGCGCCAGGTCGGACACGGACAGCGAACGTCACGGGCGCGAACTGGGACATGCACCATTGAAGCACCGACGCCCGCGCACGCGGGCGTGCGTTACGGATCGGTCCAACGGGATGGCCGTCCCGCGAGAGGGACTACGACCTCGGTGCGGCGAGCAATTCCCTCGCTGGTTCGCACAGCCCGCAGGGCGTGAAGCCGAGTTCGACCGCCTCCAACACCGGCAGCCGGTGAATGTTCCCCCGCTGGTCGCCTCCGGCGAAGTCACGTCCGAGCAGGTGCAGGCATTCCGCCACGTGGTATCGCGGGCGGCCATCGATGACAAGGACCTTGGTGCCCAATCTCGCGACCTTGGCGGCCTCAGCGTCGGTGAGCAATTGCGGGGGCGGCTCGTCCGTCGGCACCTCGTCGACGCGGTCGATGTCTGAACGCATCTCCACGCCGAATGGGTCGTCGACCCCTGACGCTGTCCCGGCCAAAGGCGCGTTGCCACCGATGACACCGTTGCGCGCGTTGCCACCGTTGCCGCTGTTGCCGCCCAGCGACGCATTCCCGCCCGGCGGATCGCTACCGTCCGCGGCCGCGGCATAGTTGCCGGCCGACGGATCCGCGCCCGCTGCAGTCTGACTGGGTATGGCGACGCGACCCATGGGACGCGGCGACCGCGTAACACCCAGATCGAAGTCCTCCTCCGGCATGCGGGCCGCAGGCAACTGGCGTACGCCGACGATCAGGGCCAGAGCGGCGAGCGCGCTCGCCACGATGGACGCGTAATAGAGCAGCTCTGAGCCCCGGATCAGGCCGGCAATGAAGAGTCCGGCGGCGGCGAGCACGAGCAGGATGCTTCCGGTGATCACGAGGGCACCCCTCCGCGCCGCCGTCCTAACGATCGCCTATTGAGTCGATCGCCTATCGAGCCGCTAGTCCGCCGCGCCGGACCGTCCGGCGCCCCCACCGGAGCTCGAGCCGGCCCCGGCGCCGGCGAGATTGCCGCCCGAACCGCCCTTGACCTCACCGTTGGACGACCCACCGCGAGTGAGCTCGGACTCCAGGCCCTGACCACGGCCCTCGAGGTCGCGGAGCTGGCTCTCCAGGTACGCCTTGAGCCGGGTCCGATACTCGCGCTCGAACTGCTTGAGCTCCTCGATGTGCTTCTGCAGCGCGGTGCGCTTGGAGTCCAGGCTGCCCATGACCTCCTGGTGACGCTGGCGCGCGTCCCGCTCGAGTGACTCGGCCTTGGCCCGCGCGTCAGTGGTCAGCTCCTCCGACTTCGCTCGGGCGTCGCCCAGCAGCTTGTCGGCCTCGCGGCGGGCGTCGGAGACGTGTTCGTCGGCGGTGCGTTGGGCCATCATGAGCACGCGCAAGGCCTGCTGCTCGCCGTCACCCGCGCTGACCGGCCCCGACGCGCGAATCTGCTCCATCTCGACCTGCATCTGCCGGGCGGCCTGCTCGGCGGCGGCCTTCTCCCGCTGCATGCGATCCAGCTGCGTCTTGAGATCGGCGAGCTCACCGGTGTGCCTCATATCGCCGGCCATCGGTGGCGCTCCGCCCGCGCGTCCACGCTCGGACTGCGCTCGCAGCTCGTTGTTCTCTTCGATCAGGCGGGCGAGTTCGCGCTCGACCTCGTCGAGGAAGGCGTCGACCTCCTCCTCGTCATACCCCCGCTTGCCGATGGGGGGTTTCTTGAACGCGACGTTGTGGACGTCGGCCGGGGTCAGCGGCATCGAGACTCCTCGGGTCAACTGTGCGGTTCGTCCGAGCTCCGCAGGCTTCGCTCGGAGTGACCGCGGATAGCGCGATCAGGCGGTCAGGGTAATCAGCGGTGGAAGCACGAAAGACATCAGCACGAACACAATAACGAGCAGCACAAGCGAAGCCAGATCAAAGCTCACCGTACCAAGGCGCAACGGGGGGATCACTCGCCTCAACGCCTTCAAGGGGGGATCGGTGACGCTCCACACCACCTCGAGCGCCGCAGCGGCCGCCCTACCTGGTTTCCAACGCCGACCAAAGCTCATGACCATGCCCATGATGAACCTGGCGAAGAGTACGTACAGGAACACAAAGAGCATCAAGTACACGATCTGTAACACGATCGACACGTAGCGCGTCCTCCACCTCTGCCATAGTCAAGGCGCCGTCGCCTCGACTCCGACAGGTCAAGACTCTGCCACGTCAACCTTGATCGAAGAATCCGACCTCGGCTATCCGAGCCTTGTCCTCCGCGCTCACCTGGATGTTCGGCGGCGAGAGGAGGAACACCCGATTGGTGACACGCTCCATGCTACCGCGCAGCCCGAACGCGAGGCCGGCGCCGAAATCGACCAACCGCTTCGCGTCCGGTTCATCCATATCGGTCAAATTCATGATCACGGGATGCCCGTCGCGGAAGTGCTCGCCGATCGCGCGGGCCTCGTTATACGTGCGCGGATGCAGGGTCGTGATCTGGTACCGACGGCTGACCTCGTCGGCGACCACGGCGCGTTCTCGCAGTTGGACCTGGGGGGCGAGGGCGAGGTTGTCCTGCGTCGGATAGCTGGCCGAACCCGAGGTCGGCGAAGGCCGGGCCAGCTGGCGCACGCTCGTCCGCTCCGCTCGGGGCGCCGCGGGCGGCGACTGGGGAGGGTGATGATCAGCCTCGCGCTCGTCCCGATCCGCTGTCCACATGCTTCGATCGGTGCCCCGCTGGTCGGCCTTGCTCTGGCGGCGGTCGGCCTCGCGGATGTCGCGAGCTTCGCCACGGGATGCGGGCCGACCCAGCGACCGCGGGCGTGCTGGCGGGGAGTAGTCATCGTCGTGGTCGTCGAAGATACCGCGGTCATCGCCTCGCCCGAAGCTGGAACGTTGACCGCCTCCGGCGCCAATGAAGCGTTGATCGCCTCCGGCGCCATTGAAGCGTTGATCGCCTCCGGCGCCATTGAAGCGTTGATCGCCTCCGGCGAAGTCCTCATCGAGACGCTCGTCCTCGTCCGCTACCAGTCCGAGCCAGACGCCTGCCTTTCGCAGAGCTCCCATCGCCGCGCCCTCCGTCGTTCTCGGCACGCCCCCCGCGTACCGACAACCGCACGCCGCTACATTGCGCCCGCAACGGCGATCGGTCGAATGACAGCCGTGTCATTCCCGGCGGTCCCGATCAGGCTACATGAGGGCTGGGCGGTTCCCTAGCAGTGCGCTGCCCACGCGGACATGTGTCGCGCCGTGGTCGATAGCTGCCTCCATGTCACTACTCATCCCCGCCGACAGCATCGTCGCCGATGGGTACTGCTCGCGTACGCGCATCGCGATCTTCGCGAGCGTGTCGAATGCCCGAGGCGGCTCCCAGTCGAGCGGGGCCACCGCCATGAGCCCCCGCAGCGAGAGAGCGTCCGACGCGGCCACGGCTGCGAGTACGCGGTCGAGGGCGACATCGGGATCGGTCGACGCCGGCCCGAGATCCCACTCCGCCACCGCTCCCCCACGGGATGGATCTCCATCGATGCTCACCTGAACGAGCACGTCGAGAGGGCGCTCCCGGCGCCGGCGGGCGGCGTCGGCGAGGGCTGTGGCGAGCCGGCCGCTGTCGACCGAGTGGACCACGTCGGCGTAGCCGACGACGGACTTGCACTTGTTGCGTTGCAGCTGCCCGACGAAGTGCCAACGCACCGTCACGGCGGCGGCCGCTACCTCGGCGGCCTTCGCGGCCGCCTCCCGATCGCGGTTCTCGCCGATGTCGATGACGCCGAGCGCGGCGAGATGGAGCACGTCGGCGGCAGGCCTTGTCTTGGTCACGGCGACCAGCGTCACCTCGTTTGGATCTCGCCCGGCCGCGGCACAGGCGGCGGCAACCCGCGCCCGGACCGCGTCCACATTGGCCGCCAGTTCTGCCCGCCGGGCATCGACTCCGCTCACCCAACCGACCCTAACCCGCCCGCGGCGGGGGGGGCACGCGGGGCGCCGGCCCGGCATCCGGCTGGCGCCGCCTAGTGGGACCAGAACGGCTCCGCTTCCATCGTGGAGGTGTGGGTGATGCGTACGGGACTCCCCCCCGTGGCGCTCACGACC
>JAXIPB010000166.1:0-33374 GCA_045403155.1 Micromonosporaceae bacterium
GTCGGTCTTCATCCCGGAGACGTCGGTCTTCATCCCGGAGACGTCGGCCTTCATCCCGGAGACGTCGGTCTTCATCCCGGAGACGTCGGGCTTCAACCCGGAGACGTCGGCCTTCATCCCGGAGACGTCGGCCTTCATCCCGGAGACGTCGGCCTTCATCCCGGAGAGGTCGGCCTCGAGACGGTCGAACCTGGCATCGGTACGGGATTGCCCACGGGCGATCAGTTCGCCAACCTGCTGCAAAAGCGGACGCCAGTCGTCAGCGTGCCCCCGTGTCGGATCGACGGTTTCCACGCTCAATTCGACCTCCCCTGCGGCTCGCCGCCCACGTCACCATAGACGACGACCTACCTCGAACGACAGATTCGCGCGCCGGGCTGTGGATAACTTCGGCGGAGGTTCGGCAAATCTGCAAGCCCGTCCGGGGGATTGCCGTTGCCTCATGCGCCGACGACCTCGATAACGTGGTGGCATGCGGCGCGCGTTGATCATCGGCGGGACGGGCGCGATCGGACGCGCCACCGCCCACCGGCTGCTCGGCGCCGGTTGGAGGGTGGACCTGGCCGGGCGCAACCCGGCCCGCATGCCAGCCGATCTCACCGCCGCTGGCGCAAGATTCATTCAGGCCGACCGCAGCGACGTCGACCAACTGCGCGCCGCCGTGAGTACCGGCGCGGACCTGCTCGTCGACAACGTCTGCTACACCGCGGCCGATGCGAGCGGTCTACTGCCATACGCCCGTGACGCCGGCTCCACGGTGATGCTCTCGAGCAAGGCCGTCTACGTCGACGCGGTCGGGAACCATCCGAACTCCACGGTGGCGCCGCGATTCGACGGACCGATCACCGAGAACCATCCGACGATGACGCCGAGCGATGTTGACTTCAACTCCCGCGAGGGGTACGGGGCGAACAAGGTTGCCGCCGAGCAGATCCTGCTTGACAGCGGCCTACCGGTCACGATCATCCGTCCGTCCAAGGTGCACGGTCCGGGCTCCCTTCGACCGCGAGAGTGGACGTTCGTCAAGCGGGTTCTCGATCGGCGCCCGGTGGTGCTGCTCGCCCACGGCGGCCGAGGCGGCGACCACCCCACCGCGGCCGCCAACGTGGCCGCGCTCATCGCCATCGCCGCGGCCAAGCCCGGCCACCGAATCCTCAACAGCGCGGACCCGGACACGCCGAGCGCGGTCGAGATCGCACGCATCATCGCGGGTCAGCTCGGCCACAGCTGGGCGGAGCACATCCTCGATGACACGGCCCCCGAGGACCTCGGCCAGACACCGTGGGACGTTCGTCACCCCATCGTCCTCGACACCTCCGCCGCGGAGCGTCTCGGTTACGCGCCGGCCGGAGACTACGCGTCCACCGTGGCGGCCGAGGTCGAGTGGCTCGTCGCCGCCGCGCAGGGTCGGGCCGGCAGCGACGCACCACCCGCCGATGACGACCCATTCTTCGCCCCACTCTTCGACTACGCCGCCGAGGACGCGTACATCGCCGGGCGACTGTGACCGCCGGCGGCCACTCATGAGACGTGGCTGAGCTCCACGGCGCGTGGTCGCAGCCCCGACGCTTCGTTCAGTAGCGCTAGCCGAACGCGTCGGCGAGGACGTTGGCTGCGACCGCCCGCATCGGGTCGGGGTTGGCCCAACTCCAATTTGGGTGCGCCCGATTGGTCAGCAGGACGAACACGACGCGCCGCTGAAGGTCGACCAGCAACGACGTACCCGTGAAACCGGTGTGGCCAAATGTCCGCGGCGATGCGAGCCGACCCATGAACCAGGGCTGGTTGAGCTCCACGCCGAGTCCGTGATCGGATGACCGGCCGGGTCGATCGGGGTCGATGGCCGGCAATCCGACGTTGACATTGGTAAGCATGCGTCGCACCGTCGAGTCGGTGAGGATCCGTACGCCGCCGTACTCTCCGCCGTTCAGCAGCATCTGCCCAACCACGGCGACGTCATCGACAGTGCTGAACATGCCTGCGTGCCCCGCGACGCCGCCGAGTGTGTTGGCCACCTGGTCGTGCACGACCCCGCGCAGCAGTCCACGTGACGAGCGGGCATCGGTGGCGACAAGCCGAGCCGCTGCGGCGGACTTGGACAGCCAGGTCAGCGGTCGGAATCCGGTGTCGCGTAGCCCTAACGGGCTTGTCAGGCCGGTTCGCAGCGCCTCATCGAGCGTCCGGCCGGTGACCTTCTCGACGATCTGGGCCACTACCATCAGCCCGACGCTGGAGTAGCGGAATCTTCGCCCGGGGGTCTCTCCCGCGATCAGGGGAGTCGCGAGCACGGCGGCGCGCCGCGCCGAGTCGTCGGGCAATCCGCTGACATTGGCGCCGCCAGGCAGCCCGCTCGTGTGCGCCAGCAGCATCGAAATGGTGACCGCCGTCTTGCCGGGCCCGTCGAAGCCGGGAAGGTACTCAACCACCGGGGCGTCGAGGTCGATGCGTCCACTGTCGACCTGCTGGAGCGCCAGGATGGCCGTGTAGACCTTCGTGATCGAAGCAAGGTCGAAGATCGAGTCGGTTTGCATAGCCACGCGCTGCGACCGCGGCAGCTCCACCGGACCGGCGCCGTAGTGGAGCGCGTCGCCGACCGCGGCCCGCATGGTCACGGCTCCGTTGACCGAGACGAGAACCGCGGCGCCGGCGAACGTCGGGTGCCTCGGGTTCTCGACCGTGGGTTTCAGAAAGCGACTCAACGTCGCGACCAGGCGCTGGCCATACGGCGGCAGATCGGTGCTCGACGCCGGTCCGGCGCTGGCGCTGGCGGACGGATTCACGAGCGTTGGCCCGTGCAAATCCGGCGAAGGGCTGGTCCCCGGCACGAACTCCGCCACGGTCCCGGGCTCACCGCAGCCGGACAACGCCGCCACACCAGCGGCCAGCCCGACCCCAAGCACGGTACGACGACTCAGCGGCACGGCCTTGATGATGCCATCCGGCCGTTGAGACTCACCGTCACCAAGGCTTGATGCCCTGATATACGGCGGGTACCCTATGTGCATGAGCCGGACGGTAATCGACATCGACGACGAGATGCTCGCTCGCGCGCAGCGGGCCATGCGAACGACCACGAAGCGAGACACCGTGAACGCGGCTCTCGAACTGGCCGCCGCGGTGGAAGCGGATCGGCGCGCAAGTCTGCTCAAATCCTTTCAGGACCTACTCGATCGCCTCGACATAGGTCTAATCGAGCAGGATGAGGCGGACGATCACGCCGTATGACGTATCTGGCTGACACGTCAATGGTCATCAGACTCCGCCACGGCCAGACACTCGCGCCGCGATGGGTCGACGCGGTACAGGCCGGTCTCGTCGGCGTGTGCCCGGCGGTCGAGGCCGAACTTGTCCGAGCAGTCGCTAGCAAGTCTGACCGGGACCATCTTCGACAGACCTTGCACAGCCTGTTCGCCTGGCACCCAATGCCTGATCGGATATGGAGATTCGTCGAGCACACTCAGGACGACCTCGTCAACGCGGGCAAGCACAACGGTCCGTCGGTCGTCGACCTCTTGGTGGCTGGAACGGCGCAGGCGTGGAACCTTACGGTGCTTCACGTCGACGCTGACTTCGAGACGATCGCCAAGATCACTGATCTTCGAACCCAGCGCGCGGACCGGTAACACGGCTGCGACCGTCCCTTGTGTACCATCTGGGGAGGCGCTACGTGAACTCAAGGTGAACGGACGCCATCGAGATCCTTCACGATCCCCGAACCCGCGATGACAAGGATGACACCTGCTACCAAGAAGTATTGAGACGACGCGGGGTAATCGCGATGTCAGTGGCGCTCGTGCTCTTGGCCGGCATCGGCGCGTGCAGCGGGGACGAGGAGAAGAACGACGCGCCTCGGTATAACCCGGATCCCAAGTCGCTGAACATCGTGGCGGGCTCGGAACAGGCGAGCGTGCTGGAAACGATCGTGCGACCGTGGTGCGCCGACCACGGCTACAGCTGCACGTTCAGCCTCAAGGCTCGGTCGATCAGGCCCAGCTGCTGTCCGGCGGAAACCAGGAATATGACGCCGCACGTGCGTGAGGTCTATTTGGCGCCGGCCGGCGGCGCCTCGACATCGGTTCGCCATGTGTGCTGTGGTTCAAATCCAAGTGCGTGACGCGCCCGATCGATGCTCTGCAGGCTCTCGAACTCGCCGAGCTCCTTCGTTACCCGTGTCGTCGGGAATGTCGACGCGATCAGCTCCGCCGATGGCGTCGTCATGACGCTGTCCGCGGCGGCGATGATGTAGCTGGTCGCGCCGGCCAGATCGGCCCCCAACGCGAGCCGGGCCGCTCGCGCGGCGTCCCGCACATCGATGTACGACCACAGGTTGAACTTCCGAGTCGACGGATCATCCCAGAACGTCGGAAACCTTGCGTACAGCTCAGGTTTGATCACATTAGACAGTCGTAGCGCCACAAACGGAATGCCGCTCCAGCTCGACACCTGGCCGGCGATGGTCTCACCAACCACCTTGGACAGTGCGTACGACGTCGTCGGGAACGGGTAGTGATCCTCGTCGAGCGGCGCGTACTGGGGCGGCTCATCGAAGTCCAGGCCGAGCGTCGTCTCACTGGACGCCCAGACCACTCTGCGCAGGCCCAGCGCCGCCGCGGCGAAGAACACATTGCTGTTCATCGCCGTGTTCACGGTGAACGTGCGCGCGGGCGGAAACAGCGTCGGAGCTGGAATGTTAGCCAGATGGACGACGGCGTCGACTCCGGCGAGAATCTCGGCCGTGTCGCCGTAGTCGGTGAGGTCGGCACGGGTATAGCGGAAATCCGGCCGGGAGAAGGGGGGCGGCAGGGCAGGCGAGTGAGGGGCGATGTCGGTGGCGACGACCTGGTAGCCGTGGTTGAGCAGCTCGTGCACGGTGACGGTGCCGGTCATTCCGGATGCGCCAGTTACGCAGATTGTCTGAGGCATGCTGCCATCCTGCACGCACCACCAAACGTGCTCTTGACGTGAGCGTGGCTCGGCCCCACCGTTGTTCCATGATTTCGGCCGCCATGATCTCGCTCGGCCAGTCTCTCGATCGAAAATGACGGCGCAGACCGGTGCCGCCGACCCTGCCGAGGCCGCCAGCGGGGCCGCCGGCGGGGCCGTAGGTGGGCGGCCCGTCCGCGCCGGGTGGGTCACCGCGCTCTCGCTGGCGAACCTCGGCCTGTGGATGGGTTACTTCGGCCCGCTTCAGGTCCTCCTGCCGGACCAGATCCAGCACATCGACGAGGCGCACAAGACGACCGCGCTCGGGATCGTCACCGCGATCGGGGCACTCGTCGCCGTCCTTGTCGGCCCACTCGCGGGCGCGCTGTCAGACTCGACGACCTCTCGATTCGGGCGCCGCCGGACGTGGGTAGCGGCCGGAGCATTGCTTGGTTGCGCGGGACTTGCGCTGCTCTCCGGTCAGGACACGCTCGTCGGCGTCATTCTTGGTTGGTGCGCCGCGCAGGCCGGGCTCAATGCCATGCAGGCCGGACTCAGCGCGATCGTTCCTGACCGGGTGCCGATCCGCCAGCGCGGCATGGTCTCCGGCTGGGTGGGATTGACCCAGTCCATCGGCGTCGTCGTCGGCGTCCTCGTGGTCACCGTTGTTGGCGAACCGGTCGTTGGGTACCTGTTGATCGGCGCTCTGGTCGTGCTCACGGCGGCCCCATTCGTGCTCGCCACACCGGATCCGCCCGCCCCGCGCACGCAGGCACCGAGGTTCACCGCCCGATCCTTCATCACCGCGTTTCGGTTCAACCCGCGGCAGAATCCGGATTTTGCCTGGGCCTGGGCGACCCGGTTCCTGGTCTCGCTGGGCAACGCGATGGCGACCCTGTACCTCTTGTACTTCCTTCGCGATCGGGTGCGCTACGAGGAGATCTTTCCCGGCGAGGACGCAACCGACGGCCTGCTGCTCCTGATCCTGATCTACACGGCGACGACCCTGCTCACCGTGGTCACGGGGGGCATCATCTCCGACCGGACGGGCAAGCGTAAACCGTCGGTCGTCGTCGCCGGGCTGGTCATGGCCGCCGCGGCAGCTCTGCTCGCCTTCTGGCCGACCTGGAGCGGAGCGCTCGTCGCGGCGGCGGTCCTAGGTCTCGGCTTCGGCGTGTTCCTCTCGGTGGACCAAGCGTTGATCACACAGGTCCTGCCCACGGATCAGGACCGCGCGAAGGATCTTGGCATCATTAACATCGCCAACTCGGCGCCCCAGGTGATCGGGCCAGCCCTGGCTGCCCCCATCGTCGCCTTTCTCGGCGGCTACACGAGCCTCTTCGTTGTTGTCGCCGCCGTCACCGTGCTCGGGTCAATCCTTGTCACCCGGATCAAGTCGGTCGCGTAGTCCCGCGTAGCTAACTCGGAGTCGGTCGCGGTTCTGCCCGGCGCTCCGCCAACGTAAAGGTGCCCTCCGACCAGACGAAGACCTTGTGCAGCTTCACGTCGGGGCAGCAGAGCGCGGCGTCGCTGCTGAGACCGAGGCCGTCGATGACAATTCGACCACCGGACTCGACGGCGACGCTGAGGTCGCGCATGTAGTCCGTGTCGCCCTCGAGGAGCACGCCGAGCCGTTGCGGGTTCTGCGGCTCGGACGCGCCGTCGAAGACCTCCACGACCTGGGGCCAGCGGGAAGTGCTGGACCCGCACTCGTTCACGACCGCGGTGTCGACCCGGCCGTCGCCGTTGACATCGCCCTTGATCACCGACCCGATGACTGTGCCCAGGCCCGAGCCGCCCTCCTCCTTCGCGCACGACCGGACATGGTCCTTCCAGTCCACGTTCGCCAAGGCGTCCGCCGGCGCCGGCGAACCACATCCGGACGCTGCCAGGACCACCGAGAGGGACACCGCTGCGGCTACGAAGGAGCGGTGGCTCACGGCCAAGACTCTACCCGCGCATCGTGATGTTTACGGCGTCTCCGAACGATCGGTACGCTGAGCCGGTGCACGAACGGCAAGACTTCTACGGTGATGTGCTTGACGGCCTGATCCGTGGCGGCGTCTTGAACACTGAGATGACGGTCTTGGTCGTATGTGGTGGTCCGACCGACAGGACGGTGCTGAAGCGCAGTGGCTTCCGCGACGTCACGGTCTCCAACGTGGACGAACGCCCCCACGAACAGGATGTCGCCCCGTTCGAGTGGAGCTATCAGGACGCCGAGCGGATCACCTTCCCGGACGAGTCGTTCGACTTCTGCATCGTGCATTCTGGCCTGCACCACTGCCGCTCACCTCATCGCGCCCTACTTGAGATGTACCGCGTGGCGCGCAAAGGCCTCCTGCTCATAGAACCGTATGACAATCTCGTAACCCGCCTCGGCGTGAGGCTCAATATCGGGCAGAGGTACGAGCATGCCGGAGTTTTCCTCAATGACTTCCAGCACGGTGGGGTCGCCGGCACCCCGATCCCCAACTTCGTCTACCGATGGTCCGAACAGGACATAGTGAAGACAATCAGTTGCTACGCTCCGCATGCCGGGCACGAGATCCGCTTCATCCACAGGATGCGCATCCCTTGGACGCAGCTTCGTCGACGCCGGGACAAGACGCTGTATTACCTGGTCTGGCTTGGCCAACCCTTGCTCAAAGCGCTGGAGTTCTGTGTTCCGAAGCAGAGCAACAACTTCGCGGCCCTGATCCTGAAGCCGGAACTGCCAAAGGCCCTACAGCCGTGGCTGCGGATGGAAGGCGAGTCGATTGCGCTGAACGATCAGTGGCTGGCCGATCGCTACAGCCACTAGGGGTTGACCGAGCGGGGCCGCCTCCGTCGCTTCTGCCTCGCGGCGGGCACGCGGCACCGGGGCGGCCGACCACGGCCGGGCGAGCAGCATCAGGCTCACCGCGAGCGAGACCGCGCCGGCCGCGGTCATCGCGAGTGCTGGCGTGGCGAGTTCGGCGGAGGCCCCGACGATGGCGGCGCAGACCGCCTGCGCGGTCATCATGCCGCTGCCGGCGAGGCCCATGCCCTGCCCGAGCAGCCGGTCCGGCACGGTGGCGATGAACTGCTCCTGAATCGCGAGCGTGCCGGCGTATCCGAACGACGCCAAGGCCACCAGTGCGGTCGCCAGGACGACTCCGGGTCGCAGCACGAACGCTAGGTACGGCACGGCGAGCAGCGCATACAGCGGCAGCGCCAGCCGGGAACGCAGGCTCGCGCTGGTCCAACGGCCAATCACGACATCGCCGACCAGCATGCCCGCCGCGGCGCCCGCGAAGAGCGCACCGGCGGCGTCGGCCGCGTACGGCACGAACATCGCCTCCGGGCAGATCTTCGCGATTCGCGCGAATTTCGGACTCTCTTCGTGGCCAGTTCGACCGGCGTCGCCGGCAAGCGGTACGTGGTCACCGTCGGATGGTAAGACCTCTTGACCACCCCTTGCGAGATGTACACTTCGTTCAGTACGTTCTAAACGTACGAGGAGGTGCGCTATGTCATCGTCGGCGGTTGAGCGCGAGTTCGCCGGGCGGATGGCGCTCTTCTTCGAGTATCTCGGCGGCACCCGGACCATGGGCCTCATCTACGGCTGGCTCACGATATGCGATCCCGAGCACCAGTCGATTACCGAGATGGCCAACGCGCTGGGCGTGAGTAAGGCGTCGATCAGCACCGTGGTCCGCCAACTCGAGCAGGCGCAGATGGTCGAGCGCGTGCCGGTGGCTGGATCACGCCAGCACCACTATCAGCTGCGCTCCGGCGGCTGGGCCCAGATCCTGCGCGCGCGGGTGGCCCGACTCGGACCCGGCGAGGAGGCCGCTGAGTACGCGCTGGCCCAGATCGGGCCCGGAAGGCCCAGTGCCCGCGAACGGCTGCATGAGATGAAGGACTTCTTTGTATTCGTGGAGACCGAATACGGAGACGGCCTCGCCCGCCGATGGGAGGAGTACCGCAAGCAGGCTCGCGACGAACGCGCCGCCGTGAACCGAACCCCACGAAGCCGCGCAAGATCGACGGCCGCGGCCGCCCGCAAGACGGACTCCGATCCTCCGCGCTGAGCCGGCACTGCGATCCCCTGACCAACGACGGTTCCCACCATGTTGAGGAGTCTCGATGAACGCGCCCACTGACGCTGCAATATCCGTAACGAGCCTGGTCAAGACCTTCGGCCGAACCCGGGCATTGGACGGGCTCGACCTGATCGTGAACACCGGTGAGGTGCACGGCTTCCTCGGCCCGAACGGCTCGGGGAAGACCACCACCATCCGGGTCCTGCTCGGCCTGCTGCGCGCCGACTCGGGCCAGTCCCGCCTGCTCGGCGGCGACCCGTGGAGCCAGGCCCCCGAACTACACAAGCGCCTGGCGTACGTGCCCGGCGACGTCACGCTCTGGCCCAACTTGACCGGAGGCGAGGTCATCGACATGCTCGGCCGGATGCGGGGTGGCCTCAACAGGCAGCGCCGCAACGAACTGCTCGAGCGCTTCGACCTTGACCCCAAGAAGAAGGGACGCGCCTACTCCAAGGGCAACAAGCAGAAGGTCGGCCTGGTCGCCGGGCTCGCGTCGGATGTGGAGCTCCTGATCCTCGATGAGCCGACGTCGGGTCTTGACCCGCTGATGGAGGAGGTCTTCCAGCAGTGCATCCACGAGGAGCGGCGGCGCGGACGCACCGTGCTGCTCTCGAGCCACGTACTCGCCGAGGTGGAGGCACTCTGCGACCGGGTAACCATCATCCGGCTCGGCCGGACGGCGGAGACCGGCACCCTGTCCGAGATGCGTCACCTCACCCGTACCTCCATCGCCGCCGATCTCGCCGCGGAGCCCAATGGGCTGCGCACGCTCGCCGGCATCCACAACCTCGAGGTCGACGGCACCCGGGTGCGGTTCGAAGTCGACACCAGCCAGCTCGACCCGGTCCTGCGCCAGCTCACCTCCGTGGGCGTGCGCAGCCTGGTCAGCCAGCCACCGACGCTCGAGGAGCTCTTCCTGCGGCACTACCAGGACGACCTGGGCGACGGTGGCGACCGCGTGCGGGAGGCGGTGTCGTCATGAACTCGCTCGTCGGTACCGGATCACTGGTACGGCTTGCGCTGCGCCGTGACCGCATGATGCTCGCGGTCTGGATCCTGATCTTTGTCGTCACTGCCGCCGGCTCGGCAGGCGCGACCGTCGGTCTTTACGGCACTGCCGTCGAGCCCCGCATCCAGGCCGCGGCGGCCATCAACAAGACGCCGTCGCTCGTCGCGCTCTACGGCCTGATCTATGACGAGTCGTCTCTCGGCGCGCTCGCCATGATCAAACTGGGGGCGTTCGGTGGCGCGCTGGTCGGCGTCTTCTCAATCCTGCTCGTCACCCGGCACACCCGGGCCGAGGAGGAGGCGGGCCGGCTCGAGCTTGTCGGCTCGACGGTGGTGGGGCGGCACGCTCCGCTCGCTGCGGCACTGGTCGTGACGGTCGCCGCGAACATCGGACTCGGGGTCCTCACCGCGCTGGGCTTGATCGGCTCGGGTCTGCCAGCGACGGGATCCATCGCCTTCGGGCTGGCCTGGGCGAGCATCGGCGTCGGCTTCGCCGGCGTGGCCGCGATTGCTGCTCAGATCACGTCGAGCGCACGAACCGCGATCGCGCTCGCGATGACTTTCCTCGGCGTGGCGTACGTGCTGCGCGCCATCGGCGACACCGCGGGCGAGGGTGGGCCGACGTGGCTTCGGTGGCTCTCCCCCATCGGCTGGGGTCAGCAGGTGCGCCCGTACCAGGGGGATCGCTATTGGGTCCTACTCCTGCCGGTGGCCTTCTTCCTCGTCATGACCGCCGTGGCGTTCGTACTAGTCGCGCAGCGTGACCATGGCGCGGGGCTGGTGCCGGATCGTCCCGGACCGGCCGAGGCTGGTCGGTCGCTGAGCGGGCCGCTGGGGCTGGCCTGGCGCTTGCAGCGCGGCCTGTTGTTTGGCTGGATGACCGCCTTCGTGTTGCTGGGCCTGGTATTCGGCAACATCGCCACCAACATCGGCAGTTTCACGGACAGCCCGGGTGCGAGGGATCTGATCCAGAAGCTGGGCGGCGTAAAGGGCCTCACCGACGCGTTCATGTCCACCGAGCTTGGCATGATGAGCGTGATTCTCTCGGTCTACGGCATCATGGTCGTGCTGCGGCTGCGCGCCGAGGAGAGCGAACTGCGGGCGGAGCCGATCCTCGCCACCGGGGTCGGGCGGGTCTCGTGGGCCTGGAGTCACATCGTGATCGCCCTGCTTGGTACGATTGCGATCATCACCGCCGCCGGACTCGCGGCCGGGCTGAGCTACTCGGCCCAGACCGGAAACGCCAACGATTTCGGGCGGGTCTTCGTGGCCGCTTTGGTGCGCCTGCCCGCCGTCTGGGTGCTCGCCGGCATCGCGGCCGCCGCATTCGGACTCGCGCCGCGGGCGGCCGTCGTTGGGTGGGTGGCGCTGGTCGCCTTCCTTCTACTCGGGGAGTTCGGACCGCTCTTTGAGCTGCCCCAGTCGGTGATGAACCTATCGCCGTATGCGCACGTCCCGCGACTGCCCGGCGGCGAGTTCTCCGCGGTGCCAATCGTCTGGCTTGCGGGGCTCGCGGCGGCGCTCGTGGGCCTGGGACTGGCGGGGTTCCGGCGTCGGGACGTGCCCATCACCTGACCCGCCGAGCCTCGCCGTTGATCACCGGATTCTGGTGTCGCAATGAGTGCACCAGAATCAGGTGATCAACGGTGTCCGGAACGGGTCGGTGGCCTCGACGTCTCTGGCGAGAGGCACCATACGAGGTGCCGGCCGAGAGGAGTGATCATGAAGTACATGATCATGCTGTACGGATCCCAGCGGGACTATGACGAGATGTCCGGAAAGCCCACGGACAAGCCGGCGTGGTCCGCGGAGGACGTTGCGGCGATGCACACGTTCATGGCGTCGTGGAACCAGGAGCTGATCGAGTCCGGCGAGTTCGTCGACGCCCGCGGCCTAGCCGCTCCGGTGCACACCAGGAGAATTCACGGACTGAAGAACGGGGTTCCGGTCGTGACCGATGGGCCGTATCCGGAAGCCCAGGAGGTTCTCGCCGGTTACACGATCGTCGAGTGCGAAAGCTTCGACCGGGCGACCGAGATCGCGGCGCGCATCACGACGTGCCCCTATCCGGAGGGCGCGTCCATCGAGGCATTCATTGATGTGCGGCCGATCCTTGACGGTGTCGGCGACCTAGAGGTCTGACGTCGCCATGCGTGAGCCCCAGGTCGAGGACCTGCTGCGCCGGTTGGCGCCGCAGGTCCTCGGCGCGGTGGTACGACGGTACGGGCACTTCGACACCGCGGAGGACGCCGTTCAGGAGGCCTTGATCGCAGCTGCCACGCAGTGGCCGAAGGATGGCATCCCGGACTATCCGCAAGGTTGGTTGATCACGGTCACGTCGCGGCGGCTGACCGATCTGCTGCGGAGCGAGCAGGCCCGCCATCGCCGCGAAGACACCATGGCGCGGCGGGCGCTGCCCGACGAGTGGCTGTCGCCGGCCGCAGACAGGCCGGCGTCCGAGTCCGACGACACGCTCATCCTTCTGTTCATGTGCTGTCATCCGTCGCTGTCGCCGGCGTCGCAGATCGCGCTCACCCTGCGTGCGGTTGGCGGTCTCAGCACGGCCGAGATCGCCCGAGCATTCCTCGTACCGGAGGCGACGATGACCCGGCGGATCAGCCGGGCCAAGCAGACCATCAAGAAGAGTGGAGCCCCGTTCCGCCTGCCGCCGGCCCCGGAGCGCGCGGAGCGGCTCGGCGTGGTGCTCCATGTGCTTTACCTCATCTTCAACGAGGGGTACGCGAGTACCGCAGGGCCGAGCCTGCAGCGCACCGAGCTCACGACCGAGGCGATCCGATTGACGCGAATGGTCCATCGCCTGCTGCCCGACGACGGCGAGATAATGGGGCTACTCGCACTCATGCTGCTCACCGACGCCCGCCGGCCGGCGCGCACAGCGCCGGACGGCGCCCTGATTCCGATGAGCGAGCAGGATCGAAGCCGCTGGATCCCCGGCTACATCGTCGAAGGAGTAGCGCTCATCAGCGACGCGCTACCGCGTGGACAGGCCGGGCCATACCAACTCCAGGCTGCGATCGCCGCGATCCATGACGAGGCGCCGAGCGCGGAGGCGACCGACTGGCCGCAGATCGTGGCACTGTACGAGCTGCTGATGCAGATCGCCGAGAACCCGATGGTGGCGCTGAACCACGCTGTCGCGGTAGCGATGGTTCACGGCCCGCAAGCGGGGCTCGAGCTTCTCGCGAAGATCGAGGCCGACGAGCGGATCACGGAGGATCACCGGCTCCACGCGGTCCGCGGGCACCTCCTCGAGATGGCCGGAGACCGGATCGCGGCACGCGACTCGTACGAGGCGGCGGCCACGCGTACCAGCAGCTTCCCGCAACAGCGCTACCTCAACGCCCGGGCCGCCCGCCTCGCCGACGGCGCGTGATCTACTCCGCGACGAGCGTTCCGGCCTCGGTCGCCCTCACGGTTGCCTGGTACACCGTCGGACTACAGCCTGGGCCGTTCGGCTGATACTTCTTGAGCGTCACGTCGGTGCTCGCGTCGAACACGACGGCGCCTGGTTCCGTCGTGGCCGTTGGCGTCGTCGTCGTGGGCATCGCTCCGGCGCGGATGGTCAGCCGTGCGGTCACGACCTGCTCCGATGAGACGGAACGGAGCGGGACGATGAGCAGAATCGGCTCACCCCTACGCCCCGACTCGTCGACGCATGCGTCGTCCACGCAGGCGTGGGCCTGGAACGTGGAGACTGTCTCCGGTACTCCCCCGGCGTAGTCGAAGGCCACCTCTGAGCCGGCGCCGATGAGGGTGCAGCTCCGGCCGAAGATGCAGCCGGTGAGGAGCGAGAGCACCATGACGGCGGTGGCCGGGATAGCAAATCTCATGCGGCTTTGACGGCTTGGCCGGCCGCGTCGGTTCCCATCGACGGATTCCACGTCGTGTGCCCGTTTGGCCGAGGCGTTTACTGGGTACGACGCCGGCATGGGTACTGAGCATGGCAATGGCGAGCTGGATCCCGCGCGCGCAGCCGCCGCATTGGTCACCAGTCGCGGGCTTGGTCTGGGACGGATCGAGGCACAAAGATATCTCCACAGCCTGACGCCGGAGCAGCGACAGGCCCTCGTCAGCGATCTCCAAGAGGACGTGGCGGCCGCGAACGGGCTGGCCCAGGGCCGCCCCGTGCCGTTCGAGGACTACGTCGGTGAGCTGGTCGCAAAGGGCGAGGTGGACAAGGCGGGCGCCAACCTTGACATGCTCTACCGCGCCGGCTTCGACGTCGGATTCACGGCGGTTCTGGTCGAGTCCGTGGGCATCCCGTCGACTCGCATGGCGATCGATTAGCGATACTATTCGCCCCGTTCATACCTTTGCTCGCGTTCGCGCCGATGTGTTGGGTGGCAGCTCGGGGTCATAGTGACGTGAGCGCCGTCAGGGCCCACAGCGTTGGCATGCCGGCGAGCACGGCGGCATAGCCCGATCCGGTCCGCATCACGGCGAGCACTGCCACCGCGGCCGCCGCGAGCGGGGCCAGCGCCTGCGGCATCCCGGCGCCGATCATTGTGCCGGCGATGCTGGTCACGGCGAGGGCCGTGAAGGCGGCCGGCGCGACGAGTGCGGTTGAGTCGTCCAATCGGGCCGGCAGCCGGATCCGGTCGGCCACGCCAATCATGCTCATGCGCAGCAGATAGCTGCCGAGACCGGCCACGAGAACGACCATCCAGGCGTTCATGCTTGAACCTCCTCAGTAGACACTGCGTCCTGCTTACCGGCCCGCGGTCGGGTGCTGGGCCGGGCCGCCACGCCAGCGGTGATACCAGCGACGATGCCCATCGCGATGCCGAGGTGCATCGGGACGCCGAGGCAGAGGAGCGCCACGGCGGCAGCGACCAGCACCGCCCGGCGGGCCGCGGGCTGGCGCAGTTTCGGTGCGATCTCGCCGATGAGAAAGAGCGGAATCAGGAACTCCAGCCGCAGCCAGTCCGGCAGCTGCGCGCCGGCCGTCGCCCCGACCGCCAGCGCCGCGAGCCAGGTCACCCAGAGAACGACCGCACCACCCAGGTAGTGGGCATGTCCCCGACGCCGATCGGGCTCCCGTTCGTACCGCTCGACCCCGACCACGAACGACGGATCCACCAACAGATAGCCACCCAACAGCCGCCACCACAGCGGCGTGCCGCGCCAGTACCCCGCCATCGCCGCCGAATAGAGGAGCAGGCGCAGATTGATCACCATCGCGGTGATGATCACAACGTATGCGGCCGCCCCCGCGTCCAGCATCTGAATCGTCGCGACCTGGGCGCTACCGGCATAGATCAATGGACCGGTCAGCCACCCTGCGAGGGTGGGAATGTCGGCCTGAGCCGCGCTGACCCCGATCACAAGCCCGAACGGAGCCACGCCGATCAGCCACGGCACCATGGCCCGCATGCCCGCGACAAAGTCACGCCTATGGGCCGAGAAGCTGATCGTGGCGACTCGCTCGTCCGTACCGCGCATGTCGACCACGGTCACAGGCCGTCCTTCCCCGGGCCTTCCCCGCTGAGCGGCCGCGGGAAGGCCCGGGGAAGGTCACGCGGGCACAGTCGGTAGCGTTACTCGTCACGGGGCAGAGGAGACACGCAATGCGCGTTGATGAGCTCGGGACGGTGCTGGGCGTCTGGGCCCACCCCGACGATGAGGCGTACCTGTCGGCCGGGCTGATGGCCGCGGTGCGGGACGCGGGCCAGCGGGTGGTTGTCGCCACAGCGACCTACGGCGAGTTGGGCGCCGCCGACCCGTACCAATGGAATCCCGCCCGCCTCGCCGCCGCACGCCGCCACGAGTTGGCGGCGAGCCTGGCCGCCGTCGGTGTGATCGAGCATCGGTGGCTCGGCTTCGGCGACGGCCAGTGCCAGGATCGGGCGGCCGAGGGTACGGAAGCCGTGGCGCGGCTGATCGACGAGGTCGCCCCGGACACGATCCTGACCTTCGGCCCGGAAGGGATGACCGGGCACCCGGATCACCGGGCCATCTCCCGGTGGACCACCGATGCGTGGCTGTCTACGCGGAGCCGTGCGCGCCTGCTCTACGCCACCATGACGCCGGAGTTCCACCGGACGTGGGGACAGCTCAACGACCGCCTCGGGATCTGGATGTTCGGCCCTGGACCGTCCACACCGGAATCCGCGTTGGCGCTCAATATCCGCCTCACGGGAACGGAGATTGACCGCAAGGTCGTGGCCCTGCGGGCGCATGCTTCACAGACGACCGCGCTCGTCCAGGATGTTGGGGTCGACGAGTTCGGCCGGTGGTGGTCGACCGAGTCGTTCGTCGCCGCCGCGCGCAGCGAGCAGCAGGAGCCCACAACGGTTTTCACCGGGACATCGTGATGCCCGTGTTTGCGCGGGCGGGTGGGCCGATCGGCCGATGAGCCGACAAGGCTGAACGGTTGGCGGTGGCCGGACCATCCCAATCGAACTACTCTGTCCCGCGGGCGCGGAGGTCACTCCGCGAGGAAGTGTGCCCCGGCGAGGGTGCGCAAGCCGCATATACCGGAGTGATGCTGGTCTGGACTATTGGGCCGGGGGCATTGATCGTGTGGGCAATCGAGGGGTACGAACCGTTGGCCGAGATCGGCCGCGGCTCGACCGGACTCGTCATCATCGCCCGCGACTCGATCACCGGTGCCGCTGTCGCGATCAAGTATCTGACGAAGGAACTATGTGAATCACCCGATTTCCTCGTGCGGTACCGCGGCGAGGTCGCGATGCTCGGCCTCATCGAGCACCCGCAGGTGGCGAACGTCTACGAATTGGTCGAGCGCGGTGGCGCCGCCGCCGTCGTCACTGAACTGGTCGATGGCGTGTCGCTTCGCCGTCTCCTGGAACAGACCGGTGCGCTGGAGCCGCAGGCGGCGCTGTACGTCGTCAAGGGCGTCCTGCTAGGCCTGGGTGAAGTGCATGGCAGCGGCATTGTGCACGGCGCGCTCAAGCCGGAGAACGTGCTGATCGACACCGACGGCAACATCAAGATTGTCGACATCGGGGTGACGCCACCGAGCCACATCCAAACGCACGCCAACCCCGTCTACGCCTCGCCCGAACTCTGGTCCGGAGGGCGGCCGACGCTGACGTCCGACGTCTATGCGGCGACAGCGATCCTGTTCGAGTGCCTCAGCGGGCAGCCGCCGCACGGTACGGGTGGCGCACACCTAGGTCGGTCGGGTCAGGCGCCGGAGGCCGCGATTGACGCCCTCGCGCCGGACGTCGCGCCGCATCAGGTCCGGGTGTTCATGACCCTGGGCCTCGCGGTCGATCCCCTGTGGCGGCCGGTTGACGCGCGCGCCGCGCTACAGCAGATAGACATCGTCGCGTTGTCCGCGTTCGGATCTGCTTGGTACGACACCGGACACGACCTGCTACGGCGAAGGCTCTCTCTGGTCCCGAGCCCGGTGTACGTCGCGCCGTTGACGAACCGGAATGACGCTCCGGCCCCGCCTGCGCCGAGCCGCGCTGCGCCGCCGGACACCCAAGGCTACGTCGCGCCACCCGACACCCAAAGCTACGTGGCGCCGCGACCGAGCAGCCCGGCCGCTTCGCCTGTCTCGCCGGTCCCTGCCTGGGGAGCGTTCGCGGGAGGCGATCAACGTGGCACCTCCGCCGGAGGCGATCAACGTGGCACCGTCCTGACAGCCGACTCAGCCGGCGATTCGTCCGTCCTCACTGTGACCGCGCGGACAAACCCGGCCGCCGTCGAGTCTGCGGCGTGGGGAACGCCGGAAGGGAGATCGCACCGCGATACCTCCAACCGGATGCGACGAATTCTCGTCGCCGCCGCTGCGCTGGTCCTGCTGGGTACCGGCACGGCGTTCGCGTTGACCTCGGCATTGGGCGGAGGGTCGGAGTCGCCGACAGGCGTTGAGACCAACTCGCACCAGCCGCTCATCGAAGCCGGCCCGACGGTGCCCGTACCTAGCTCGACCGGGCCAGGTGCCGACACGACGAAGCCCGCGGCGCCGGCCGGCCTACGCGTCACCGGGAGGTCGGTGTCGGCTGTGTCCATCAACTGGGCCGCATCGGTCGACAACATCGGGATTGCCGGCTACATCGTGCTCCGCAACGGCAAACAGGTCGGCACGACGTACGACCCCGGCTTCACCGACCGGGGCCTGCAGACCCAGACCAGGTACCGGTACGCCGTCGCCGCGTTCGACGCCGCTGGCAACATCTCCGCAACAAGCGCGCCGGTGAGTGCCACGACCCTCATGGAGCCGGACGTATCGCCGCCGTCCATCCCCACCAACCTTCACTCGACCGGCAAGAGTACGACCACGATCGTGCTGGCCTGGTCGGCCTCGCACGACAATGTCGGCGTCGCCGGCTACGAGGTCTACCGCAACGGGACTCGGATCGCGAACGTCGTCCAACCCGGCTTCACCGACACAGGGCGGACCCCCGCAACCGCGTACACGTACAAGGTCCGCGCCTTTGACACCTCCGATAACGCCTCCGCCGACAGCAATGCGATCATGGTGACGACCCTCCCCGCGCCCGATACGACGCCCCCGACAACGCCGGTCGGCGTCGATGCAGCGAATCCCACCACGAGCACGATCGACGTCTCGTGGAATGCGTCAACCGACAACGTCGGTGTCACCGGCTACCGCGTGTTCCGCGACGGAATGCAGGTCGCCGTCACAACAGGGACAACCTTCACCGACATTGGACTAGCCGCGTCGACCACCTACGGCTACAGCGTCCGTGCGGTCGATGCGGCCGGCAACGTGTCTGGCATGAGCGGCTCGGACTCAGAATCCACGTTGGCTGCGCCGACCACGCCACCGCCGACCACGGAGCCCTCAGCGCCCGTTGTCGAGTCGGTGGCCCTGAGCGCATCGATCATCGGCTGCACCGTGACGATCCAAGCCACGGTCGAAGTCAGCGGCCCGATGGCTGTCGAACTCTTCTACGACGTCACGGGCCCCGGAGCTGGGTCTGTGATCTTTTCGTTCGCGGACACCCTGCCTCAGACGAAGCCGCTTCCCGACGGGAACGGCACTCTAGATGGCTCAGCGACGGCGTCGGCCGGCGGCAAGTCAGACACCGAGAACTGGTCCGCGTGCATCACCGAAACGCCGAGCCCCTGACTTCAAGCTTCCGCCCCCAGAAATGCGATCAGGCGGCTGTCTCAACTCGCCGGGCGAGCTCCAGGTAGCGGTCCAAAGCCCCAGGTAGCACGTCGAGATGAACGATCGTGCCGTTGGGGTGCGGAACAAGATCGACGACAATCGCAACGGCGGGCGAGTCAGCATCGCCGGCGACGACGAGTGCGCCGGGCCTGATCATCGATGGATCGCGCGCCTCGTCGAGAAACGTCCACACAAAGCCCGTCTGGTCCTCGGCGTTGAGATCAGCCGGGATATCCACTGCGATCATTCTGCTCACCTCCTTCTGCGGCGTGTCATCTCACCATAGCGTGGGTTTGCCTGGGCCGTGCCCAGCAACTGCAGCAGCGAGTCGACCTCTTTCATTTCGCCGATAAGCAGCGTCATGTGCGGGCGGCCGAAGGTGGGCAACACTTCGAAACCTGCCTCAGATAGAAGTCTGGCGGAGACAACATGAATCGCTCGGTACGTGGAAAGCTTGCCGGCCAAGATTCCATCAAGCGAGGCTGGCCCCAGGTCGTCCAACGCGGCGAACACCGAGATCCCGAGAACTGGGTCGCCGTCGAGGACAAACGCGCGCCGAACGCGCTCGGCATGAGCCGTCAGTTTCGCCGCATTGTCTGGACCGCCGCGGACAAGAACGGCCACGTCGCGCGCGACTGATTCGACGCGAACGAAGTTACGAAGGTCCGGCAAGTCCGACACGTCAACAAGGTACGGGGCATGCTCCGCTACCCCCGGGTTCTCCAGAGTCGTCGGCGTTTCGTCCGTACGCGTGGTCGACGATCCGCGACCGTCACGGCGGCGAACCCCGATCCACCACCAACGATGATCTGACGCGACCGGGCACACGCTTCTGATCGGTCGCCGCGATCCGTGCCCTTACTCTGAATAGCCGTTTTGTCGGTTATCAGCCGGATCGGCTGTTAGCGTGAGCTGATGATCCAACCAGCGAGGACCACTCCGGCCACGCATGGGCCGGCGGGCTCCGACATGGTCTGGATCCCGCCCGGACACGTCCTGATGGGGTCCAACGATCACTATCCGGAGGAGGCGCCGGCACATCGCGTGCACGTGGACGGATTCTGTATCGACAGGTGCGCCGTGACGAATGCTCAGTTCGCCGCGTTCGTGGCGGACACCGGACACGTCACCTTGGCCGAGCGACCCCCGGACCCCGCCGAGTACCCCGGATTGGACCCGGCACTGATGGTGCCGGCGTCGGTGGTGTTCACTCCTCCATCCCGACCGGTCAGTCTGAGCGACCATATGGCCTGGTGGTCGCTCGTGCCGGGCGCGGACTGGCGACACCCGCGCGGGCCCGACTCGGACCTGACCGGGCTGAGCGAGCACCCCGTCGTACACGTGGCGTGGTCGGACGTGATCGCGTACGCAACCTGGGCCGGGAAGTCGCTGCCGACCGAGGCGGAGTGGGAGTGCGCCGCGCGGGGCGGCAGCCGCGGCACCGAGTACGCCTGGGGCGACGAACTCACCCCGGCCGGCGAGCACATGGCCAACGTCTGGCAGGGCGAGTTCCCGCGGCGGAACCTGGCCGCCGATGGCTACGAGTGGACCGCTCCGGTTGGCAGCTTTCCCGCCAACGGGTACGGGATCTTTGACATGATCGGCAACGTTTGGGAGTGGACCTCCGATCGGTACGCCATTCACGCGGAGTCTGTGCAGGCGTGCTGCGGATCGACCCATAGCGGCGAAGGCCAGCCGGATGACCGGGTGCCGCGGCGGGTGATGAAGGGCGGCTCGTTTCTGTGCGCGCCGAACTACTGCCGCCGATATCGCCCCGCCGCGCGGATGGCGCAGGAGATCGACACGTCGACCTGCCACCTGGGCTTCCGCTGCGTGAGTCGCTAGTCCATACGAAGTCGGTACCCTCGCTTCACAACGGTCTGAACGAAGTCCGCGCCGCCAAGTGCGGCCCGAAGCCGGGCAACCGCCATCTCGACGGCGTGCTCGTCGGCGCCGCGTGGTAGCGCATCGAGCAACTGGGACCGGGTGAGCACCCGACCTCGCGCGTCGGCCAGCGCCCGCAGCACCGCCATCGGCGCGCACGCGAGCGGCCGCAGATCCCCCTCGACCACCGCGGCGTGTCCTCGGAGGGTCACCACCTTTCCACCAACCTCAACCGTGACCGCGCGCCGCGGCAGCTCATCAACGAGTGTGCGCGCCAGGGCGCCGAGGCGGGCCCGGGCTGGTTCCACCGCCGGCACTCCCAGGCGCCGCAGCGGCTCGGCGGTGATCGGCCCAACGCACGCGGCGACAACATCGGTGCGAAGGGCGTTGACGACCGCGCTGGCGTCCCCCGCCGTGCGCATGAGTCCCTGCACGGCGGGGGCGGATGTGAACGTCACCGCGTCGACGAGCCGTCCGGTGATCTGGTCTATCAGGCGGCGCAGCGGCGCCGGGTCGGCCGGCGGCTCCCAACGGTAGACCGAGATCTCCACGATCTCGGCTCCGGCGCCGCTCAGCGTCGAAACGAACTCCGGCTGGTCGTCGCCGTGTAGCTGCACCGCGACGCGCTCGCCCGCGACGCCCCGCTCCAGTAGATGCGCCAACACGTCGTCGCTGCTCTCCGAGTCCGGCGACCACTGATCGAGGAGACCCGCCGCCCGGATCGCGCCACGAGCCTTCGGGCCCCGCGCAATCATGTACGCCCCGCGCAGCGCAGCCTTCAGCGCCTCGGCGAGGCCCCAGCCCTCGGCGGCCTCCAGCCACCCCCGGATGCCGATGCCGGTGGATCCCACCACAATGGACGGCGGCCGTTCCACGATCGCAAGCGTGTTCGCGAGTAGTTCGGCGTCGTCGGCGATCGGAACAATGCGCAGCGCCGGAGCGAACACGATCCGAGCACCGCGCCGTTCAAGCAGGGCGGCGAGTTCGTCGCGGCGCCGATCCGCGGTTATGGCGACAGTGAAGCCGGCGAGCGCCCGGTCTGAGGTCATCACCGGCGTCCTCCCACTTCGACGTACCCCTGCCGGCAGCGCACGGGATGTGACTGCACCAGAACATCCGGCTCGTCCAGACACCGCCCAGTCGTCAGGTCGTACGCCTGCTTGTGCATGGGCGACGTAACGATCGGCAAATCCCCTCGGGTTCCGACGATGCCCCGTGCGAGTACGCCGGCGCCGCAGAGTGGGTCGATGTTGTCGATGGCGTACAGCCGCCCGTCATGTAGCCGGAAGACGGCCACCTGAACCCCGTCGACGAGCGCGGCGACGCCGCGCTCGGGCTCCAGCCGGGAGTACGGGCAGATCGTGGTCCACCGCACGGCAGTCACCGCGGCATGCCCAGGGCGACCGGCTCCCGCCGGGTCCCGGCCGGCACCGGCTGCCCGCGCTCGACCTCGAAGCTGATTGACGAGTCCGGCACGTCTGGCGCGTTCACGAAAGAGACGAACCTGCGCAGGCGCTCCGGGTCCTCCACCGTCAGGCTCCACTCGTCCACATACGACTCAACGTGGCGAGCCATCGCGGCGTCGAGGTCGCCGGCGACGCCGAGCGAGTCGTCGACTATGACCGCCCGCAGGTGGTCCAGCCTCCCGTCCATCGCCTCGATCCAGGAGGCGGTGCGCTGCAGCCGATCGGCGGTTCGTACGTAGTACATGAGGAACCTGTCCACGAGCAGAACCAGATCCTGTGTGGACACGTCCGACGCGAACAGGTCCGCATGGCGTGGTCGGAAGCCACCATTGCCGCCGACGTAGAGGTTCCATCCGTTTTCGGTCGCGATGATGCCGAAGTCCTTGCCACGAGCCTCGGCGCACTCTCGTGCACAACCGGAGACGGCCGCCTTCACCTTGTGCGGCGAGCGCAGACCGCGGTATCGGAGTTCCAGGGCGATCGCGAGACCGACCGAATCCTGCACTCCGTACCGGCACCAGGTCGAGCCGACACAGGATTTGACCGTTCGAAGGGCCTTGCCGTACGCGTGGCCCGACTCGAAGCCGGCGTCAACGAGCCTCCGCCAGATCTTCGGCAGTTGCTCGACGCGCGCACCGAACAGATCGATTCGCTGGCCTCCGGTGATCTTCGTGTACAGGCCGAAATCCCGGGCCACCTCGCCGATGACTATGAGTCTCTCGGGTGTGATCTCGCCGCCAGGAATCCGTGGCACCACGGAGTAGGTGCCGTTGCGTTGGATGTTGGCCAGGAAGTGATCGTTGGTGTCCTGCAGAGCCGCCTGCTCGCCGTCGAGAATGTAGCCGTTGTTCTGCGAGGCCAGAATTGAGGCCACCACTGGCTTGCAGATGTCACACCCACGTCCCCGCCCATGCTCAGCCACGAGCCTGGAGAACGTGGCGATCCCCTTGACCCGTACGATGTCGAAGAGCTCCTGTCGACTGTGGTCGAAGTGCTCGCACAACGCCTTGGGCATCGCCACGCCGGACTCGGCGAGCAACTGCTTGAGCAGCGGAACACATGAGCCGCAAGTCGTGCCGGCGCGGGTGCAGTCCTTGACTCCGGCCACATCGGCGCAGCTCCGCTCCAAGATCGCGGTCACGATGGCGTCCTTGGTGACCGCGTTACAGGAACACACCAGGGCGCTCCCGGGCAGACCCGCATCCATTCCCGGTACTACCGGCGCCAGCAGCGCTAGCGGCGGCGCGGACAACGGCCCGCCCAGACATGCACGCAGTGTTGGGTACGCGCTGGCGTCGCCCACGAGCACCCCACCCAGCAGGGTCTGCGCGTCGTCGGAGAGCACCAGTTTGGCGTAAACCAGGGTGGCCGGATCGGTGAAGGTCACGTCGAGCGGGCCGTCCGTCGCCCCGAACGACGCGACGTCGACGCCCAGAAGCTTGAGCTTCGTTGAGGTATCCGCGCCGGGGAAGACCGCGTCTCCGCCCAACAGCCGGTCCGCGACCACGTTGGCCATGGCGTACCCCGGCGCCACCAGGCCATGGACTCGGCCACCAATCTCGGCGCATTCGCCGATCGCGTAGACGTCTGGTGCGGACGTACGGCAGGCTTCGTCCACCGTGACCCCGCCGCGAGCGCCGATGGTGAGGCCCGCGGCTCGAGCGAGCTCGTCCCGGGGGCGCACCCCGGCGGCGAACACGACCAGATCCGTGTCCACCATGCCGCCGTCGGCGAACGCCACCCCGCTCACCCGCGTCTCGCCGATGATCGTCGCCGCGGTTCGTCCGGTGTGGATGGTCAGGCCGAGTCCCTCGATGTGCCGGCGGAGCATGGCGCCGCCGGCCTCGTCCACCTGCAGCGGCATCAGCCGTGGGGCGACCTCAACCACGTGCGTGGTCAGCCCAAGCCGGTGCAGGGCGTTTGCCGCCTCCAGACCGAGGAGCCCGCCGCCGATGACGACACCGGTTCGCGCTGCGGACGCGAAGGTTCTCAACGCGACGAGGTCGTCGATGGTTCGGTAGACGAAGCTGCCGGAGAGTTCCCGGCCCGGCACCGGCGGCACGAATGGGTACGAGCCGGTGGCGAGGACGAGCATGTCGTACGGGAGGATTCCGGCCGGCGTGTTCACCTGGCGCGCCTCGAAATCGAGCCCGACGGCGGGTTCTCCCAGCCGTACGTCCACACCGGACAGCGCGGGCAGATCCAACGCCTCGCCGTCAAACCATGAGGAAAGCCTGACCCTGTCGTACGCGGGGCGGCCCTCCTCCGCGAGCACGGTGATCGCGAACCGGCCCTCGACGTCGCGCGCGCGGACCGACTCGACGAATCGGTGGCCCACCATGCCGCTGCCGACGACCACGAGCTTCTTCATGCTGTCCCCTCGGTCGTGTTAAACCTCGGTCGTGTGTAGCCAGGACAGGATGCCCTCGACCGCATCCCGGCAGCCCCCGCAGCCCGTAGTCGCGCGGGTGTCGGCGACCACAGTGGCGAGTGATCGCGCGCCGCCCCGCCAGCAGCCGACTATTGCGCCTTTGGTCACCGTGTTGCACTGGCAGACCACGGCCGCGTCGGGCATGAGAGCGGGCGAGGCCTCACCCCCGCCCGGAAAGGCCCACTCGCCGATCGCGCGGCCAAGCAGCAGAGAGCGTGGGTCGGCCGGCAAGGGTGCTCCGCGGTCGAAGAGTTGTACGACCGCGCCGACCGTCGGATTGTCGCCCAGCATGATCGCCCCGGCGAGGCGATCGGAGCGGACGATGAGCTTGGCATAGGTTCCGCGGGCGGGATCGGAGAACGTGATGTGGCTGCCGCCCGTGTCGGTGGAGTCCCCCATGGCCGCCAGGTCGATGCCCGCGGCCTTGAGCCGGATCACCGGGGGGCCGGGGCGGTACCGCGCCAGCGGGCGAACGCCCGAAATCACATCGGCCACGACCCTCGCCTGCTCCCAGGCCGGGGCGACGTGGCCGGTCACTTCGCCGTCGAGCTGAGCGCAGTCGCCGATCGCGAAGATGCGGGAGTCGCTCGTGCGCAACCGGTCGTTGACGATGACACCGCGCTCGACGGCGAGCCCAGCCCGCTCGGCCAACCCGGTCTCGGGGCGCACACCGCAGGCGACCACGAGGAAGTCGGCCGGTAGCCGGCGACCGTCGGACAGCACCGCCGCGATCTCATCCGCGCCCGATTCGACCGTCACCGTTGACACGTTCAACTCCGTCCGCACACCGAGCGCCTCCAGGCACGTCACGAGCACGGCGCCGGCCGGTGGGTCGAGTTGGCGCTCCATGAGGTGCACGGCCGCGTGCAGCACCGTGACGGAGACTCCGCGCGCGGCCAGGCCGCGGGCAGCCTCCAGGCCCAGGAGGCCTCCGCCCAGCACGATCGCGGACCGCGCGCCGCAAGCCAATCCGGCGATACGTCGACAGTCATCGAGGGTTCGAAACGCTGTCACCCTTGCCGGCAGCGTGCCATCGTCCTGGACGACACCCTTGATCGGCGGCAAGATCCCGCGGCTCCCGGTGGCGAGCACGAGACGGTCGTAGGGCAGCGACGCACCGTCCGATGTCGACACCACGCACGCGGCGCGGTCGATGGCGGTCGCCTCGACGCCCACCCGAACTACCGCTCCTCGGCCAGCCGGCTCCGCGAGTGCGACGTCGGCCTCGCCGACCTTCCCGGCGATGATGCTCGAGAGAAGAATCCGGTTGTACGCGCGATGCGGCTCAGCCCCGACAACGGTCACACTACAGTCGGGCGACCGAGCCCGTAGCTCGTCCGCGACCCGGGCACCGGCCATCCCGTACCCGATCACAACGATCCTCATCGCTGCTTCGGGATTCACAGGGGCCTCGAGATTCACCGGGCCTTCTCCAGCCGGGCGGCGCAGACCTTGAACTCGGGCATCCGCGAGGTGGGATCAAGCGCGTCGTGCGTCGCCGAGTTCGCCCGGGCCACGCCCGGCCAGTGGAATGGCACGAAGATCGTGTCTGGCCGGATCGTGGTCACCACCCGCGCCGGCGCCTCGATGATCCCGCGCCGGCTCACCACCCGTACGATGTCTCCATCCACAATGGATAGTGGTGTAGCCGCGTCCTGATGGACCTCGATAAACGCGGCCCCGGCCGCCTCGTTGAGTGCCGAGATACGTCGGGTCTGGGCGCCGGACTGATAGTGCGCGAGCACCCGGCCGGTGGTGAGGACGAACGGGTAGTGCCGGTCGGGCACCTCGACGGCGGATCGGTGCTGCACGGGAACGAATCGGGCCAGCCCGTCCGGGGTGGCGAACCGGTCCGCGAACAGCCGAGGCGTGCCGGGATGATCCGCGGTCGGGCACGGCCAGAACAAACCGTCGTTCGCGTCGATGCGCTGCCAATCGATCCCGGCATAGTCGGCGGGGCCGCCCGACGACGCCACTCGCAGCTCGCCGAAGGTCTCCTCCGGGGACGATGCGAACCGTCCCCGGCCGAGCCGGCGGGCGAGATCACTGATGATCGCGAGGTCGGTACGCGCCCCGGTGGGTGGTTCACGGAGAGCGCGCCGCCGCAGCACCCGACCCTCCAGATTGGTCATCGTGCCGTCCTCCTCCGCCCACTGGGCGGTGGGCAGGACCACATCGGCGAGCGCCGCCGTCTCGGAGAGGACGAAATCTGCCACCACGAGCAGGTCGAGCGCCGCGAGCCGGCGTTCGACCTGACGGGCCCGCGGCGCTGACACGACTGGATTGGAGCCGAAGACGAGCAAGGCATTCGGTCCCTCGGACGTACCGAGCCGGTCGAACAACTCGCTCGCGGAGACGCCCGCCGCCGGGATGTCCGCTGGATCGACACCCCAGACCGACGCGATGTGCGCGCGGGCGGCCGGATCGTCGATCCTGCGGTAGCCGGGCAACTGGTCGGCCTTCTGCCCATGCTCGCGCCCGCCCTGGCCGTTGCCCTGTCCGGTGAGGCAGCCGTAGCCGGAGCCGAGGCGACCGGGTAGGCCGAGCGCCAGTGCGAGATTGATCCACGCAGAGACCGTGTCGGTTCCCTTCGCGTGCTGCTCGGCGCCGCGGGACGTGACGATTATTGCGGTGCGTGCGCGGCCGAGCATGTCCTCGGCGGTACGCAGGTCCGCGACCGGCACTCCGGTCAGCCGCTCCACCCGCTCCGGCCAGTACCCGCTGACAATGCGCGCGACTTCCTCGAAGCCCGTCGTCCGCGCCCCGATGTACTCCCGGTCGAGATGCCCCTCGACGATCGTGAGGTGCAGCAGCGCGTTAGCCAGGGCGAGGTCGGTGCCTGGCGCGGTCTGCAGATGGAGCGTCGCCCTCTTCGCGGTTGGCGTGGCGCGCGGATCGATGACAATGAGTTGCCCGCCTCGCTCGCGCTGCTGGTCCAGGTAGCGGCACATCGGTGGCATGGTCTCGGCCGGGTTCGCGCCGACGAGCACGAGCACGGCGGCGTGGCCAAGGTCGGCGAGTGGAAATGGCAGGCCGCGGTCCACGCCGAATGCGCGGATGCCGGCGGCCGCCGCGGACGACATGCAGAACCGGCCGTTGTAGTCGATGAACCGGGTGCCGAGCGTGACGCGTGCGAACTTGCCAAGTGCGTACGCCTTCTCGTTGGTCAGTCCCCCACCGCCGAAGACCGCGACCGCGTCAGGACCGTGCGCCGCCTGTAAGTCGCGAATGGAGTGTGCGATGCGGTCGAGCGCGGCGTCCCATGTCGCGGGGATCAGCGGCCCGGACTTGGTCATCCGCACGAGCGGCGTCAGCAAACGGTCCGGGTGATCAAGCAGTTCCGCGGCGGTCCAGCCCTTATGGCACAGGCCGCCTCGGTTGGTGGGAAAATCCCGAGACGCGACCTCCACTGTGCCGTCGGTACCTGCGCGCAGCGTCATGCCGCACTGCAGCGCGCAGTACGGGCAGTGCGTCGCCACCTGCGCCGTTAGCCGGGACACGGCGCCGCTAGCCTGGACACGCCGTCCAGTGTGGTGCGACGCCATTACACGGCGACGTCGGCAAAGTTTCCGTCGTGCTACCGCGACCTCACGGCGGTCGCCGCCCCTCCGGCGTACATCGTTAACAGCGCCGAAACACGGGCGGTGTGCACCATCCGTCACACGAAGTTGACCCCGCAGCAATCTGCGCCGACCAGCGGCATACCTATGGTCAGCGGCCATGGACAACGCCCTGAATCGTCGAAGGTTCCTTAGTCTGGCCGGATCCGCGACGGCGGCGCTCGCCGCCGGGAGCGTCCTGGCCGGATGCGCCGTTGATGAAAACCCGACGTCGGAACCGGCCGCCGGCGGCAAGCCAGCACGGAAGGTCAAGCTGGGCTTCATTGCGCTCACCGACTGTGCCCCGCTGATCGCGGCCAAGGAACTCGGGTTCTTCCGCGAGCGGGATCTGGACGTCGAACTGATCAAGCAGGCATCGTGGCCCGCGACCCGTGACAACCTCCTTAGTGGTGAGATCGACGGGGCTCACGCGCTGTTTAGTCTGCCGCTCTCGGTGGCCACCGGCATCGGCGGCAAGGCCGGAACCATGGATCTCAAGATCGCCATGGTGCTCAATAACAATGGCCAGGCGATCACGCTGAAGAAGGCGTTCGCGGGTGCCGGATACGCCGACCTGGCCGCGGCCAAGGCCTTGCTCGAGAAGGAGAAGCCAAGGCTGGCAATGACGTTCCCAGGTGGCACGCACGACACCTGGCTGCGCTACTGGCTCAAGGCCACCGGCGCGGACACCACCAACATTCAGATTTCGGCGGTCCCGCCGCCGCAGATGGTGTCCAACATGACAGCCAACAATCAGGAGGGGTACTGCGTCGGCGAGCCCTGGGGCGCCGTCGCCGTCCGCAACGACATCGGCTTCACCCACATCACGACGCAGGACATATGGCAGCACCACCCCGAGAAGGCCCTCGTCGTGGGCGGCCGACTCACCAAGGATGTCGACACTCTCTCCGATGTCATGGGCGCCGTCATCAAGGCCGCCGCGTGGCTGGACAACCTCGACAACCGGCCGAATCTGGCCGAGATGCTGGCTCCGGTCGGATACGTCAACACACCAGCGAAGAACATCGAAGGGCGGCTGCTCGGACAATACGACCTCGGCGGGGGCCTCGGCTCCAAGGCCTACAGCGGTGACCAGATGATGTTCTTCCGAGACGGCCAGACCAACCTCCCCCGGCGCTCCTACGTGTACTGGTGGCTCGCCCAGTACCAGCGCTTCGGTCTGGTCAAGGAGGTGCCCAACTACGCCAGCCTCGCCGACGGGTTGATCCTGCAGGACGTCTACGCGAAAGTCGCCGCCGCCGAGGGGATCGCAGTGCCGGACGACGACATGGCCCCCTTCCGCGTCAAGCTCGACGACGTCACATTCGACCCGAAGAGGGTCGCCGATGAGGCGAGACGGCCATGACATCCGTTGAGACACCGGCATCGACAGTCGATTCCGGGCCGGCGGAATCCCCCACGGGCTCCGGCCGTACGATCGCCGTCCGCGCGCCCGGCATTGTGAGCGCCCTCGGAGCCCGCCTGGGCCGGCTGGCCATGGTCGGCGGCTGGACGCTCGCGGGTCTGGCGATCTTCGTCGCGCTGTGGCAGTTCGCCGCCGCCGACTCCACCACCGTCCCGACCCCCCTGGACGGCGCCCGTACCCTCGGCGACCTGTTGAGCGATCCATTCTTCAACAGCACCAACGACAAGGGCATCGGCCTGCATCTGTACATCTCGCTGCGGCGAGTGTTCATCGGGTTCGGGCTCGCCGCTGTGGTGGGCATCATCCTCGGGCTTCTCATGGGCGCGATGCGGCCGGTCCGGCATGCGCTCAACCCGCTCGTGCAGGTGCTGCGCCCGGTGTCCCCATTGGCCTGGTTCCCGATTTGGCTCTACATCATCGAGGAACCCGCGCAATCGGCGATCATCGTCATATTTATCACCGCGCTTTGGCCGACGCTGCTCAACACCGCCGCCGGCGCCGGGGCGATTCCCCGCGACCAGCACAGCGTTGCGTTGGTCTTCAAGTTCGGCCCGCTCGCGTACCTCTGGCACGTGCTGATCCCCAACGCGCTTCCGTCGATCATCACCGGGTTACGACTGTCCATGGGCATCGGCTGGATGGTCATCGTCGCCGTGGAGATGCTTCAGGGCAACTCCGGTATCGGCTACTTCATCTGGAACTCCTACAACGCCCTCGAACTCAACAAGGTCGTCGCGGCGATCGTGCTCATTGGAGTGATCGGCCTCATCCTCGACTCGGTCCTGCTCCGAATATCCCGGTGGGTCACCCCAGAAGAGGTGCACGCATGACGATCGAGATCTCCGGAGCGCGTAAATCGTTCCGCCGGCGCGGCCAGCCGCCACAGGACGTGCTGCGTGCCGTCGATCTCACCATCGACACGGGTGAGTTCGCATCCTTCATTGGGCACTCCGGCTGCGGGAAGTCGACGCTTCTCAACGTGGTCGGAGGACTGGCCAAACTGGACAGTGGCTCGGTCCGCGTCGACGGGCAACTGGTCACCGGACCCGGGCCGGACCGTGCGATGGTGTTCCAGAACTACTCGCTGCTGCCGTGGCTGAGCCTGCTCGCCAACGTACGCGTCGCGGTACGGGAGTCCCGCCCAGACTGGAAGCGTTCGCGGGTCGACGAGATGGTCGAGCGATACCTGACCGCGGTGTCGCTGTGGGAGCATCGCAACAAGCGCCCGGGCCAGGTCTCCGGAGGCATGGCGCAACGGGCCGCGGTGGCCCGCGCGTTCGCTGTCGGCCCGCGGACGCTCCTGCTCGACGAGCCATTCGGCGCGCTCGACGCCCTGACCCGGTCACGGCTGCAGCAGCAGCTTGTCGACCTGTGGGGCAGCGAATCCGAGACGGAGACCGTGCTCATGGTCACCCACGGGCTGGACGAGGCGATTCTGCTCGCGGACCGGATAGTCGTGATGGCCAACCTGCCGTACCCGTCGGTGCGGACGATCATCGACGTGCCCATCCCGCGGCCGCGTCACCGCACCGCGATCGTCCACCACCCGGCATACGACGGCATCCAGAAGCAACTCGTTGATCTTCTCATTGTTGACGACGTCGTGGAGGACCTCGAGACCGCGGTCGCGTGATTCACCGGTCGATTCTCCTGCCCCGGGCGGCCGACTCCGGCAGCGTTTCGCCTCGCGGCTCGAGCTGGGTGAGCACCACGTGGCCATCGATGAGTGACGACAAGGGCTACAAGGACGACCACGAGGACGGCGACAAGGACCGCGACAGGGGCACAGACCACGACAAGGGCAAGAGGCACCACGACCGGGACAAGGACTGCACGCACCGGGACCACGGCCGCGACCACGGCGACGGCGATCACCACGACGGCAACAAAGACGACAACGACGGCGATCACCACGACGGCAACAAGGACGACAAGAACCGTCATCACGACAAGAAGGACTGCAAGGACCGCGACAAGGACAAGGACAAGGATGGCGAGAAGCCCAAGAAGGATAAAGAGGTCGTCGTCCGCGTACCGGTCGGTGCGGTTGATGCCGGTGACGGCGGTGCTGGGGCCGGCGGCGGCGACGGCGCCATGACATTTGCTGGTGCGGGCATGCTCGCGGCGGCAGTGGCGCTCGGTGGCGCACTGATGCGGCGGCGGCGGGCCGATGGAACTCCTGCCTGACGCGGCGTCGAACGAAGCCAGCAGCCGCCACGGGTCACCGTGGCGGCCTGCTGGCATCCTCCTGGTTGTCCTACTGGCCGCGGCCGGCGCAGGACTCATCATTCGCGCCCAAAGCGTCGAACCCGTCCGGCTTCAGCCGCCCCAGCCGGCTGCGGCGTGGCCCGGCGAGACCGCGACGGCCACCCGAGGACCGCCGCAATGGGAGATCGGAGCCGACCGACATCACAATCCCCCGGATCGGTCTCAAGGCGAAGATCGTCAGTGTCGGCCTCGATGCCAACGGAGCGATCGAGGTGCCGCCGCTGGAGCGAGCCAAACTCGCTGGCTGGTACAAATTTGGACCGAGCCCGGGGGAGATCGGCAACGCGGTCGTCGTGGGACACGTCGACTCGTACGCGATGGGGCCGGCGGTGTTCTTCGCGATCGGCGGGTTGCGCGCCGGCGACGCCATCGAGATACGGCGCAAGGACGGAAGTATCGCGAGGTTTGCCGTGAACAGCGTCGCCTCGTACCCGAAGACGGCATTCCCCACCGAGCTCGTCTACGGCGAGTCGGACCAGGCCGCGCTTCGGCTGGTGACCTGCGGTGGTCAGTTCGACAGAGTGGCGCGGTCGTACCTCAACAACGTGGTTGTGTACGCCACCCTCTCCCCCTCTTAGTGCAGGCATTCCGCCATATGCGTCCGGTAGTGCCTGCGCCACGCCGGCCCACGAACTTGGCTCCGCGTCAGGGAGTTTCTGCGCCACGACGTCGCTGCCCCGAAACGGACGATAGGTCAACTCTCGGCAACCTCGGCATGGCGTGCCACGGCCAACACCGTGCCGTACGTCCGCACACCGGCGCGAGACCCTCCGTCCCGCCTGTGGATAACTGCGACCGACGTAGGTAACTCGGTTGCTGGAATTTCGCTCGAATAACAGCAACGTCGGTACCCACGTCGGGCGGGACGGCGAGCTTGCCGGCGGCTACCGGTTATCTCCCACCACATCGGCTTGGCGACCCTGTTGACAAACGGCCCGCAGATCTAGTCAAATGACTTAGGCGGATGACTAACTCGCACCAGGGAGCGACATGACGGCCGAGGCGAGCGCGATCGCGCGGAAGATCACGCCGCGTACGACCGCCGAGGAGGCACTGCTCGACGCGGCTGAACGCCTGCTCGTCGAGGTCGGCCACGCGGGCATCACGACGCGCCGGCTCGCCGAGACCGCGGGGGTCAACCACGGACTCGTCCATTACTACTTCGGCTC
>JAXIPB010000177.1:0-25693 GCA_045403155.1 Micromonosporaceae bacterium
CGGTCGTGGGCGGTTCGGTGCGGTACGGGAAGCGATCGGAGAGTGGCGGTCGTGGGCGGTTCGGTGCGGTTCGGGAAGCGATCGGGGCAGTGGCGGTCGTGGGCGGTTCGGTGCGGTTCGGCGATCGGGGCAGTGGCGGTCGTGGGCGGTTCGGTGCGGTTCGGCGATCGGTGCAGTGGCGGTCGTGGGTGGTTCGGTGCGAGGCAGGACAGCGATCGGAACGTGGCGATCCTGCCGCGAACGGTGCTAGCGGTGGCCGGCGACGTCTATCTGACGGATCTCCTTCTTAAGCTCGGCGATCTCGTCCCTGATCCGCGCGGCCAACTCGAACTGCAGCTCCCGGGCCGCCCCGAGCATCTGATCTGTCAGGTCCTGGATAAGTTTGACCAGCTCTGCTCGGGCCATCCCCTCCGTGGGTGCCGAGATCGACCTCGCTCGACTGCGGGTCTCCTTGACCGGCCCCTTGCCGCGCGACATCTGCCGGCCGCTGCCGCCCACGATGGCTCCGCCCACCGAGGAGCCGACGAGCGCCTGAGCCTCGTCGGCCTCACGGTAGATATCGTCGAGGATGTCGCCGATCTTCTTGCGCAGCGGCTGCGGGTCCACCCCGTTCGCCTCGTTGTAGGCGACCTGCTTGGCGCGCCGTCGATTCGTCTCATCGATCGCCGACGCCATCGACGGGGTGACCTTGTCCGCGTACATATGAACCTGGCCGGAGACGTTGCGGGCCGCGCGCCCGATTGTCTGGATGAGCGACCTACCCGAACGCAGGAACCCCTCCTTGTCCGCATCCAGGATCGAGACGAGCGAAACCTCCGGCAGGTCCAGACCCTCGCGAAGCAGGTTGATGCCGACCAGCACGTCGTAGTCGCCTCGCCGCAGCTCGCGCAGCAACTCGACCCGGCGCAACGTGTCCACTTCGGAGTGCAGATAGCGCACCCGGATGCCGTGCTCGAGCAGGTAGTCCGTCAGATCCTCGGCCATCTTCTTGGTCAGCGTCGTGACCAGCACCCGCTCGTCGCGCTCCGAGCGCACCCGGATCTCGTGCATCAGGTCGTCGATCTGGCCCTTGGTCGGCTTGACGACGACCTCGGGGTCGACCAGGCCGGTGGGCCGGATGACCTGCTCCACCACCTCGCCGCCGACCTTGCCGAGCTCCCATGGGCCTGGTGTGGCGGAGAGGTACACCGTCTGCCCGACCCGCTCCTCGAACTCATCGAAACGAAGCGGCCGGTTGTCGGCGGCCGAGGGCAGCCGGAACCCGTGCTCGATGAGCGTCCGCTTGCGGGAGGCGTCACCCTCGTACATCCCCCCGATCTGCGGCACGGTCACGTGTGACTCGTCGATCACCGTGAGGAAGTCATCGGGGAAGTAGTCAAGCAGGCAGTGCGGCGGACTGCCCGGCTCCCGGCCGTCGATGTGCATCGAGTAGTTCTCGATGCCGGAGCAGAAGCCGACCTGACGCATCATCTCGACGTCGTAGGACGTTCGCATGCGCAGCCGCTGCGCCTCGAGCAGCTTGCTCTGCCTTTCCAGCTCGGCCAGCCGCTGCTCCAACTCGGCCTCTATCCCCCGGATCGCCCGCTCCATCCGCTCCGGCCCGGCCGTGTAGTGAGTGGCCGGGAAGATAAGCAGCTCGTCGACCTCCCGCATCACATCGCCGGTCAGCGGGTGCAGGTAATAGAGCTTCTCCACCTCGTCGCCGAAGAGTTCGATCCGGACCGCCAACTCCTCGTACGCCGGGATGATCTCCAAGGTGTCGCCGCGGACCCGGAACGTGCCGCGGTTGAAGGCCATGTCGTTGCGGGTGTACTGGATATCCACGAGCCGGCGCAGCAGCTTGTCGCGCTCCAACTCCACCCCGACCTGAACCTTCACCGAGCGGTCGAGGTACTCCTGCGGCGTACCGAGCCCGTAGATCGCGGACACGGTCGCCACCACGATGACATCTCGACGGGTCAGTAACGACATCGTCGCCGAGTGGCGCAGCCGCTCGACCTCCTCGTTGATGGATGAGTCCTTCTCGATGTAGGTGTCCGTCTGCGGGATGTACGCCTCGGGTTGGTAGTAGTCGTAGTAGGAAACGAAGTACTCCACCGCGACGCCCGGCATCAGCTCACGAAATTCCTTGGCCAGCTGGGCCGCGAGCGTCTTGTTTGGCGCGATCACCAGCGTCGGTCGCTGCAGCCGCTCCACGAGCCAGGCGGTTGTCGCGCTCTTGCCGGTTCCGGTCGCGCCGAGCAGCACGACGTGACGGTCGCCACGCCGCACGCGCAGTTGCAGGTCGTCGATCGCAGTCGGCTGGTCGCCAGACGGCCGATAGTCGTTGACCACCGTGAACCGACCGTCCAGGCGCGGAATGTCCAGGCTCATGGGATCCAACCTACGTCGCGGGTCCGACAAGAACTGGGGCGGTACGTCTGGCACGCGCACGAACACTGAGAGTTGTCAATACTTGGCCGAGATTGCGATTGTGTGGTTCCGTTCGCCGCGCTAACGTCGAGATGTAGGCCGCCCGCGGCGGTCGACCGGTCCCGACCAAACCTCCACACCGGTGAGGTCGACCCCGGCGCTCGGGTTCGCAGCCCCGGCGACGCGCGAGCGTCCCGCTTGGGCTCCCCAGCGGATGGGCGCGTGTGGCGCACTCAGGTGCGTCGCGGGCGTTCACCGGCCGTCGCGGGTGGTCTTCTCGTGGGCCCGAGGCACGATCTCATGCAGCCAGGCGGCGTCCACGGCGGCTCGCAGCTCATCGAGCCTGCCGTCGTTGACAATCACCACGTCGGCGACCCTCCGCCGTTCCTCATCCGACGCCTGGGCCGAGATGCGTGCCTGCGCCTCATCCTTGGCCATCCCGCGGTCATGGAGACGCGCTATCCGTGTCTCCTCCGGCGCCAGGACGACGACGACGAGGTCGAAGTTGCCGGCCAGATTGGCCTCGATCAGCAGCGGTACGTCGTTGACGACAATCGCGTCGGGCGGCGCAGCGGCGATGAGCGCCGCCGTTCGGGCCCGGACGCGAGGATGAATGATCGTCTCAAGCCGGCGCCTCAGATCGTCGTCGGCGAAGACAATGCGCCCCAGCGCGGCCCGATCCAGGGTCCCGTCGGCGGACAACACACTCTCGCCGAACACGGTCACGACCTCGGCCAACCCCTCTGTTCCGGGTAGAACGACCGCGCGGGCCAGAACGTCGGAGTCGATGACGAGCGCGCCCAACTCGGCCAAGCGGGCGGCGACCGCGCTCTTTCCCGCGCCGATCCCGCCGGTCAACCCGACCATGAGCATGGCGCAAGTCTGGCAGATTGCGATACTTCGCTACTCTCGTGCACACCATGGACGTGATCGAGGACGTCATCGAGAACGGCGCACCCGCCGGTGGCCCAAGCCGTCGCGTGATCATCTGGCTGACGGTAGGCGCGATCGTTGTCGCCGCCGGGATCTACGCCGGCAACCGACTCATCGGCGTTCCCGACACCGCGGCCGCCGCGCCGCCGACGCTCTCGCAGACTCCCGCGCCGACCGCCCGGAAATCGACGGAGCGCGCCGCCACACCGGCCACGTCCACCGCCGTGGTGCCCCAGGATCTGATCAACAGGGCGATGGCAGCCATCAACGCCGGCGGCTCAATAAGCGGCGGCGGCCTGGCAGTTGTCGGCTCGGACTTCCGGAACGGCACGGACACGTTAGGACTCGAGGAGGGTTCGATAGGCGGCCCCGGTCGCATCGAGCTGCTGATGCTGTGCCTCGGGCAGGGCGCGATCCAGGCGCACGCGGCAGATGGATCCGGACCCGACTGGGACCCGGCGGTCGGTACGCAGGTGCAGCTTTCCTGCGCAGCCGAGCCCGGACCTCCAACCTCGGCCGAGGTTTCCGTCAACACCGGTTTTCTGCGCCTGTACATGCGGCCGAGGGCTGACACGGTCGCGGCGTTCGCCTTCCGCATACGTCGGCTATGAACGGAGGGGTCCCCTAATAACGGATTCCGTTAATAGGGGACCCCTCCTTCGCGTACAACCGACTACTTGCCGCCGGCGAGCTTCTCCTTGAGCGCGGCGAGCGCCTCGTCAGTGGCCAGGGTGCCCTGCGGCTCCTCGGCCGGCTTCGCGGCGGCCGGCGCCTCCGCCGGAGCCTCGCCTTCCGTCGCCGCGGCGGCGGGGGGTGCGTCGGCGTCCGCGGCCCGGGCGGTCTGCACCTGCTTGGTGTGCGCCTCCCATCGGGTGCGGGCATCGGCGTACTGCTTCTCCCACTCCTCGCGCTGCTTTTCGTAGCCCTCGAGCCACTCGCCCGTCTCCGGGTCGAAGCCGTCCGGGTAGACGTAGTTGCCCTCGGTGTCGTAGGTGGCCGCCATCCCGTACAGGGTCGGGTCGAAGTGCTCCTCGCCCTCGACGAAGCCCTCGTTGGCCTGCTTGAGCGAGAGCGAGATCCGCCGACGCTCGAGGTCGATATCGATGACCTTGACCATGACGTCGGAGCCAACCTGAACGACCTGCTCCGGGATCTCGACATGGCGCTCGGCCAGCTCGGAGATGTGCACCAGGCCCTCGATGCCATCGTCCACGCGAACGAACGCGCCGAACGGAACGAGCTTGGTGACCTTGCCCGGAACGATCTGCTGGATCGCGTGGGTCCGGGCGAACTGGCGCCACGGGTCCTCCTGCGTCGCCTTCAACGACAACGAGACGCGCTCGCGGTCCAGGTCGACGTCGAGGACCTCCACCTCGACCTCCTGGCCCACCTCCACCACCTCGGACGGGTGGTCGATGTGCTTCCAGGAGAGCTCGGAGACGTGCACCAGGCCATCCACCCCGCCGAGGTCGACGAACGCGCCGAAGTTGACGATGCTCGAGACGACACCCTTGCGAACCTGGCCCTTTGCGAGCTTGTTGAGGAACTCGCTGCGGACCTCGGACTGGGTCTGCTCCAGGTATGCCCGACGGGACAGGACCACGTTGTTGCGGTTCTTGTCCAGCTCGATGATCTTCGCTTCGAGCTCGCGACCCACGTACGGCTGCAGGTCGCGCACGCGGCGCATCTCTACCAGGGAAGCGGGCAGGAACCCGCGCAGCCCAATGTCGATGATGAGTCCACCCTTGACCACCTCGATGACCGAGCCGCGGACGACCCCGTCGTCCTCCTTGATCTTCTCGATCGTTCCCCACGCGCGCTCGTACTGCGCCCGTTTCTTCGAGAGGATCAGGCGGCCCTCCTTATCCTCCTTCTGGAGAACCAGGGCCTCGACATGATCACCGACTGAGACAACCTCGGACGGATCGACATCGTGCTTGATCGACAACTCGCGCGAGGGGATGACACCCTCGGTCTTGTAGCCGATGTCGAGTAGGACCTCGTCCCGGTCGACCTTGACGACAGTGCCCTCGACAATGTCGCCGTCATTGAAGTACTTGATGGTCTCATCGATCGCGGCGAGGAATGCTTCCTCCGAGCCGATGTCGTCGATCGCGACCTTGTTTGCGCTCGAGGTGGCCTCGATGCTGCTCGTCATGTGGGCAGTTACTCCGGTGGATGGGGTGTCGTTACGAACGTGCTGCGTTACGACGCTGGCGCGCCCCCAGGCCCGTCGCCGAGCATGCTCCCGCCTCTGCGTGATCAACGGGAGTATTGACGGCGACCGCGAACCTGCTCCCTACCGAGGTCGCAGCCCACGAGTGCATCGAACAGCTTACTCTGCCGGTAACCGGACGGTCCAACGCTCCCCGGATGCCTATGCGCCGTCTGCCCGTGTCTGCGGAGATCACGACCGTACGGTGGACACGTGATGGGTGGGCCAGCAGAGTCCGAGGACGCCGATGTGGCCCGCCGGGACCTCTCGGCGGACGAGAACAGGCGTGCCTCACGACACTGGTGGGACGTTGACGCCGACCACTATCAGGCCGAACACGGCGCCTTTCTGGGCGAAGTTGACCTCGTATGGTGCCCCGAAGGGCTCCGCGAGGCCGATGCCGGGCTGCTCGGCCCGATCGCCGGCCGCCGGGTGCTCGAGGTCGGTTGCGGCGCCGCAGCCGCCGCACGCTGGCTGGCCACGCAGGGGGCTGAGGTTGTCGCGTCCGACCTCTCCGCCGGTATGTTGCGCCACGCCGCGCTCGGTGCCGAGAAATCGGGGGTACGGGTACCGCTCGTGCACTGCGACGCGATGGCGCTCCCGCTTCGCGACGAGGTGTTCGATGCGGCCTTCACGGCGTTCGGGGCCGTGCCGTTCGTGGACAATTCCGCGCTCGTGATGCGTGAGGTCTTCCGCGTGCTCCGCCCCGGCGGCCGCTGGGTGTTCTCGGCCACGCATCCCGTGCGATGGATCTTCCTCGACGACCCAGGGCCAAACGGGCTGGTCGCCACGCATTCGTACTTCGACCGCCGCCCATACGTCGAGTTCGACTCCGATGGCGCGCCGATATACGTCGAGCACCACCGCACGCTCGGCGACCGGGTCCGGGAGCTGGTCGCGGCGGGCTTTACGGTCGTCGATGTGATCGAGCCCGAATGGCCGGAGGGTCACGAGGAGACCTGGGGACAGTGGAGCCCGATGCGGGGCCGCCTCTTCCCTGGCACCGCGATCTACGTTTCCCAAAAGCCCCTCCCCCCACCTCGTCGATCATGATTTGGAGGTCATGATCGACGGTCTGCAGCGACCGTCAGCTCATGATCGAGCGGATCTTGGGTCGTTGGGGTGCGGAGTGGCAGGGGCGGGACGGGGCGGGGGGTGGGACGGGCCGGGGGGCGGAGCTGCGGGTGGCGCGGCGGTACTACCGTGCGGTTCCATGAGCGGGTCGGCGCCATCGCTTCGCCGCCTTCGGCTAGCGATGCTGTCGTCGGCCGCCGCGACGGTGCTCGCTCTGGCATTGCTGTGGCTGGTCGGGCTTCCGTTCACGTCAGCCGGCACGGTGTGGATCGCGCTGCCGTTGATTCTGGGCGCCGCCGATATTGTGCTCATCCCCGCCGTGGGTTCGACCGTGCGGCCGCTACCGTATGGGGCCGCCGCCGAGGCCGACGCGCGGCGGGTCTCGATGGGCGTGATACGCGCGGTGACCTACATACGGCTCGCGCTGGCCAACGCGCCCGCGGCCTTCGGCGTCCTTGGTTCGGTCATCTCGGCGAGCCTGCTGCCAGCAGCCATCGGGATCGGAATCGCGCTGGTGCTCACGCTCGTCCTGGTTTATCCGCGCCACGGGGTCCTCGCCGGCGTCGAGCAACGGCTGGAGTCCGGCGGGGTGGCCGCTCACCTATGGGACGAGCCACGCGCGCGACCCTGACCTCCTCGCCAGTCGCTCGAAGATAGGGCAGGCTGACGAAATGCAGCTCAGACTGTCCAGCGCGGCCGGACGATGGACGCTCGCGGCGACCGTACTCGGCACGAGTCTCGCGTTCCTCGACGCGACTGTGGTGACCATCGCCCTACCCACGATCGGCAAGGATCTCGACGCCCCCCTCGCCGGTCTACAGTGGATCGTCACCGGATACACGCTGTCGCTGGCGGGGCTCATCCTTCTCGGCGGAGCGCTGGGCGACCGGTACGGGCGGCGCCGCGTGTTCCTCATCGGGGTGATCTGGTTCGCGGTGGCGTCGCTGCTATGCGCCGTCGCGCCGAGCATCGCCCTCCTCGTGGCGGCGCGCGTGCTGCAGGGTATCGGAGGCGCGCTGCTCACGCCGGGTTCGCTCGCGATAATCCAGGCTTCGTTTCACCCCGACGACCGGCCACGCGCGATCGGCGCCTGGTCGGGTCTCGGCGGTGTGGCGTCGGCCCTAGGGCCGTTCGTCGGTGGGTGGCTCATCGCGGGCCCAGGTTGGCGGTGGGTGTTTCTTATCAACCTTCCGTTGGCCGCGGCCGTCGTCGTCGTGGCGCTCCGGAGCGTTCCGGAGAGTCGCGACGAGACCGCGACGGGGCGGTTCGACGTCGTCGGCGCCGCCGTCGGCGCGCTCGCGTTGACCGGCATCACGTACGCACTCATCGACGCCGCCGAGCCCGCCGCCCGTGCGTCCGCGGTCGTCGTGGGTGCCGCCGGCGTGGCGCTCGCGATCGCCTTCATCGTCATCGAGCGCCGCCGAGCGCACCCGATGCTGCCGCTGGATGTCTTCTCCTCCGGCCAGTTCGTGGCGGTCAACGTGGTCACACTCGTCGTCTACGCGGCCTTGGGCGGAGTCTTCTTCTTCCTTACCCTCCAGCTACAGATCGTCGGCGGATTCTCGCCGGTCGCTTCCGGGGCGGCGCTGCTCCCGGTGACGCTGCTGCTGCTGCTTCTGTCGTCACGGGCCGGGGCGTTGGCCCAGCGAATCGGGCCGCGCTGGCCGATGGTGGCCGGCACCGCGATCGCTGCCGTGGGCGTGCTGCTCATGTCACGCATCACCGCGGATTCGTCGTACGTGCGCGACGTCCTCACCGCCGCGACGGTCTTCGGCCTCGGCCTGTCGCTTGTCGTCGCCCCGCTGACCGCGACGGTGCTCGCCAGCGCAGAGGTTCGGCGAGCTGGGATCGCCAGCGGGGTCAACAATGCGGTGGCGCGAGCGGCCCAACTGCTCGCCGTCGCGGGACTGCCGCTGCTCGTGGGCCTCTCCGGCGCGGAGTACCGCATCCCGGCCGTCTTCTCCGACGGCTTCCAGATGGCCATGTACGTCTGCGCGGGCGGGCTGGTTGCCGGTTCGATCCTCAGCGCCGTAACGATCCGCGACGACGCGCTGAGCCCGACGCCGGTTCGCCCGGAGATCGTCCGCCCGCTCCGACGCGTGCACTGCGCCATCGACGCCACCCCGCTCGAACCAACCTTCACCCTCGAGCGCCGATCATGATGTGGAGGTCATGATCGGCGCCGCTCGGCGACCGCAGGCTCATGATCGTGAAGATCTTGGGCAACGCGGGCCACGTCCCGGGCCAGCGCGCCGCACGCGACGATCGCGGCGTCAGTGGTCGGCGGCGTCCCAGTCGCGGCCGATGCCAACGGAGACCTCGAGCGGCACGTCGAGGGGGTACGCACCGCCCATCTGCTCCCGCACGAGCGCCTCCAGCGCCTCGCGCTCCCCCGGGGCCACCTCGAAGACGAGTTCGTCGTGCACCTGTAGCAGCATGCGCGAGGCGAGCCCGGCGTCGGCGAGTCCACGGTCGACCCGCAGCATCGCCACCTTGATGATGTCGGCGGCGGAGCCCTGGATCGGGGCGTTCAGCGCCATCCGCTCGGCCATCTCGCGGCGTTGGCGGTTGTCGCTGGTCAGGTCGGGCAGATACCGGCGCCGCCCGAGCACGGTCTCGGTGTAGCCGTCGAGCCGCGCCTGGGCCACGATCTTGCGCAGGTAGTCGCGAACTCCGCCGAAGCGCTCGAAATACCCCTCCATGAGCACGCGAGCCTCATCGGGCGTGATCCCGAGTTGCTGAGCCAGGCCGAACGCGGACAGCCCGTACGCCAAGCCGTAGTTCATGGCCTTGACCCGGCGGCGGTGCTCGGGTCCGATCTGCTCGAGCGGAGTCGCGAAGACCACGGAGGCGGTCGCGGCGTGGAAGTCGGCCCCGGATCGGAACGCCTGGATCAGCGCGTCATCCTTGGACATGTGCGCCATGATGCGCATCTCGATCTGGCTGTAGTCGGCGGTCAGCAGGCTCTCGAAGCCCTCGTCCACAATGAACGCCCGGCGGATTCGCCGGCCCTCCTCGGTGCGGATGGGCACGTTCTGCAGGTTCGGGTCTGTGCTGGACAGCCGGCCGGTGGCCGCCACGGTCTGGAAGAACGTCGTGTGCAGGCGCCCATCGTCGCTGACCGACTTGAGCAGACCGTCCACGGTGGACTTAAGCCTGGCCACGTCGCGGTGGCGCAGTAGGTGCTCCAGCACGGCGTGTCCGGTCTGCACGTAAAGGCCCTGCAGCGCATCCGCATCGGTCGTGTAGCCGGTCTTGATCCGCTTGGTCTTGGGCAGGCCCAACTCGCCGAAGAGGATGTCCTGAAGCTGCTTGGGCGAGCCGAGGTTGAACTCGCGCCCGACGACCGCGTACGCGGCCTGCGCGGCCGCCTTCACCTCGGCGGCGAAGTGAGACTCCAGATCGGACAGATAATGCGTGTCGGCCGCGATTCCGGTCCGCTCCATCTTCGCGAGAACGTCGGACAGCGGCTGCTCGACCTCGGCGAGCAACCGTCGCGCCCGATCTCCGTCTCGGGTGAGCTCGGCCTCGATCGCGTCGACGAGGTCAAGGGTGGCCTTCGCGCGAAGCATCAGGGCCTGCTCGGCGGCCTGATCTCCGCCCATGCCCTCAAGGGTGAGCTGGCCATCCTCTGGCGCCTCGACCCGCAGTTCCCGTTGCAGGTAGCGCAGGGCGAGATCGGTCAGATCGTAGGTGCGGTTGTCGGGTCGCGCGATGTACGCGGCGAGGACGGTATCGGTCTCGAGCCCGTCGAGACGCCAGCCGTGTGCGGTGAACGCCAGCATCGCGGGCTTGGCGTCGTGGATCACCTTGGGCCGCGCCGGGTCGGCCAGCCACTCGGCCACGGCGCGCTCGTCGTCCTCGTCCAGGTCGGTCGGGTCAAGCCAGGCGGCCGTTCCGTCGGCCGTCGCGACGGCGAGACCGGTGAGTGAGCCCGTTCCCCGGCCGAATGAGCCGGAGACCGCGACCCCCACCGCGACCGCGGCCGGGGCGTGCCGATCCAACCAGGCGCGCGCGGTGCCCGTACCCAGAACCTGTCCGGCCAGGTCGAAGCCGGACTCCGCCTCGGGTTCGACGGCTTCGAGGTACTCGTACAGGCGGTCGCGCAGCACGCGGAACTGCAGCGTGTCGAAGACGCGGTGCACTTCCTCCCGGTCCCAGCCGCGCCACGTCATGTCCTCGGGTCGCAGCGGCAGTTCGAGATCGTCCACGAGCCGGTTCAGCTCGTAATTGCGCAGCACGGCACCGAGGTGCTCGCGCATGCTCTCGCCGACCTTTCCCTTGATCTGGTCGACGTGCTCGACGACCGAGTCGAAGTCGCCGTACTGCACGATCCATTTGGCGGCGGTCTTGTCGCCGACGCCCGGCACACCCGACAGGTTGTCGCTGGTCTCCCCCACCATCGCGGCGATGGCGCGGTAGTGCTCCGGGGCAACGCCGTACCGCGCAATGACCGCGGCCGGATCCATCCGCGCCATCTCGGAGACCCCCCGTTTCGGATAGAGCACGGTCACGCCCTCGTTGACCAGTTGGAACGCGTCGCGGTCGCCCGAGCAGATGAGTACGTCCATGCCGGCCGCGCGGGCCTGGGTCGCGAGCGTCGCGATCACGTCGTCCGCCTCGTAGCCCTCCTTCTCCACGACCGGTACCCGGAGGGCGGCGAGGACCTCTTGGACGAGGCTGACCTGCCCCCGGAAGTCGGTCGGAGTCTCGTTGCGGTTGGCCTTGTACTCCGCGTACTGCTCCGTGCGAAACGAGCGGCGCGAGACATCGAACGCGACGGCGATGTGCGTCGGGCGCTCGTCGCGCAGCACGTTGATCAGCATGGACGTGAAGCCGTAGACGGCGTTGGTCGGCTGGCCCGTGGTGGTCGAGAAGTTCTCCACCGGAAGCGCGAAAAAGGCCCGATATGCGAGCGAATGTCCGTCGAGGAGAAGCAGTCGGGGAGCGTCCGTCACGCTCTGGACTCTAGTCCGGGGGTACGACGATTACGGCGCGCCGTCGGCGGGCAGGGTCTCGGCAACGATCTTGTCTGCGATCTGCTTCATGGTCTTGCGATTGTCCATGGCTGCCCGCTGGATCCACTTGAACGCCTCCGGCTCGGTCATGCCGAAGGCCGACATCAGGGTGCCCTTTGCGCGCTCCACGACCTTACGGGTTTCGAGACGTTCCGAGAGGCTCGCGACCTCGGCCTCGAGGGCGTGCATCTCGGCGAATCTTGACAGCGCGATCTCAATGGCTGGGACAAGGTCGCTCTTCTGGAACGGCTTGACCAGGTACGCCATCGCGCCGGCCGACCTTGCCCGCTCGACGAGGTCGCGTTGCGAGAAGGCGGTGAGGATCACGACCGGCGCGATGCGCGCCCCCGCGATCCTCTCGGCGGCGGCGAGGCCATCCATGATCGGCATCTTAATGTCCATGATGACCAAGTCCGGGCGCAGCTCCTCGGCCACCTTGCAGGCTTCCTCACCGTCGCCCGCCTCGCCGCAGACGTCGTAGCCCTCTTCGATCAGCATCTCGCGCAGGTCGAGCCGGATGAGCGCCTCGTCCTCGGCGATGAGAACCCGGCGGGGCTTCCCTTCGGTCACGGCCTGTCCTCCGGCATGATCACGTGGGTGAGGTGCGCTTGCATGCTCGCCTAGCGTAACGGGTACGCTTTTTGAGCGCGTACGTCCCCGTAGCCCAACGGAAGAGGCCCGGAGCTCAAACCTCCGCCAGTGTGGGTTCGAGTCCCACCGGGGACACCAAGGCGTCGATGACCGCCAATGTCATACCGGCCATCCATGCTGTGGATGTGCATCCAACCGAGGTCCGTGACCAGGCGCGATCGCTTCACGCACGCGGTGCCACTGTCGCGGAGATCTCACGCGCCGTCGGCGTCCACTATCGCACCGTATGGGACTGGTGCCGTCGTCCGCGATCGCCGCAAGCCTCGAATAGCGGAACGAGGTGTCCGCGCTGCCGACCGGTTCCGTCAACGCCGTCCGATGAGTCGGCGTACGCACTTCTGCTTGGTCTGTACCTCGGCGACGGCCACCTACTCATGACGCAGCGCGTGCCGCTGTTGCGGATCTTCTGTGACGAGGCGTACCCCGACATCATCGAATGTTGCGAGCACGCCATGCTGGCGACGATGGCCCGTCGGGTGGGCCGCGCCCAGAAGGTCGGCTGCGTCGCTGTTCAAAGTTACGGGACGCACTGGCCTTGTCTCTTTCCGCAGCACGGTCCGGGCCGGAAGCACGAACGTCCGATCGTGCTGGAGGCGTGGCAGCGCTACATCGTGGAGCGAAATCCTGGGGCGTTCCTACGTGGACTGTTCCATTCGGATGGTTGCCGCATCATCAACCGCGTCAAGATCAAGGGCCGGAAGTACGAGTACCCGCGCTACATGTTCTCCAACGAGTCCACCGACATCATGGGCTTGTGCCAATGGGCGCTCGACCTGCTCGGCATCCCGTGGCGGATGGCCCGACTGAACAACCTCTCGGTCGCCCGCCGCGACGCCGTGGCCGCCCTCGACGTCTGGGTCGGCCCAAAGTCCTGAACGGGCGCTGGGATGTCATACCCACCGGTGACGATGTTCTCATGCACCCGGCGGAGCTACATAGAGCCGCATTAGACATGCGGGCCGCTGGGGTGCCCTTCGCCGTGATCTGCCGCGAGCTGGGCATACCCACGCGCACGGCAACGCATTGGTTCGCAGGCAGTCGGCGTGGAGGCTCGCCGAGGCGGGACTCGTCTGCGTGTCCGCGTTGCAAAACGCCACCAGTCGAGCCCGCTGACCCGTACAGCTACGCGTATCTGCTGGGACTGTATCTCGGAGACGGACACATAGTCGCCAAGCCGCGCGTCTACCTCTTGCGGATCTCGTGTACGGCGGCCTATCCCGCAATTGTCGACGAGTGCGAGCGCGCCATGCTCGCTTCGCTCGGGCCACGAACCCACCGCGCAAGCCGAACGGGCTGCGTCAATGTCACGAGCTCGGGGAGGCACTGGCTCTGCCTGTTCCCGCAGCATGGTCCTGGCAAGAAGCATGAGCGCCTGATCGAGCTCGCGGAGTGGCAGCGAGAGATCGTCGAGAGACATCCGGGTGCGTACCTACGTGGACTGTTCCATTCGGACGGTTGCCGCATCACGAACCGGGTCGTGGTGCGCGGGCGGACGTACGAGTACCCGCGATACATATTCTCCAACAAGTCAACGGACATCATGGCGCTCTGCCAGTGGGCGCTCGACCTGCTCGGCATCCCGTGGCGGATGGCCCGGCCGAACAACCTGTCGGTCGCGCGCCGCGACGCGGTCGCCGCCCTCGACGTCTGGGTCGGCCCAAAATCCTGACGGTAGCGGTTCAACTCCAACGGCTCAGGACCATCGCGAGCCCGGCCGCGAAGACGATCACGTACCCGACGAGAAACGCCGGATACCACCGGCGCCACCGCCACAGAACAGCGCCGAGCAGACCGAGCGTCAAGCCGATGACGAGGATGCGCGCGCCTCGAGCCGTTGCCGACGCCCACACGAAGGGGCCGAGCCCGACGCCCTCCCGGCCGGCCGCAAGGCCGTACACCTTGTATGGAACGCCGGACAACGCCTGATGCCGAACCGCGGCGGCACCCTCGGCGGCGACCTGTGCGCCCGCAACGGCGTGCATGCGCGGCGTGGTCAGCGGCGTCGGCGGCGCGGCGCCGTGTGCGGCGAGCGCGTACATCAGAGCTCCGCCCGCGAGGCTGCCGGCCACGGCGGCGAGCGCGAGCCGCCAGGCGCGTCGGGGCGCGGCCAGCGCGAGTACGCCGAGAACGAACTCGGGTATCAACGGCAGCACAACCGCCTCCCCGAACGCCCAGGCCGCCATGAATAGCAGCCCGACACTCGAGGCGGCGAACGGCCCGATCCGCTGCCGAAGCCGGGAATCCCTCACGGCGCGCCGGTAGCCGGACGGCGCGACCGCGAGCCGGATCAACGCAGCCCGCGCGGCCGCCAAGTCTCGCGAAGGCTCGCCGATGCGTACCGTCACCCGGGCCGGATGAAGCCGGCCGTGGACGGGTAGCAAGTCACGAGTGCCGGCAACGCCGACCGGTACCAGATCGACGCCGGCGCTCGCGGCCAGACGCTGCGCGCCGGAGTGGAACTCGCCGATCGATCCGTCCCGGCTCCGCGTTCCCTCGGGGTAGACGATGACGTCGTGACCGGCGGCCAGCATCTCGCCGGCCGCCGCGAGGTCGGCGCTGCCGCCGCCGGATCGACGTACCGGGAAGCCGCCCATCAGCCGGCAGGCCAGCGCCCGGCCGGGTCGGTCGAACCAGTAGTCGGCCGCGGCGGCCACGACCGGGCGGCGTCGGGCCGGCAGCGCGGCGAAGAGGGCGACGGTGTCCGCGTGCGAGGCGTGGTTGGCGACGATGACGCACGGCGTACGAGGTAGCTGGCCGGAAACGCGCAGACCGCCGCTCATGGCCAGCGCCAACCGACACAGGGCTCGCCGCGCAACCGCGTACGCCGCGGCGTCTGCGACGGCCGTCGTGCCTGCGCCTGGCACCGGGGACGAGGCTGGCACCCGGGACGAGACGGCGGTCATGACAGCACCAACGCGAACGCCAGGGCCACCAACAGCGAATCGACCCGATCCAGGAGTCCGCCGAATCCGGGCAGCCAGTCGCCGGCGTCCTTGACGCCCGCACCGCGTTTGACCATCGACTCAACGAGGTCGCCCAGGGGCGCGCCGATTGCGACGGCGAGCACGAGCGCCGGCGTGAACGCGCCGAGCAGCGCGAGCGTCGCCAGACCGAGAATCCCGCCGACGGCAACGCCGGTCCATCGTTTCTCCGGAGAAATCGCCGAAAGCCGAGGACCGCCGAGCAGACGTCCACCGCAGAACGCCGCGACGTCGGCCACCGAAACCGCGAAGAACAACGGCAATGCCGCCGGCCCCAACAGAACCAGCCCGGTCAGCGCGGCCAGCCACACAACGCCGAACACGCCAGTGCCGGCTCGCCGGAAGCCGTCGGCGGTGTCACGGCCGAGCAGCGGTACGACGGCGGCCACCACCACGGCGACGATGAAGAGCCGAGGCAGCGCCGAGGGCGCGAGCCACGCCGCCGTCGCGAGCACACTGACCAACCCGCCGAGCACGGCGCGATCCAGCACCGGCACGCGGGCCAGGCGTCCGTACTCCACGGCACAAACAATGCCGACGCCCGCCGCGAGCGCGGCCGCGCCCGGTGCGCCGAGGTACAGCGCCGCGCCGACCACCGGCGCCGTCACGGCCCACACACACCACCGCAGGATCAGCTCCCGCCGACGCGAGATCCACACACCGACGCCGCCGATGCCGAGCGCGCCGGCGACAAACGGCGCCGTGTCCAGCACGGTGATCACGGCAGCCGGCCCAGCAACGAACGGACCCGGAACACTCGCACCGCGGCGGTGAGTACCGAGCCCGCGGACAGAATGAGCAGGAGCGGCACAGCAAGACCGGTCGCAGCGATCGCGACCAGGATCAGGCACCGCTCGGTCTTTCCGACCGGCCCGCCCTGCACCCGCGGCGAACCCACCGCGGCGCCGGCCAACGAAACCCACGACGGCGCGGTGGCCGCGAGCGCGGCCAGCCCGACTATCCCCACCGGCGCCAGCGCGAGCGCACCCGCCAGGGCCGCAAACTCGGCGAGCCGATCGCCCAGTTCGTTGATGACGGCGCCGAAACGCGTGCTGCGGCCACTATCGCGGGCCACCCCGCCGTCGAGGTTGGCGCACCCGAGACGCCCGGCCAGGAGTACGCCGACGACCGCCGCCGCGAGAGGACCGGGTGGCAGCACGGCCAGGCCGATGCCGGCCAGGGCGCCGAACGCCACGCCCCCGAGCGTCAACGTGGCGGGCGGCACCCGGTGAGCTGCCATTGTCCGGCGCAGTCCGCCCAGCCGAGCCGCGTACCACGGCTTCAACGCGTACAGGCCATTCATGACCCTCACCATGGGCCACGCCGCGGACGCCGGTATTGAGCGCCGATGCTCGAATCCGCCTGAGTACGCGTACTCGGGCGACCGTTCGCCGGTAGCGGCCGCCCCGACCGCGAGGGACGATGTCGGTGAGCACCCGGCGCCGAGGAGGTCGTGATGACACAGCTGTCGTACGCCAATGGCCCGTCGACCGAACCGTTGCTGGGTGAGACGATCGGCGCCAACCTGCTACGCGGCGCCGAACGCTTCCCCGACCGGGAGGTGCTCGTCGACGTGCCGAGCGGCCGCCGCTGGAGGTACCGGGAGTTCGTCGGCGAGACCGAGACGCTGGCCCGAGCGCTTCTCGGCCTCGGAGTAGAGAAGGGTGAGCGGGTCGGCATCTGGGCGCCCAACGTCCCCGAATGGATGCTCGTGCAGTACGCGACGGCTCGCGTCGGCGCCATCCTCGTCAACATCAACCCCGCGTACCGCACGCACGAACTCGCCTATGTGCTGCGGCAGGCCGGGATCCGCACGCTGGTCGCCGCCGAGTCCTTCAAGACCTCCGACTATCGCGCGATGGTCGCCGAAGTACGGGCCGAGTGCCCACAGCTGCGTGAGGTCGTCTTCATTGGTACGCCGGACTGGGCCACCCTCGTCGCAGGAGCGTCCGATGTGGACCCTCTGCGACTAGCCGTGCGTGAACAGGCGCTCGGCTTCGACGATCCAATCAACATCCAGTACACGTCGGGCACGACGGGATTTCCCAAGGGCGCGACGCTGTCGCACCACAACATCCTCAACAACGGGTACTTCGTCGCCCGTACCCAACGGTGGACCGAACAGGACCGGGTGTGTGTGCCGGTGCCGTTCTACCACTGCTTCGGCATGGTCATGGGCAACCTCGGCGCCACGTCGCACGGCGCCTGCGTCGTGATACCGGGTCCGGCATTCGACGCCACCGCCACGCTCGCCGCCGTCCAGCAGGAGCGATGCACCGTCCTGTATGGAGTTCCAACGATGTTCATCGCGGAGCTCGCCGACCCCGCGTTCGCGACGTTCGACCTGTCCAGCCTGCGTACCGGCGTGATGGCCGGGTCGCCGTGCCCGGTGGAGGTGATGAAGCGCGTGATTGCGGAGATGGGAATGGCGGAGGTGACGATCTGCTACGGCATGACCGAGACGTCGCCGGTCTCCACTCAGACAACTCCCGACGACGACCTGGACCGTCGGGTGACGACCGTGGGCTCGGTTCACCCGCACGTCGAGGTGAAGGTGGTAGATCCGGACACGGGCCTTACCCTGGCGCGCGGTGAGCCCGGCGAGTTCTGCACCCGGGGCTACTCCGTGATGCTCGGTTATTGGAAGATGCCGGAGAAGACCGGTGAGGCCATCGACGGCGCGCGGTGGATGCACACCGGCGACCTCGCGGTGATGGACGACGCCGGCTATCTCAACATCGTCGGTCGCATCAAGGACATGGTGATCCGCGGCGGGGAGAACATCTATCCCCGCGAGGTGGAGGAGTTCCTCTACACGCACCCGGACATTGTGGACGCTCAAGTGATTGGAGTGCCGGACGCGAGGTACGGCGAGGAGCTGATGGCGTGGGTCAAGCTGCGCGACGGCGCGCCCGTGCTGACCGTCGAGATGCTACGAGAGTTCTGCACCGGCAAGCTCGCGCACTTCAAGATCCCCCGCTACCTGAAGGTCGTCGACGCATTTCCGATGACGGTAACCGGAAAGATCCGGAAGGTCGAAATGCGTGAAGTCTCCATCGGCGACCTCGGCCTCGAAGGCATCGCCGCCACCCGCACGGCCTAGTTCGCGGCCACAGGCATGGGCGGTTAGCTCGCCGAGCGCGGGAGTTTTCGGCATTGCCTCCCGGTGCGATTCCACGGATCGGCCGAACAGACCTCGACAGTCATGCCCCCGTCGAGCAATGTGAAGGTTGCCTCAGACCAGGCGTACTCGCAATTCCGGCCGCCGGAGCCCTTGACCCACCGCTCCTCGCCCTCGTACTGAGGGGCCTTGCCCGTGATCCGCCACTCGGTCTCGCCGGCTCGGTACGGGCATCCGGAGTCAGGCTCGATCGCGTCGCTCAGACCGATGCCGGTGTACGTGTCGTTCCCGGTCGTCTCCACTTTCCATGTATCGCGCCACACGCCGACGATCGATGGACCTTCGGGCCTACGAAGCCAGACAAGCAGCGCGACCGCGGCCAGGACCGCGAGCACGATGACGATCACGACCGCGAGGACGACTCGCGCCCGCCGCCCCTTCGGTCGAACCGGCACGGGTTGCACAACTCACCGATAGCACCGGCAATGGACCGACGCCATCGGGCAAACGGAGGGTTTCACGGAGTCACTCGCGTGCCAACAGGGCGAAGGCCTCTTCTCCAAATCGACCTGGTCACCGATCGGCGCATGCGTGGCGGCCAGCGGGCGTACCGTTGAGTTGGCGGCACCCCACCACGCACGGAGAGGGACACCATGACGCTCGTCGACTTGTACCGCCGCAGTGTGGAATCCTTTGCCGACCGAGTCAAGGAGATCCGCCCCGATCAGTGGACGGCGGCCACGCCGTGCACCGACTGGGATGTGCGGGCCCTGGTCAACCACGTCGTCTACGAGCAGCGCTGGTCGGTGCCGCTCCTCGCGGGAGCCACCATCGCCGAGGTGGGCGACAGGTTCGAGGGCGACGTGTTGGGAAACGATCCGGTCGCGAACTCCGACGAGGCGGCCGAGGCCGCGCGGGCGGCGGCCGTTGAGACCGGCGCCATGGAGCGCACGGTCCACCTGTCCTTTGGCGATACGCCGGCCACCGAGTACGTCAATCAACTCTTCGCCGATCACCTGATCCACGGCTGGGACCTGGCAACGGCGATAGGCGCCGACCAGACCATCGACCCGGAGTCGCTGCAGGCGTGCCGGGAATGGTTTGCCGATCGGGAGGACGCGTATCGCAGCTCCGGCGCGATCGGACCGCGGGTCGACCTGCCGGACGGCGCGACCGAGCAGGACCGCCTCCTCTCCGCCTTCGGCCGCGCCCCCAACCCCCGGTGACGCTTATGATCACCGGACTTTGGTGTACACCCGGGTACACCAATATCCGGTGATCATGCAGGTTCGTAGCTCTCGCCGTTCGTAGCTCTCGCCCGAGCGGATTGGTCAATGAGACCAATCCAACACCGAGGCACCTGCCCCGCCCTCTCCTCCGAACAACCACTGACGACGCCTGGAACGTCCCAGCACTGCGTCGTGATCATCCCAGTGGGCGGAGGAGAACCCATGAGAGCCACCGCACTATCCACGGCACTATCGACGGCACTATCGACGTCCCCGCGAGGTTGGGCGAGCCGCAGGCGCAGGGCGGCGCTCGTCCTCGCCGCCGGGTGCCTCGTCTCGGCCAGCCTCTACGGGCTTGGACCCGGTGGCGCGACCGCTTCGAGCCACCGCGAGGCCCCACTCGTCGCGGCGGACCCCGCGATCGACAACACCGACCTGTATGCGTTTGTGAGCCCCGAGCGGCGGGACTATGTCACGTTCGTCGCGAACTGGCAGCCGTTCTCGGAGCCCAACGGCGGGCCGAACTTCTACCCGTTCGCCACCGACGCCCGGTACAACATCAACGTCGACAGCAACGGCGACGCCAGACCGGACGCCATCTTCCGGTGGACGTTCAAGAACATTGACAACCGCGGCAACAGCACGTTCCTCTACAACAACGGCCCGGTCACGTCGATCAACGATGAGAACCTGCTGTTCCGGCAGGTGTACACGCTCGAAACGTCCTTCAACGGCAAGCCATTCGTCACCCGAATCACCGATGCCCCGGTGGCGCCGTCGCGGGTCGGGCCGGCATCGATGCCGGACTACCAGAAGCTGCGCGACGAGGCCGTTATCACGTTCCCGGGCGGCTGGAAGGGTTACGCCGGCCAGGCCGACGATCCGTTCTTCCTGGATCTGCGCGTCTTCGACCTGCTCTACGGCGGTGACCTCAGCGAGGTGGGTCAGGACACCCTGGCCGGCTACAACGTCAACACCATCGCGCTGCAGGTTCCCTTCACCGACGTCGCGTTGAACGAGGACCCGAAGCGCAACCCGGTCATCGGCGTGTGGTCGACCACGGAGCGCCGGCAGGTTCGCATGGCCGACGGCTCCTCGTCCGGCGGCTGGGTACAGTTGTCACGCCTCGGCCAGCCGCTCGTCAACGAGGTGGTCATCCCCAGTGGACTCAAGGACGCCTTCAACTCCCTCAGCCCGGACAAGGACGCCACGATTCCGGCCGTGGTCAAGCGGGTCACCGAACCCGAGGTGCCCAAGCTCATCGAGGCCATCTACAAGCTGCCGGCGCCGAAGACGCCGCGCAACGACCTGGTGGAGATCTTCCTGACGGGCATCACCACTAAGGGCGATGGGCCGATCAAGGCGGATCTCAACTCGCAGCTTAACAACGCCGACGTGGATCCGACGAAGTTCCAGCCGTCGGAGATGCTGCGGCTCAACCTGTCGGTCCCGGTAGCGGACAGCCCGAACCGGCTCGGCGTGCTGGCAAAGGATCTGCAAGGATTCCCGAACGGCCGGAGGCTCACCGATGATGTGGTCGACATTGGACTGCAGGCGCTGGAGGGCGCCGCGCTGACCGGCAAGCTGGTGGACGCCATCGCCGCCGGAGACAAGGTCGACGCGAACGACAACGCGTTCACTGGCACGTTCCCGTACATCGCGTTGCCGAACGGCGTCGGCGTGAACACGCTGGGCAAGGGCGGCGGCGCGGCGGCGGCACCGGCGGAGCCGTCGACCAAGCCGACCGCCTCGATCGGCGCCAGCAGCGACTGGGTGCCGGTCATGTCGATCGGTGCCGCGGCCGCGGTCAGCGTGGGTGCGATCTTCTATGCCGTCTGGTCGCGGAGACGCAACCGGATCGAGCCATCCGCGCCAACGGCCGGGCATCCGGATACCACCGCCGAGATGTATTTCCTCGATTGACTGGCACGCCGGTCGACCGCGACGGTCGGCCGGCGTGCCCGGGGGCAACCGACTCTCCTGGAGGAAGTTATGCGCAGGTTGATCGGCACACGGCGTCGCATCGGCACAATGGCTAGCGTCGGCACCGCGGCTCGCATCGGCACAGCGGCTCGCATCGGCGCGGTCGCCCTGGTGAGCGCACTGGCCCTCGTCCTCCTCGGTGGTGTCCTGGGCCGCGCATCGCGAGAGCCGCAGACCGCCGAGCCGGTGGCCATCACGCCGGTCGACCGGCTCGAGCAGGCGATCCAGCGGTCACAGGAGCGCCTTCGCCAGGTGCCCGGGGACTGGCACACCTGGGCCTCACTGGGAATGGCGTACCTGGAGCGCGCCCGGATCACCGCTGACCCGACGTACTACCCGAAGGCCGAGGAGGCGGTGCGCCGCTCGCTCGCCGTCCGGCCGAACGAGAACACCGACGCATTGGTGGCGCAGGGAGCGCTCGCGAATGCGCGCCACGACTTCACCGCGGCTCGCCGCTACGCTCTGGCCGCCATCAAGACCAACGGCTACCACGCCGACGCGTACGCCGTCCTCACCGACGCCGAGACCCAGCTCGGCAACGCGGCCGCGGCCACAGCGGCGGTGCAGCGCCTGCTCGATCTGCGGCCGGGCCTTTCCGCGTACGCCCGCGCCTCCTACGACCTCGAACAGCGCGGCCACGTTGATGAGGCGAGCGACCTGATGCGTCAGGCGTTGGCCGCAGCGGTCGACCGACACGACATCGCGTTCTGCCGCAACCAACTCGGTGACCTCGCGCTCAACTCAGGTGACCTGGCCACAGCGGACGCGGAGTACAGCGCCGGCCTCGTCACGGAGCCATCATCGGTCGCGCTCCAGCGTGGCCGCGCCCGAGTGGCCGCGATGAGCGGTCGTACGGAGCAGGCTCTGTCCGCGTACGAGTCGCTGACCCGACGCGCGCCGACGCCGAGCTACCTGATCGAGTACGCCGACCTGCTGCGCTCGGCCGGGCGCTCGGCCGACGCGATGACCCAGCTCAAGCTGGCCGCGGCCGCACACAAGCTGTTCACCGGAAACGGCGGGGTCGACGGCCTGACCGGCGCGGCACTCGCCGAGGCGACCGGTCAGCCGGCGATCGCCCTGCGGGAGGCGAGGGCGGAGTGGTCGCGGCGCAAACACGCTGACGTGGCCGACTCGCTCGCCTGGTCCCTGCATCTGTCCAATCGGGACACCGAAGCCATCGGCTACGCGCGCCGGGCCGCCGCGACAGGAGCCCGCTCGGCGCTCTACGCCTATCACCTCGGGATGATCGAGGCCGCTGTGGGCGACCGGACTGCCGCGATGCGGCACCTGACCATGGCCCTGCAGATCAACCCGCACTTCTCTCCGCTCGGCGCGCCGGCCGCGCGTCAGGCGCTGGCGAACCTGGGGTCATCATGAACGGCAGACTGATCGTCGGTCTCACGGCCGTGCCGGCCGCCGCGCTGGCCATGGTCCTCGTTCCAGCGGCACCGGCGAGTGCCCACCCGCTCGGAAACTTCTCGGTGAACCAGTACGTGGGGCTCAGGCTTCACGCGGACCGAGTGGAGGCCGTCGCCGTCGTGGACATCGCCGAGATTCCGACGCTGCAGGTCCGTTCCGGCGTCGACGGCAACGGTGACGGTACGGCCAGCGACGGCGAACGGTCCGCGTACGCCGCAGCGACGTGCGCTGATCTCTCGGCCGCTCTGGATGCTCGCGCCGACGACCAGCGTCTGGTATGGACGGTTGAGCGCTCCGAGTTCGCGTACTCCCCCGGCGCCGGCGGCCTCGAGGTGTCGCGGCTCGGCTGCTGGCTGACGGCGCCGGCTTCGTTGACCGCGCCGACCGACGTCCGCGTAGACAATCGCTACCTCAATGATCGGGTCGGGTGGCGCGAGCTGACGGCAGCCGGTGACGGCGTTCGCATCGTCGAGTCGTCGGTGCCAAGTCGAAGCGTCAGCGACGAGTTGCGTAAGTATCCGGCGGATCTGCTCTCCTCCGCCCTCGACGTCAGCTCGGCGACGATCCGGGTTGGTCCCGGCAGCGGCTCGGCCACTGAGTCTGGCCCGGCGGTGGTGGGCGGAGGTGGCGATCCGGTGTCGCGGTGGATGTCGGCGATCGACCGGCGGTTCCAGGATCTCGCCGGCGGGACGCTGACGCCTCTGGTCGGACTGCTGGCCGTGGTCCTCGCGGTCATCCTCGGAGCCGGGCACGCCGCCTTGCCGGGCCACGGCAAGACGATCCTCGCCGCCTACCTTGCCGGTCGCCGGGGCCGCCCTCGCGACGCGCTCACCGTCGCCGGCACAGTGACTCTCACCCATACCGGCGGGGTGCTCGCTCTCGGCCTGCTGCTCACCGCCGGTACGGCGATCGCTGGGCAGCAGATCTTCGGCTGGCTCGGCCTGGTGAGCGGCGCGCTTGTGCTCGCGGTGGGCGTGGCTATGGTCGCGGGAGTCGTTCGCCGGCGGGGGGCGGGGCATCGGCGCGTCGCCGCGAACCATCGCCACGGCAGTCACTCCCATGATCAGGGCACCCACCACGAAGATGCTCATGACGGCCACTCGCACGGCCAAAGGCACGCCTCGCACGGCTCGCACGTCCACCGGCACAACTCGCACGACCACCGGCACGGCTCGCACGACTCGCACGACCACCGGCACGGCTCGCACGACCACTCGGACGACTTGGACGACCACTCGTACGACCGGAGGCGATCGGGCCGGCTCGGGCTCGCCGGGATCGGCCTGGCCGGCGGACTCGTGCCGAGCCCGTCCGCTCTCGTCGTTCTCTTAGCGGCGATCGGACTGGGCCGCACCGGCTTCGGTGTGCTGCTCGTCGTCTCGTACGGGATAGGAATGGCGGCCACGCTCACCGGCGCTGGACTCCTGCTCCTCGCGTTGCAACGCCGGATGGAGCGGGCAGCGCGCGCCGGGGCCGTCCGGAGGGGCGGCCTCCTGGCGCGCCTGTCCAGGCTGACTGCGTGGCTGCACGCCGCCACTCCGGCGGCCACCGCCGCACTGGTACTGCTCGTCGGCGCCGGCCTCGCCGTACGAGCAGCCGCCGGAGTCTTGTAGCCGGTACGCTTCGTACCTTGTGGCCCGGAACCCGGCGATCCTGCGAATCAGTACGCGGAACGCACGCTTCCAGCAGTTGGAGGCTCTGCTTACCAACCGGACCAAGCGCCAGCGGAGTCGCGAGTTCCTGGTCCAGGGCGTTCGGCCGATTTCGCTGGCCGCCGCGCACGGCTGGGAGTTTCGCGCTCTTCTCTACGATGCCGATGCGCGCCTCTCGCGGTGGGCGAACGATCTGCTCGGTCGACTCGATTGCCCGACCGTGGCGATGTCGTCGGACCTTCTGCGCGGCCTCGGCGACAAGGCCGAAGCGCCGCCGGAACTCGTAGCAGTCGTCGCCCTCCCCGACGACGACCTCACCCGAATCCAGATCACGCCAGATCTCCTGGTCGTTGTGTTCGACCGGCCAGCGAGCCCGGGCAACATCGGTACGCTGATCCGCTCGGCCGACGCGTTCAACGCCTCCGGGGTGGTCGTAACCGGACACTCGGCCGACGTGTACGACCCCAGGTCGGTGCGGGCGAGTACGGGCTCGCTGTTCGCGATCCCGACCGCGCGCGTGCCGTCACATCTGGATGTCCTCGAGTGGGTGGAGGCCACCCGACGCGCTGGCGTCCCCGTCCAGGTCGTGGGCACAGACGAGCGCGGCGAGGTCGATGTGGCCGATGTCGACCTGACCGCGCCGACGGTGATCCTCGTGGGCAACGAGACGACTGGTCTCAGTGCGGCGTGGCGCGACTCAGCGGACCGGATGGTGCGGATTCCGATTGGCGGCGCGGCGAGTTCGTTGAACGTCGGCGTGGCGGCATCGATCGTCCTGTACGAGGCGTCACGGCAGCGCACGGCGTCCCAGGTCAAGCACGCCGGCTGATGTCGACTGTAGACAGATGCGAGAAATCTTGATGCAGTTATTGGTGTCTCCGTGTCGATGCGATATGCTTGACACATGTGTACGACCGGCGAGGCGGACCCGTTGCAGCTGCTGCGGGCCGGCCTGACCGGTCTGGCCGAGGCGGACGCGCTCGACCTCTCCGACGAGCAGGTCCG
>JAXIPB010000083.1:0-17599 GCA_045403155.1 Micromonosporaceae bacterium
GATCTGCCCGAGTCGTTCCGGCTGGAGCTGGCGCACGCGCTGCTCGCCCGGGAGCTCTTTCCCGACGCCCCGCTGAAGTGGATGCCGCCGACGAAGCACATGACCGGAGACGTCTTCCGCGGCAATCTGCTCGACGGCTTCTTCAATCTAGCGGGCACGATGACCGGCCAGGGCATCCTGCTCGTCGGGATGATGACCGAGGCCGTCGTGACGCCGTGGCTCTCCGACCGGGACATCGCCCTGCAGAACGTGCGCTACGTGCTCAGCGCGGCCGGAGGCCTGCACGAGGACTTCGTCCCGGCTCCGGGCGGATTCATCCAGCGCCGCGCCAACCAGGTTCTCGGCGAGGCGGTCGACCTGCTCGAAAGGATCGTCGACGCTGAGCACGATGCCCGCCGGCACGCCGGCGGCGGGTTATTGGAGGCAATCGCCGACGGGACGTTTGGCATCATGAAGCGTCCCTCGACCGGCGGCAAGGGCCTGGCCGGCGTGGCCCGGCACGAGGACGGCTACTACAACCCGGCCACCGAGATCCTGGAGGCGACGGCGTGAGCGCCACCGAAAGAGCCGGAGAGAAGAAGGTCGTCCGGCCGTACGGGGACATGACCGGCGACGGCATGGTCCAGGTGAGCTTCACGCTGCCGGTGCCGCTGGACAAGCGGGCCGAGGGCGCCGCCATCCAGCTCGCCACCAAGATGGGCATAGAGCCGGCGATGCTCGTACACGCCAAGCAGATGGGCGAGGGCTACACGTTCTTCGTCGTGTACGGGCGCGTGCACCACCTGGTGGACATGTCTCAGGTCGTGGTCGCCGAGCGGGACTTCCCGTTGCTCGGCGCCAAGGAGATCAACGGGCTGATCAGTCAGCGGCTGCGGCGCAAGCTCACCGTTGTCGGCGCGTGCATTGGCACCGACGCCCACACCGTCGGCATCGACGCGATCCTCAACGCCAAGGGGATCGCCGGTGAGAAGGGGCTCGAGTACTACCGCGAGTTCAAGGTGGTCAACCTCGGCGCCCAGGTCAGCGTCCCGGATCTTGTCGAGCGCGCCCGCGGGGAAAGGGCCGACGCGGTGCTGGTCAGCCAGGTGGTGACCCAACGCGACGCGCACCTGCACAACACGAGGGAGATGTCGGCCGCGTTCCGGGAGGCCTTCCCGTCCGAGCGGCGCCCGCTGCTGGTCGTCGGAGGGCCGCGCTTCGATGAGCTCGCCACCGACGAGCTCGGCGTCGATCGGATCTTCGGCCGTGGAACGACGCCGAGGGAGGTAGCGAGCTACCTGGTGCACTCTCTGATCACGACCCGCGCGGCCCAAAAGTCCACGACGCAGAGGGCCACGACGCAGAAGAAGGCGGCATGAGCGATCCACGAATTGGGCTGACGGTCGTCCATCGGCGCTACGTCCCGTACAGCCACGCGCACTACGCCGGGAACCTCGTCGACGGCGCCTACGCTCTGGCGTTGTTCGGCGACGTCGCGACCGAGGTGTGCGTCCGTACGGATGGTGACGAGGGGCTCTTCGCGTCCTACTCCGACGTCCAGTTCACGGCACCCATGCGCGCCGGTGACGTGCTCGAGATCGAGGCGAAGGTGACCCGGGTCGGTACCCGCAGCCGGACCATCGACTTCGAGTGCCGGGTCGTCTGTCGTGGCCGCCCCGACGTGTCGGAGTCGGCCGCGGAGGTGCTCGACCCGCCGGTCGTCGCGGTCACCGCGACCGGCACCGTGGTCGTGCCGGCGGCGTGAGCGCGAGGAGCGAGCGAAGGGTTGCCATCTGCGCCGACGTCGGCTCCACGTTCACCAAGGTGGCCGCGGTCGACCTCGGTTCGGGAGGACTGCTCGCCACGGCGGAGCATCGCACCACGGTCGAGACGGATGTGTTGCACGGTCTGGACGCCGCGATCGAGCAGGTCACGCAGTTGCTGCCGGCGCGGGCCGACATCTCGACGGTGGATGTCTGTTCGTCCGCTGGCGGTGGGTTGCGGCTCGCGGTCGTGGGATACGAGCAGCTGGTGACGGCGGAGGCCGGCCACCGGGTCGGTCTCTCGGCCGGCGCCCGGGTGGTGCACGTTGCCGCGGGATTGCTGGACGGCCCCGCGGTGGACGGGCTGCGGGCCGCCCGTCCGGATGTGGTTCTTCTGGTCGGCGGTACCGACGGCGGCGAGGCCGAGGTTCTCCACCACAACGCGCGCCGACTCGCGGCCGTTCGGTTGCGGGTGCCGGTGGTCGTGGCCGGCAACGTCGACGCGCGTGACGAGGTGTGCGCGACGCTGCAGGCGCGCGGTGTCCCCGTCGTACCAACTGAGAATGTGCTGCCACGCATCGGTGAGCTGAATCCTCAACCGGCACGGGCCGCGATCCGCGAGGTGTTCCTCCGGCACGTCATCGGCGGCAAGAGGCTCTCGCGCGGGCCTCGCTTCGCCTCGCTCGTGCGCGGCGCGACCCCGGATCTCGTGCTCACCGCCGTCGAACTGCTGGCCGACCACCTCGCCGGTGACCTGGTAGTCGTGGATGTCGGCGGGGCGACGACCGACGTCTACTCCGTGCTGAGCCCGGACCCTGATCCGCGGGCCGCGCCGGCGAAGGAGGTCGCCGGCACGCTCTGGCGAAGCCGGACCGTCGAGGGCGACCTCGGCATGCGGTGGAGCGCCACCGGGGTGGTCGACGCCGGGGTCGCGGAACGGCTGATCGCGGAACGGCTGATCGCGGAACGGCTGGTCGCGGAACGGCGGGTCGCGGAACGGCGGGTCGCGGAACGGCTGGTCGCGGAACGGCTGGTCGCGGAACGGCTGATCGCGGAACGGCTGATCGCGCCCGCGGATGTGGAGACGTTGGCGGCGGCCGCTCGGGCCAGAGCCGACGACCCGGCCTTCCTCCCCGTGACCGAGACCGACCATGCGATGGAGATGCGGTTCGCGAGGTTGGCCGCCACGATTGCGCTGCGCAGACACGCTCGGGGCGAGCCCGCGCGACCATTCCCGGGCGTCGGGAGTGGTGGGCGCGCGTCCGCAAAGGACATGCGCCGGGTACGGCTGCTCGTTGGCTCCGGCGGGGTGCTCCGCCACGCGAGTCCGGCGGCCTCGGCGCGGGTGCTCGACCGCGTGCTCGACGACCATGCCGGCGGGTGGGCGCCTCCGCGCGGTGCGCAGGTCGTGGTGGACCGCGAGTACGTCCTGGCGCCCGCGGGTCTGCTCGCCACCGACCACCCCAACGCGGCGCTGGCGCTCCTTCGTGGACACCTGATCCGCATCGGAGAACACGCCGGGGCGACACGCCGCCGCGACTGAAGATTCATGGCGACCAACCGTTGACAGGCGCAGGGCCACCCCGCGTACCGTCAATGCGTCCTTTCCGTGGGTGGCCTCCGGGCGCCCTCGCGCAACGCTTACTGGCCAATGGTCACCGCACATCGCGGGGCCGTGCCAGGTCCAGTGGGTGGGGGCGGGCGAGCGGCGTAAGACGGCGGCCGACGCGGCGTGGGCCTGCAACTGGGTGGAGCAGGACCACGGGCAGGGGGCACGGTGCGGCCAGTAGACAACGGCCCGGCGGTGAACAGCCAGCTCGCCGCGGGCCGGTCCGAAGGCAGCCAGTGTGCCTGCCACCGGCCAGGAGGGGCCTGGGAGGCGGGGCGCGGCCCGAGCCGCGCCCCGCACGGCTTTGATCATCAATGCGATCCACCCGAGCAGCGTGCCCCATCGGGGCATTGGACGCTCACCCGCGCGATTTGGGCTCACACGCCCTGGTAGCCGTCCAATGCCTCCGACTGAGCGGGCCGTTCATAGGATCGGCGCATGGACGACATCGATGACGAGCTTGATTTGACCTCCGGACGAGAACGAGTGACAGCGCGCTCCGGCCCGCCGCGCGTCGTCGCATGCGAGCCGGGAAGGTCGTCGCCGCGACGCACCTGTTTGGCGACCCCAACGGCTGGAGCGATCCAGAGGTCGAGCACATGCTTACTGAGTCCCGAGGGCGCCGGTCGCGCTGAGTCCCGCGGGCGCCGGTCGCGCTGGTGATCGTGTAGGTCCTTGATCATCGCGAGTGTCCGACACTCGCCCGCTTGCCCGCCATCCGACCGGGCAACTGCCGTACACATGCACGGACATGCACACCCCCCATCGCCGATCATGATTTGGAGGTCATGATCGACGGCTTTCGGCGACGGTCAGCCCATGATCATGCGGATCTTGGGGCGCGGCTGGGTCGGTTCGGTGAAGGGCCTCGTGATCAGGCACGATTGCGGACATGCTCGACGATGTGATCGCGGAGCCGGCCTTGCCGCCCGGGCAGGATCCGACTCCTCGCCCGGAGTCGGGGGTCGTCCGGCCTGGTGGTCGGCCCGACGGCTGGCTCGATGGGCGGTCCGCTGAGCGGCTCGATGGGCGGTCCGCTGAGCGGCCCGATGGGGGGCTCGATGGGTGGTCCGATGAGCGGCTCGATGGGCGATCCGATGGGGGGCTCGATGAGCGGGCGGGCGGTCGGCTCGGTGGGTGGTGGGCCGTCGTGGCCGCGCTCGCCTCGGGCCTCGCACTGCTCGTCGCGTTCCCGCCGTTCGGCCTGTGGTGGACCGCTCCCATCGGGATCGGCCTCCTAGCGGTCGCGGCGCACCGGCGCGGCTTCTGGGCCGGCGCCGGCCTCGGCATCATCGCGGGCCTGACGCTCTTCATACCGCTGCTCAGCTGGGCGGGCGGCTACGTCGGATCGGTGTGGCTCTTCCTCCCGGCCGGTGAGGCGGCCTACGTCGGGCTGCTCGGCGCCGGGACCGCCCTCGCGAGCCCGGTGGTGGAGCGGTGGCGGTGGAGCTGGCCGCTGGTGACCGGCCTGGTCTGGGTCCTGCAGGAGGCGCTGCGCGACCGGACGCCGTTCGGCGGGTTTCCCTGGGGGCGAGTCGCGTTCAGCCAGGCGGATTCACCGCTCGTGCTCTTTGCCGCGCTCGGCGGCGCGCCGCTGGTCACATTCGCGACCGCGGTGGTCGGCGGGCTGCTCGCGTTGGCCGCGGTCAGGCTGATGCAGGTCTGGCGGCGCGATGCAGGCCCCATCACGACCGGCGCGCGGGTGTCCGGCGTGCGCGCGGCCGGCCTCGCCGTTGCCGTAGCCGTGCTCGCACTCGTAGTGCCGCTGGCCTGGCCCGCGTCGGCCGACGGCCAGGGTCACCAGGTCACCGTGGCGATCGTGCAGGGCAACGTTCCCCGGCTCGGGCTTGACTTCAACGCGCAGCGCCGGGCCGTGCTCGACAACCACGTCGACGCCACGATCGAGCTCGCCGCTGATGTCGCCGCTGGTCGCACCGCGAAGCCGGACCTGGTCGTCTGGCCCGAGAATTCGAGCGACATCGATCCGATCCTCAACATCGACGCTAAGGCACGCATTGACGACGCCGCGCGGGCGATCGGCGTGCCGATCCTGGTGGGCGGCCTGTTGCAGGGCCCGGCCGATCGGGTGCGCAACGTCGGGATCGTGTGGGATCCGGAATCGGGGCCGGGGCAGACGTACGTCAAGCGCCACCCAGTGCCGTTCGCGGAGTACATGCCAATCCGATCCTTCGCCCGCTTGATCACCGACAAGGTCGATCTGGTCCGCTCGGACTTTGTGGCCGGCCCCACACCCGGTGTCCTCACCGTCGGCCCAGCCACGGTCGGCGACGTCATCTGTTTCGAGGTCGCCTACGACGAGGTGGTCCGCGACACGGTCACCGGCGGTGCTCAGCTGCTCGTGGTGCAGACGAACAACGCGACCTTCAACGAGGCGGAGGCGAGGCAACAACTGGCGATGGTCCAGCTCCGTGCCGTGGAGCACGGCCGGCCGGCGCTGATGGCCTCGACGGTCGGCGTTTCGGCCTTCGTGGATAACCGGGGCAATGTGTACCATGCCACCCAATTCAACGCCGAGGCGGTCATCGTCCGAGGCGTCGAACTCAGCTCGCGCCGTACCATTGCCACAGCGCTGGGCGTGCTTCCCGAGCTAGCTTTGGTCATCGCGGCCCTGTGCGTCGTAGTGACCGGTGTCGTCCTTCGAGGGCGGTCACGGTCGAACGGGGGCGACGGCGATGGACGAGACGAAAGGGTTTGACCGTTGAGCGAGGTCTATCCCGGCGTCGGGCGGGTGCTTGTGATTATCCCGACGTACAACGAGGCGGAGAACGTTCGCATCATCGTCGACCGGCTCCGGCGCGCGGTGGCGTCATGCGACGCATTGATCGCCGATGACCACAGCCCAGACGGTACGGGAGCGATCGCGGACGAGCTCGCTGCCGCCGATCCGCAGGTTCACGTGATGCACCGGGCCGGAAAGCAAGGGCTGGGCGCGGCCTACCTCGCGGGTTTCGCCTGGGCCAAGGATCGCGCGTACGACGCGGTCGTGGAGATGGACGCGGACGGTTCGCACGCGCCCGAGGAGTTGCCGCGCCTGCTGGACGCGCTCGGCGACGCCGATGTGGTGCTCGGCTCGCGATGGGTGCGCGGCGGAAAGGTGGTCAACTGGCCACTCCACCGCCTGGTGCTCTCCCGCGGCGGCAACCTTTACACCCGGCTCGCGCTCGGGATGCCGCTACACGACGCGACGGGCGGATTTCGCGCGTACCGGATGACGGCGCTGGAGAAGATGGACGTCGACACGGTCGCGTCGCAGGGCTACTGCTTCCAGGTCGACCTGGCGTGGCGCGCCCATCGCAACGGTTTCCGGGTCGCCGAGGTGCCGATCACCTTCGCCGAACGCGAGCGCGGCGCGAGCAAGATGAGCTCGTCGATCGTTCGCGAGGCGCTGTGGCGGGTGACCGTCTGGGGCACCCAGGCCCGGGCGAAGCGGGCGCGCGAGCTCGTCAGCGGCCGCCTGGCGGGGGAGCGGGGCTGATCACATGCGGCGCCTGTTGATCATCGTTGGCCTGCTGGTGATCGTGCCGATCATTGAGATCGCCGTGCTGATCGCGGTTGGTCAGGTGATCGGGGCGGCCTGGACACTGCTGCTCATGCTCGCCACGTCGGCGCTGGGTGCCTGGCTGCTGCGGCGGGAGGGCGGCAAGGCCTGGCGGACGTTCCAGTCCGACCTGGCCGAAGGCCGGCCGCCGGGCAACGCGGCCACCGACGGGCTCCTGGTCCTCATCGGCGGCTTTTTCATGCTCGTACCGGGTTTCGTCTCCGACATCATCGGCGCATTCTTCATCGCCCCGCCGACACGGCGCCTCGCCAGGGCCGGGATCCTTCGGGCGTTCGCCAGCCGGATCTCGCCGGCGGCGGCCACGGAGCTGTTCGGCCCGCGGCGGGTGCGGGTGCGAACCGGGAACCCCGTCCACCCGCGTTCCGACCGAAGCGACGGTGGGCCCCGCACCGGGACCGACCAGGCGATCGAGGGCGAGATCATCGACCCGGGGTAGGCGCGCCACGACGAAGGAGGGGTCCCCTGCCAACGAATTCGCTGGTAGGGGACCCCTCCTTCATGGGCGATGGCTCAGGAGGCGCGACCGCGGCGGGCGCGAACCTCCTCGAGGCGCTCATTCAGGATGTCGTCCAGCTCGGCCATGCTCCGACGCTCAAGAAGCATGTCCCAGTGGGTACGCGGAGGCTTCGCCTTCTTCTGTTCGGGCTCATTGCCGTCGAGCAGACGAGCCACGGTCCCGTCGAACTTGCACTCCCACGTGATGGGTACCTCGGCGTCGACGGCGAATGGAACCTCGAACTGGTGGCCCCTCGCGCACAGATACTCGCGAGTCTGTCGGGGCGCCAGCTCGGTATTGCGGTCGGACTCGTAGCTGACGGCTCCGAGACGACTTCCGCGCAGCATGCGCTCGCCCATGATCGGCTTTCCTCCAGGGTCGCGTTGGTGAGTCGGTCGCGTTGGTGAGTCGGTTGGTGTAACGACCGGACTCGGTCGGACGATTCCCCCTTAAGTACGGAGAGACGTCCCATCAAATGTAGCGACGGAATCGAAGTTACCAAGAAAGTGATCGAGATCACCCCCGGCCGCCCGTGCGAGACTTGCCGGCGTGATCGAAAAGGTGGCCCGTGCGGAGATCCTTCCGATACGACATTCCGTACTCCGACCGACACTTCCGCCCGCGGCGGCCGAGTATCCCGAGGATGACCACCCGGACACCTTTCATCTCGCGGTCCGCGACGACACGGACGCCACCGCGGCCGCGGGTCGGATGCTCGCGTGCATCACCTTCTTCCCGGAGCGCCTCGACGGCGAACCCGCCTGGCGCTTTCGCGGCATGGCCACGGTCGCGACGCACCGCAACCGCGGAATCGGCGGCCGCCTGCTGGAGGCCGGGATCGACGAGGTGGTGCGGCACGGCGGAAGCCTCGTGTGGTGCAACGGTCGCGACAAGGCAGCGGCGTTCTACCAGCGGCACGGCTTCGTGATCCGGGGCGAGTCGTTCGAGCTCCCGCCCGTCGGATGGCACTACCTCTTCGTGCGGGAACTCAGCTAGCGGGCACGTTCGTGCGGGAACTCAGCTAGCGGGGACGGCGGAACCGGCGCCGCCGCTGGCGACTCGGGTAATCGTGAACCGTCGTCCCAGCGCTGTCGCAGCAACCCTGCTCGTCGGCGCGGTACTCGCCGCGAGCGGCTGCGACCGCGGGGGATCGACAGCAGCGCCGACGCCGCCGGGCGCCGCGACGTCGCCGCCGCGACCAATGATCGGCGCCTGGCACGACCTCGTATACCACGAACGCTTGGGCATGACGATCCTGGTCAACGGCGGCCCCGAGTCGGGCCTCGCGGCCGACGCGCCACTGGAACTCTGGTCCTGGAACGGCTCGATGTGGCGGCAGCTGGAGTCTCGCGGCCTTCCATCCGTGCCGAGTTGGCGCAACTTCGCGAGCGTCGCCTACGACTCGGATCGGGGCGTCATCCTGCTCCACGGCGGGTTGCAGGGTCGCGGAGCACCGATGGACGAGACGTGGGAATGGGACGGAGAGACCTGGGTCGGGAACAAGGTCGCGGGACCCGGCGGCCGCGAGGGCGCCAGCATGGCGTACGACCGGGCACGGCGACTCACGGTGCTGGTGGGCGGAGCGGATGAGCGGGGAATCCGGAGCGATACGTGGGGATGGGACGGAGGCACCTGGCGCCGCCTCGCCGACGGCGGTCCGTCCGCGCGCTTCCCCGGTTTCCTCGAGTTCGATCAGGCGCACGGCAACCTGGTGCTCTACGGGGGCCACGCCATCGACGGCCCAACCGCGTTGGGCGACACCTGGCTCTGGGACGGCACGTCCTGGCGCCGCTCGAGCGCCCAGTCCGCGCCTGGGCCCCGGGTCAACACGAACGCGATCTTCCACACCCGGTTGGGCCGCCTGGTAATGATCGGCGGCGGAAGCGACACGGCTGCACGGGAAGAGATCTGGGCGTGGAATGGCGCCAATTGGACCCGATTAGCCGATACGGATCTCCCGCCCCGGCAGGGCAACGGCTTGGCGTATGACCAAGCCCGCGACCGGGTCGTGCTGACCGGCGGATTGGATCAGCCTGGTACCCCCACCCGTTATCAGGACGTCTGGGAATGGGATGGCTCCCGCTTCGCGCGGGTCTTCGCCGGCTGACCGGGCGCGCCGAGACGAGAGAGCGCCCCGGCGAGGTTGCCCACCTGGTCGGCGAGTTTCGCGGCGTGGGCCTGCGCGGCGGCCACGTCGGCCCGAGCCGCGGCGGCATCCCGTCGGGCGGCGTCGCGGTCGGACTCCGCAGAAGCAAGCCGAGCCGCGAGGTCGGCGCCACGCTGTTCGGCCGCGCGGACCGCCTCGCGCAGGCCCGAGATGTCGGCCGCCTGGGCTTGGTTCAGCTCGTCGGCCTTGGCCGACGCGCGCGCGGCCTCGGCTCTCGTGCGTGCGGTCTCGGCCACGGCGGCGTCGGCGCGGGCGGACGCCTCCTGAGCGGCCGCCGCGTGCAGTCGCGCCTCGGTGAGGGCGGCATCGCGCTGCTTGGCCGCATCGGCGACGGCGGCCCGCGCGGCGTCCCGGTCGCGCAGCGCCTCCTGGCGCAGGGCCTCCGTTGTCGCCGCGGCCCCGCGGGCCTCGTCGCGGTCGGCGAGCGCTTGATGAGTACGGGCGAGGGCGTCCGCCGCCGTATTCGCGGCGGCCTGCGTCTCGGCCTGGGCGGTGGCCACCCTTTCGTCGGCGAGCGCGACCGCGTCAGCGGCGACCTTCCGGGCCGCCTCCGCCTCGGCGAGCGCGGACTGAACCGCTTGGGCACCGGCCGCCCTCGCGCTTTCGGCATCGGCTCGCGCGCGATTGGTCTCGGCACGGAGCTGCTCCGCCTCGCGGCGAGCCTCGTCGCGTTCGGCGTGCGCCGCCGCGATCTGGGTCGCGGTGTCCGCCCGTACCGCGGTCAACTGGCGTTCGACCCCGATCGGCGAGAGCTCGGTGTGCAGCGCCTCGGTCAGCGTCTCAACGACCCGATCGAGCCGGTCCACGACCTCGAAGGCCTGCGCCACCTGGCCGGCGAGCCCTGGCGCGCTCCGCTGACGCAGGCGGGCGTTGCGGGCCGAGCGTAGGCAGGCGTCGTCATTGTCACGGCAATAGCGAAACGGCCGACCGGCGCTCGCGCGCTGCGGAACCGGCCGTCCACAGTAGGCGCACGGCCGCGTCTCCGGCGCTGCGGTCTCCGGCGTCGCCGTCGGCGGCTTGGCGATCTCCGGTCTCTCGGGTGCCGTAATGACGTCGTCGAGCTCGTCATCCAGCTCGTCATTCAGCTCGTCATTCAGCTCGTCGTCGAAGTCGGTGTCGACCTCGTCAATGTGCGCGTGAATCATTACCGGCTTGCCGAGGGGGTTCGGCTTTCTCACAATGCACGAGTCTAAGCGGCGTACCGCCAACCACCAGCCGCGACGGGCGGATGCCGCGCCTTAATTCGCCGCGCAACGCGACCCGCGCGGCTAAGCTCGCCCGACGCGACGGCTTCGCCGAAATGATCGGAGGCGCACGTGACCGCAGGCATCGATCCGGTTGCCCACAACAGCGCGGCCTGGGACCGGGAGGTCGACTCGGGCAACGAGTGGACCGTTCCGGTTGGACCCGAGGTGATTGCGAAGGCTCGCCACGGCGACTGGTCGGTTGTGCTCATCGGCTACGAGCCGACGCCGCGTGACTGGTTCCCGGCGGACCTCACCGGCGCGGAGATTCTCTGCCTCGCATCCGGCGGAGGGCAGCAGGGACCGGTGCTGGCGGCCGCGGGGGCCATCGTGACGGTTCTCGACAACTCCGCCAAGCAGCTTGAGCGCGACGAATCGGTCGCGGCCCGGGACGGCCTGACGCTGCGTACGGTTCTCGGCGATATGCGCGACCTGAGCGCCTTCGGCGACGAGAGCTTCGACGTCGTGTTCAACCCGGTTTCCAACGTCTTCTGTCCCGAACTGGAGCCGGTGTGGCGCGAGTGCTTCCGGGTCCTGCGCACCGGCGGCACGCTGATGGCCGGTTTTGTCAATCCGGACCTGTTCATCTTCGACCTGGCGGTGCTCGACGAGCGGCGCGAGTTCATTGTGCGCCACCGCATCCCATTCTCCACATTGGATCTGTCCGAGGATGAGCGCCGTGCGTTCGGGCCAGACGGGCTAATCGAGTACAGCCATACCATGACGGCACAGATCGGAGGACAGCTCGCCGCAGGCTTTGTGCTCACCCATTTCGTGGAGGCGCCGCACCACGCAGACGCGACGGCCGAGCATATGCCCGGCTACTTCGCCACCCGAGCCACGCGGCCGACCGCCTCGCGCCCCACCCGCCGCCCACCAAACCCGGCACGACCGCCCCACCCGGCCGATCATGATTTGCGGGTCATGATCGAGGCTGATTGAGGACACTCAGCTCATGATCGACACGTTGGGGATGGTCACTGTCGCCCAACTAATCGGACCAGACTACGGCGACCTTCTTGACGACATCGTCGGCCTGCCGTCGGCCAGCGCGGGCGGCGGGTGCGCGACGAGCGGGATCGAGAACGTTGCGGCCGATGACCGTCCTGGCGGCCTTGTCGGGCGCGACGACGACTGCCCGTGTGCCCTTCGGGAGGGCGGCGACCTGAGCCGCGACACCAGTGCCGCGACCGAAGCCCCTCGTGATCGGAGAGAGCACCACCACCCGGTCATAACTCGCCGCCAGGTCGACATTGGCCGGGGAGCGCATGCCGCCGTCGACGTACCGTCGACCGTTGATGGTCACCGGTGGCCAGACCCCCGGAACCGCGCAACTGGCCCCGACAGCGTCCACAAGGGACATGCCGGACTCCCGGGCGAATGTCACGAACGTGCCGTCGTCTGCGGCCACTGCGGTGATGAGTACATTTCGGTACGGCCAGTCGTGCACCGCCAGCCGGTCCGCGATGACCGCACGACGGGCTTCCTCCGTCGGTGTGCGGGCCGCCAACGCCATCGCACCAATCCGTGCCTGTCTCTTCTGAGAGTCTGCCGAGCCCAAGGCGGCCCAAGCCAGCCTCATGATCGTGGTCAGACCCATCCGCGCCGCCATCTCGGATCCGGATCCATCGAGTTGGCGCTGGTAGAGAGCCTCCAATGATGCTCCGCTCGTGGTCTGCGCGGCCACGACGGATCCGGCCGACGTACCCACGATGAGGTCGGCGGAGCACACGTCGAGCCCAGCCTCGGCCAGTCCGGCCAGGACGCCGAGTTCCCACGCGACCCCCGTGACGCCGCCGCCGCCCAACACCAGCGCCCTACTTGCCACCCTGCCGCTCCTTCCCGTCGGGGATCTGACCACGCGGAGGATCGTGGCAAACGCTAGCGCTCGCCACACTGGGAAGGCCAACTTCACAGGTCACCTGTGTCGGCGTCGTGGCGGATCGTCGAGATCGTGGCGAATCGTCGAAGGAGTACACGATGGATAGATACGCGCGTCCGGGCAGCAAGGCACGTACGGGTTGAGTGGGCAAGAGATGACCGACGAGGTGGCGGAGCACGACGAGGTGGCGGAGGACCAGGTGGCCGTTGCCGAGGAGCCGCCGCCAGCGCCCGTGCCACTGGAGCCCGCGTCGCGGCCTGCGCCGAGACCTGCGCCGAGACCTGCGCCGTGGGTGTCACGGCGGCGGGTTCTCACCTACGGCGCCACCGCGGCCGGGGCGCTCGTCGCCGGCGGTTTCGCCGGCGCGGCGATTCAACGCGAAATCAACGATGCGCAGATCCCCCCGACCATCGCACCGCAATTCCTGCTCGATGACGCGAGCCGGCTCGACCCGACACCAGTGCGCGGCGTCATCTTCGCCGGATCATCGGCCTCGTCGACCGGCGAGGTGGTGGCACCATTGCTGCGCCGGATCGCCTCGGGTGAGGATCCTCCGCTGGCGGTCTGCGGTGTCCGCCATTCGATGGGCGGGCAGAGCCTGCTCCGCGGTGGTTGGGTTCTTGACATGCAGCCGCTGCGGGGTGTGGCGGTCGATGCCGCGAACGGGGTCATGCGCGTCGGCGCGGGGGCGACCTGGCGCGACGTCATCCCCGTTCTCAACGCCGCCGGCTTTGCGCCGATGGTGATGCAGTCCAACCATGACTTCACCGTTGGCGGCTCGATGAGCGTGAACTGCCACGGCTGGCACACCAACAGTTCGCCGATCGCCGCGACCGTACAAGGTCTTCGCCTGCTGACGGCCGACGGCTCCATCGTCGAGTGCAGCCCCGAGGAGAACGCCGAGCTCTTCACGCTGGCATTGGGCGGGTACGGGATGTACGGCGTCATCCTGGAGGCGGACATCGCGGTTGTTCCGAACGTCCTGTTTCACAAGCCGGAATTCGTCTCGGTGCCGACCACGGAGTACGCGACGACCTTCGCGCAACGGGTCTACGAAGACGGATCGGCGGTCGAGATGGCCTACGGGCGGCTGTCGGTCGACCCGCACAGTTTCCTGGACGAGGCCATCATCGCCACATTCACACCGGTGCCCGGTACCCGCGGCGACGTGCTCGAATTGACGCCGGCGCTGAGCAGCGAGATAGCCCGCGCGATCTACCGCAACTCCGCCGGCAGCGGTACCGGCAAGGCATTGCGGTGGTTGCTGGAGCGCGAGGCCGCACCGTGGTTGGCCGATGACGTTAGCCGCAACAGCCTGCTCAATGAGCCCGCTGCCGTGTTCGCCAACCGCTCGGACGACACCACCGACATCCTGCACGAGTACTTCGTTCCGCAGGCTCGGCTGGCGGAGTTCGTCGGCCGTGCCAAGGAGATCATCCGACGCGCGGACGGCAACCTCCTCAACGTCACCGTCCGCGACGTGCGCAGGGACACCCGCAGCGTCCTCGCTTACGCCCGCGAGGACGTCTTCGGCCTGGTGATGTCGTTCATCCAGGATCGGTCCTCCGCCGGGGACGAACGGATGCGGGACATGACGCGGCAACTAGTTGACGCGGCGCTCGCGGCGGGCGGCAGCTTTTACTTGCCCTATCGACTCCATGCCACCTCCGAACAGCTGCGGCGCGGGTATCCCGCGTGGGAGGCGGCGATGCGGGTCAAGGACCGGTACGACCCGAATCACGTCTTCCGGAACGGCCTCTACGACGCCTACCACTAACACCCCGCGCGCCCCCACCACCCGCCAACACCCCGCCGATCATGACCTGGAGGTCATGATCGGCGCGTTTGAGCGACGCTCACGTCATGATCGTGGCGATCTTGCGGGACCCGGTTCGGCTCGCCCGCTCAAGGCGGCGGATCGGGTGACTTCTCGATGGCGACCGCCGTTCGCGCCGCGGTCTCATCGGTCAACTGTCAGCACCTGACACTAGGTGTCAGTGGTACGCCCATACCCTGCGCCGCATGACGAATACAGACTTCGAATTTCTGGCAGGCGAGTGGGTCAGCCGGCAGCGAAGGTTGGTGAAGGTCCTCGATGCCTGCGAGGACTGGTATGAGTTCGACGCGACGCTGAGTTGCCACCTGCTTCTCGACGGAAACGGCGTCTTCGACGTGTTGCGGAGCCCGGAGCAGAACCTGGAGGGCTTGACCCTGCGGCTCTTTCACGAGCAGGAGAAGGTGTGGCGCATCTGGTGGGCGTCCAAGAACAGCGGTGGCGAACTGGACGTACCGGTCGTAGGGCGGTTCGTTGATGGCGTCGGCACCTTCGAGTGCGACGACGCCATCGATGGTGTGCCGGTGCGGGTCCGATACATGTGGACTCGTACCCATACCAATGAACCGCGTTGGGAGCAGGCCTTCTCCACCGATGGAGGCGAGACCTGGGAGGTCAATTGGGTGGCCGACTTTCGTCGGCGGACGTAAGCCGAAGGCGAGCAACGATCCGCGGCGAGCGCGTCCATGCCGGCCAATGCTCGGCGCTCCGACTCGCCCGCCGCGGTCCTCTCCAGCTTTATCGGGAGCGCCCGCGTCAGTACATCGCCGCTCGGGATTATCGGAATGCGCGTTAATTCAATCCGATAATCCCGAGAATCACTGCAAATCGGACACATTACGCGGCCTCAAAAACAACACCATAATGACAGTTAAGAAGCGTAAGGAATGTCCTGGTGGCGGGTGTACGCCGGCGATTGGTCCCGGTTCGCCATGTGGACGGAGGCGCTGGGGCTGGCCGCGTTGCCGTCCACGGCCACCACTCTGGCCGAGTACGTCAACGCGCTCGTCGACGTCGGCAAGGCTCCGGCCACGATCGAGCGCGCTCTCTCCGCGATCTCGACCGCGCACCGGAGTGCCGGGCATGACCGGCCGGACCTGACACTGGCTCGCGCGGTGCTGCGCGCGCATCGCCGGGAACGCGCCCTGGCCGGTACCGCCCGGGTCCGCAAAGCCGCCCCGGTAACCATCGCCGCGTTGCGCGCCATGGTCGCCTCGCTCGACCTTGCCAAGACAGCAGGGGTACGCGACCGCGCCCTGCTCGTGCTCGGTTTCGCCCTCGGCGCGCGCCGCGCCGAACTCGCCACGCTGGACCTCGACGACCTGATCGTCGCGCTGCCGTGTGGCTCGCACCCCGAGACGTGTCCGGTCCGGGTGATCGAGGCGTGGCTCTCCCTGCTTGCCCAACATGGATGCACCGCCGGTCCGCTGTTCGTGCGCATCGACAGGCACGGCCGGATCGGCCGCGTGCCCACTGGCCGGGTCGCGGCCGACGGGCGCATCACCGGGCAGGCCGTCGCGCTCATCGTGCGCCGGGCTGCCCACGCCGCTGGTCTGCAGGCGACCGCCTGGTCCGGCCACTCCCCGCGTCGTGGCTTCGCCACCGAGACCTACCGCGCCGGCGCCGACCCGCTACACATCGCCCGCCATGGGGGCTGGAAGGACGGCAGCTCGAGGCTGCTCGGCTACGTTGAGGAGGTCGACCGCTTGCACGCCAACCCTCTGGTCGGCGTCGGGCTATAACCGGGCCCATCCGTCGCGGGCGTCGCGGGTCGGCGTGGGTCGCCGGGACAAGACTCGGGCGCTACATCGCAGCGATGGAGCCACTCACGCGCGGGCGTCCGTCTAGCATCAGAGCACGACCACGGCTCTCCCGTCGGCCGGGAAACCGTCCACCGATCCCCGCGTGTCCGGCGAGCGGCATTACGTAAAGTCACGGTCACTCTCGTTTTCGTGTCGCAACCCCTGGCAGTTTCGTGTCGCTTCACATGTGCTGCGCCGCCTTGGCCATGGCCTCTACTTCTCGTCACTCCACGGTTTGGGAGTGATCCCGGTATCCCAACGCAAGTGATTCCATAACAGTCATTATGGTGTAGCGCAGGCTGGCTCGTTCCGAGTCCGATATGCGTATTTATCTCGATTATCGAATTACATTAACCGTCAATTTGATAATCGGGCGCGGGCCACGACGGCACAGTGGCCTGGTCAGCGTTGACGACCTGCTCGACGCGCCGACTTCTCCCGGGGGTCTCAGGGCAAGCAACGAACGGCGGTGCAGATCTGATCTGATCGTGCTTGGGCTACTGAGCGGCATTCGATCGGAGCTGCGATGCCCTACATCCTGTTAGCCGCCGCCATCATCGCCGAGGTGGCCGGCACGACCGCGATGAAGTTCAGCGACGGGCTCACCCGACTATGGCCGTCCGTCGGAACCGCGGTCGCCTATGTCGTCTCGTTCTGGCTCCTCGCCCAGACCCTTAGGAGCATGGCGGTGGGTACGGCCTACGCGATCTGGGCAGCCGTGGGCACGGCACTGATCGTGATTATCGGCATCGTCTTCCTGGGCGAGAGCGCCTCGCTCACGCGGATGCTCGGCATCGCCCTGGTCATCGCCGGCGTGGTCGTGCTGAATCTCAGCGGCGCTGCATGACGTGGTAGGGAGCACGATCGGTCGGCGCTGGCCCGCGCGTGGCGGGTCACGCCTGGGCGTAGGTCTCGTAGAGTCCATTCCGAAAAACGTGCTTCGGGTCGTAGCGGTCCTTCGCTTGCATCGCTGTTTCCCAGTCCGGATACGCGCGTCGAAGCTGTTCGTTGGTGGCATGGAGTCGGTAGGGCAGGTAGAAGCTGCCGTTCGTTGCGATCGCCGCGTCGACGAGTTCCCGCGTCATGCCTCGCATCCGTTCCTCTCCGGTGGCGGAGAGCTCCTGGACGAACGACATCACCAGGCCGAATACGTCCTCGTGGGCATAGGCCAGCATGCTGCGAGTGTCCCGGCGTACATCGCGGATGGTGACGTTGAGAAGGTTGCCCTGCGCGCGTTGGATGA
>JAXIPB010000246.1:0-8879 GCA_045403155.1 Micromonosporaceae bacterium
GCCCAGTCGGCGAACCAGAGCCGACCGTCATGCCAGCGGGTCGACTCGCCGAAGACGATCCCGTCCATCAGGGTGCGCAACTCAGACATAGCGCGCTCCTCCCGTTTCTGGCGTCCGGCGTTGTATCGGCAGCTCTGTGGACGCCACTCATACGGTATGTAGAAGCTGGGCGGCCGGTTTCGACATCAGGGCGAGGAGGTACGCATGAAGTACGTGATCCTGATCCGCCACAACCTGAAGGCCCTCGAGCTCTGGGCGAGCATGCCCGCCGGGCAGCGCGCCGAGGGGCTTGCCGCGTACGCGGCGCTCAACGAGGAACTCGCCGCGTCCGGGGAGTTGATCGTGACGGAGGCGCTCGCCCACCCGTCGACGGCCAAGGTGGTCAGCGTGCGCGACGGCGAGGTGATCGCGAGCGACGGGCCGTACGCCGAGGTCAAGGAACACCTGGCCGGCTTCTTCCTGATCGAGTGCGACGGCATCGACCGGGCCATCCAGGTCGCCGCGCGCATACCCGAGGCCGACTTCGTCGAGATTGAGGTGCGCCCGGTGCTCGACAACCTCAGCGTGGACATGTGACGGCGGACATTCCGGGCCTGCTCCGGGAGCTCTCCCCGCGGGTCCTCGCCGTCCTCGTACGCCGGTTCGGCAGTTCCGCGACGCTTGCGAGCGGACCCGTGCATAGCTTCGACCAGTGCGAGGACGCCGTGCAGGATGCGCTACTCGCGGCGGCCCAGCAGTGGCCGGTCGACGGGGTGCCGGCCAACCCCACCGGCTGGCTGGTCACGGTCGCGGCCCGGCGGTGGACCGAGGCGTGGCGCAGCGAGACCGCTCGACGCCGACGCGAGACGCATGCCGCACTGCTCGAGCCGCCGGCCGCTCCGCCGGCTCCGGCCGAGGACGACACGCTCACACTGCTGCTCCTGTGCTGCCATCCGGCCCTCACCCCGATGTCACAGGTCGCGCTGACGCTGCGGGCCGTGGGCGGCCTGACCACGGCGGAGATCGCCCGCGCGCTGCTGATCCCCGAGGCGACCGTGGGCCAGCGGATCAGCCGCGCCAAGCAGCGTCTCAGGGGGGAAGAGTTTCGTCTTCCGCCGCCGGAGGAGTTGGCCGACCGGATGGTCGCCGTCCGCCACGTGCTGTACCTCATCTTCAACGAGGGCTACGCGGCGAGCTCCGGGCCGGTGCTGCAACGGGTTCAGCTCAGCGCCGAGGCGATCCGGCTGACCCGGCAGCTGCACGCGGCCCGGCCCGAAGACGGAGAGGTCACCGGGCTACTCGCGCTCATGCTGCTCACCGATGCCCGGCGGGCCGCCCGCACCGACGCCAACGGCGCGCTCATACCGCTGGCGGAGCAGGACCGCGGCCGGTGGGATGCGGCCGCCATCGCCGAGGGGATCGACCTTGTCACCGGCGCCCTGGGCACGGCCGCGCCGGGACCGTTCCAGCTTCAGGCCGCGATCGCCGCCGTGCACGACGAGGCGGCCACGGCGGCCGAGACGGACTGGCCGCAGATCCTGGTCCTCTACGATCTGCTGCACCGCGTCTCCCCTGGACCGATGGTCACGCTCGGCCGGATCGTCGCACTGTCCATGGTGGATGGACCCAAAGCGGGGCTTCGTGCGCTCGACTCCGCGGCGGGCGACCCGCAGCTGACCCGTCACCACCGGCTGCACGCGGTCCGTGCTCATCTGCTCGACCAGCTCGGCGACACGGCGGGCGCCCGCGACGAGTACGAGCACGCCGCGCGGCTGACCCTCAGCATCCCGGAGCGGGCTTACCTCGAGTCGCGGGCACGCCGCGGCGAAAGCACCAAAGGTGGCGCAGCTCATTTGCGAACGCGATACTCTCGCGAGTAGTCCCAAGCAATGAGCGGTCGGAGAAGGGCCGATAGCCGGACGGATCGGGTTTCGCACGAACAGTCCTCCGGTCGCAGAGCACTGTCAACAGACGGCGCGGGTCGCCTGCCGTGATCCGCGTGGAGGGTGACCTTTTGCCAAACGCCGCGGATGGCGGAGCGTCCGACGTCGAGCTCGACCCGGTGAAGCCGCCGCCCACACTCAGCCAGGCAAGGCGAAAGTTGTGGCTACGTGCGCTGAGTGTCATGGGCGTGTTGACACTGGTGCTCTCGGGAATAGCGGTCGCGGGCGCGTTTACGCTTGCGTCGCGTTACGAGGACAAGGTCGAACGTGCCGATATTCTCGGAGATCTTCCCAAGCCAACGATCCCGGAACGCGCCGATGAGGTTGGTGGTCCGCTCAATTACCTCGTGCTGGGCTCGGACTCACGGTCACCGGATCCGCAGGCCATAAGCGATCCCAATGGTGAGCGGTCCGACACAATCATGATTTTGCATGTGAGTAGGGATCTTAAGAGCGCTTTCGTGGTCTCCATTCCGCGTGACAGTTACGTCTACGTTCCGGCGGGAGGTACATGGCCAGGCGGCATGAACAAGATCAATGCCGCCTTCGCGTTTGGCGGGGCGAAACTTGCCGCCAAGACCGTGTACGAGCTGACGAAGGTGCCGTTCAACGGTGCGATGATTGTCAACTTCGACGGCGTCCACACGATGGTTGGCCAGGTGGGGACGGTTCACGTGTGCATCCCGTACACAGTGCGATCGACCTTCTCTACCAAGGTGTGGCCGAAGGGCTGCCATGACATGGGACCCGAGGAGTCCGAGGAGTTCATGCGCCAGCGCAAGGGCGTGCCGGGTGGGGACTTCGGCCGAATTCACGACCAGCAGCTGGTAGTCAAGGCGTTGGCCACGAAGATCTCCTCCTCGGGCCTGCTTCTGCACCCGTTCGCGCTCGACAAACTCATCGTCACGGCCGCGTCATCGGTCACGGTGGACAACAACACCGATATTCGTGATCTTGTGTTGAAGCTCAAGGGAATAGACCCCGAGAATATCTCCTTTGCGACTGCGCCCTACCTGCGCACAATGCGGACCGGCGTGGGCTCGTCGGTGGAGCTTGACATGCCCGGCGTGCAAGAGCTGTTCCGGGCACTGATCGCGGACGATTGGCATCACTGGCTCACCGAGCATCCACAAAGGGTTCCTGGCGCCTGACGATCAGGATTGTCCCGTGGCCCGAGGGTCTGGTTCCGACGGATGCACCCGTGCATCCCAGTCCTAGTACAGCAGCACGCTTCGTTATGTAGACGGATGCCGACCCTCGCAAACGACCCGGTCAGCTCGAGCTGGCGTTCAGGCGGGCGATCAGCTTCTCGACGCGGGTCGCCCGGGTCTTTGGCGTCTTCGCCTTGAGCAGTTGAAGGATCATGAGGTACCGGTCCGTCTTGCCGAGCGACTCGAACGCCCGCTTCGCCCGCGGGTGCTGCGCCAGCGCGGATTCGAGGTCGGGCGGCACGGCGACGTTGCGCTGCGCCTCGTATGCGGCATCCCACCGGCCATCCGCCTTCGCAGCGTCGACCTCGGCCAGACCGGGCGCGCGCATGCGCCCGGCCGCGATCAACCGCTCGACCTTGGCGATGTTCACCTTCGACCAGGAACCCGTCGGCCGACGCGGCGTGTATCGCTGTAGGTAGTACTCGTCGTCATAGGACTTGCGCTGACTGTCGATCCAGCCGTAGCAGAGCGCGACATCGAGCGCCTCATCGACGCTCACCGTCGTACGGGCCGAACCCTTCTTGGCAATCCTCAGCCACACGTCGGACCGGCTCGCGTGATTCTCCGCCATCCATGCGTCGAACTGGCTCACATCGTCAAAGGTATCCATCTTGATCACTACGAATCGTACCCACCCGGAACGGGTTGGCCGTCACCAGCCGCGAAGCGTGTGCACGACTCCGGCGCGGCCCACCTCCCGCAATCCCCCCCATCCCCGCCGATCATGACCTCCAAATCATGATCGACGCCATTTCACGACACTCAATTCATGATCCACCGGATCTTGGGTGGGTTTGGCGGCAACGGGTCTTAATCGAAGCGGCAAAGTGGTCGTCTGGACGACAGCCACCGGGCCGACGATTCCGCCGCTTCGATCACGACGCACCGCGTCGTACTCTGCACACGCCAACGGCCGTCCCCCCCGGGTGGCGGTCAGGACATGATCACCGTGAACAGTTGCACCTGATCGCCGTGCTTCGTTGCAACCAGGGCGACAACGAAACCATGTGATCAGGTGAAACAGACGACGGTGATCATTCGCGGCGGGTGGCTCAGGGTGTCTGGCCGACCTCTCTGACCACGGCTCGGTACCAGAGTTCGATCGATTCCACCTGAACGCTCTCGGACCCGAGGTAGCTGTAGCGGACCCCGGCGACCTGCCCCGTGGCCGGGTCGAGCAGGAGGTCCGATACGTTCTGGCCGCCCTGATGCATGCGGTAGAGCTTTCGACCGGCCACATTGACCTCAGTCGCCGAAAGCCCGTCGACCTCACCCAGCGCTCGGTAGAACGCCGCGCGCACAGCCGGGGTCAGCACCGGATCGCTTGTGCGGTACAACGCGGCCAGTTCCTTCATTACGTAGTGGGCGCCGCCCAGCTTCACCCCAGCGTTGAGATCCACGAGCATGTCGTAGAGCACCGCCGGATCGGTCGACAGCGATGCGAGCCACTCCGGCGTCGGCGCCACCAGACTTGGTGGGCCGGCCGGCGGATCGGATCCTGGCCCCATGTCCCGCCCGTCGTTGACGATTTTGAGCGGGGTCATTCCGTTCGGATCGACCCACCACTCGTGCACCCGGGTAGCCGTCAACTGGCGGCCGGCCCAGTCAGCCACCTCCATGCGTACATACAGCAATTCGCCCGCGCTCAGGATCACCGGCTCGACGGAGGCGGCGGCGGCGACCATCTCCTCGATGACCCGGCCGACCGGGACGGAGCCGACCGTGGTACCAACCTCGGTCACCGCGACCGTCCCCGCCGGCACCGGCGTGGACGTCGGTTCCGCGGGAGACCTATCGGCCGATGGCGTGGGTGGCAGCGGCGAAGCCCCAACCTGCAGCCCATGCCCCGGCCGAAGCGCCACCGTCGCGAGGAGTATGACCGCGACGGCGGCTGCCGCGATCGCGGGCACCAGGAGCTTGCGAGACCAGACGCGGGGCCGGGCGGGCGGATCGGCGGTCCGCAGCGACAGGCGTGCCCAGGTACGGGCCACCGCGTCGGCTGACGGCTCCGCAGCGGGGCCAGCCACATCGGCGGTCACCTCGCGCAGCACAGCGAGGTCGGTGTCGTTGGCCGTCATCATGATCCTCCGTGTGCGTACAGCGCGCCGAGCGAGGCGCGTAGCTTGGTCCGGGCCCGATGCAGCGATGACTGCACCGACCCGAGTGGAATGTCGAGGGCCTCGGCGATCTCGGCGTAGTCGAGCTCGGCGATCGCGTAGAGGAGCAGGACGTCTCGTTGGCGCGCGGGCAGCTTGGCCAGCGCCGTGGCGACCCGGCGTCGGGCAGACAGCGCATCGGCCCGCGACGCCGCCCGATCGGCGACGGCGTCATCGACAAGATCGGCGGCACCACGCGCGTACGTCTGGTAGATGCGCATCTCCGTACGTCGATGACGCCGGGAAATGTTCGTCGCGATCCCATAGAGCCAGGTCAGCGCGGATGCCCGTGCGGGGTCGAACCGCATCCGTTGGGCGTACGCGACCGCAAACACCTCGGCGACGACGTCTTCGGCGGCGTCCGGGCCGACCCTGCATGCGCAGTAGCGCAACAGTGGCCGTACGCATCGCTCGAACATCGCGGCAAGATCGGCCGGATCGTCCGTCGTGGCCGCGGTCGTCGAAAGAGCCCTCACCCCGTCTATTGCCACCGTTGCCGTCCCCTGTTCCCTAGAAATTGCCCACCGGCGCCGGTAGCTCTAGGGTCGGCAGCGAAGGTCGCACATCTGCACATCCGTGATTTCATGATCCCCCACGCGACCCGCAATCAGACAGTCCGTGCTTCCCAGGAGGATCCACCTCTGGCGGATGAACCTCCCGAGGCAGACGAGGAGGAAAGCGGCATGAGAAGGCTGAGACTCGCGCTCCTGACCTGCGCCGTCGTGTTGTTGGCGGTGGGCCAGTCGGGCATCGCCACGGCTCGACCCACACTCCCGGAGCTTGGCATGGGAGGAAAGAGGTCGGTGACCGAAGACGTGGCCGGCTTCGCCAAACAGCACGGCCCGCACTCGCAGTTTGAGTGCGTAGCGGAGAGCGGAGGCGCGAACACGAACCTGGACTGCGACGACCCGTTCCCCAACAACGAACCCGACATCGAGGTCAACCCCGTCAACGGGGCACACATGATCGCGAGCTCCAACGACTACGGATCATGCTGTGACCAGATGTACACCACGTTGGACAATGCGGCGACATGGACCACGGGGGACATTTCGCGCAAGAGCCCGCAGGTCACCGGGAGCGATCCCGTTACGACCTTCGACCGGAAGCACGGCACCGCGATCCACTCGTCGTTGAACTACTCGTTCCAAACCTCGACCGGCGAACTCTGCCGCGGCGACCTGGTCGTCTCCGTCTCGTCGAACGGCGGCGTCACATGGGATCCGCCCACGGTCGTCGCAACCGGCGTCGGCTGCGACTCGTCCAACCTGCAGCTGTTCAACGACAAGGAGTGGATCGTCACCGACAACACTCCTTCCTCGTCCCATTACGGGCGGACCTACCTCACCTGGACCCAGTTCGCGTCCACCAAGGGTGCCTACACCTCGTCACCGATTCTCGAAGCTCACTCCGACGACGGCGGCCGGCACTGGTCGGCACCGAAAGAAATATCGGGCTTCAACGCCGCCCTCTGCACGATCCAGGAATCCGGTCCGGCCAGGCAATGCGACCAGAACCAGTTCTCCGTGCCGACAGTGGGACCCGACGGCACCGTCTACGTCGCGTTCGAGAACGAGCAGAACCAGGCGCTCTGGGAGCCGGGCGAGGTCTCTGACGACCAATATCTGCTCGTCAAGTCCACGAATGGTGGCGCCAGCTGGTCGAGCCCCACGTTCGTCGCCGGCATCGAAGACGGCTCTCGCGACTATCCACGAAACGTCAACGGCCGGCAGACCCTGACCGGCTACCAGGTCCGCGTCAACTCGGCCGGCAACATCGTTGCGAGCCCGCGGGCGTCCGAGAACGGGACGCTATACCTCGTCTTCTCCGACAACCGCAACGGCGTCCACGACAGCGCCACCCCGGTCACGAACACTGATGTCTTCCTGATGACGTCGACCAACTTCGGGGCGAGCTGGACCGGGCCGACGCTCGTCGACGCGAGCCCGACCGACCAGTGGTTCCCGTGGGTAGACGTCAACCCGACCAACGGCACCGTCGGGATCCTCTACCACGACCGCGACGCCAACCCCGCGCTGTACAACACAGCGTTGACGACGATCCCGGGGGGCAAGACGATCGTGAACACGGCGCCGTCGCATCCGACGGAGTCGCGCTACTTCCGCGCGAATGTTGCGGGTTGCACGAACTGTGCCACCTTCCACGGCGATTACATCAACATCTCGTACGGCCCGGACGGCAAGGCCAACCTGGCCTGGACCGACATGCGCGATCCCTCCGAGATTCCCGGGCTATTCTTCCAGTTCATCTACTACGCCCAGAAGTAGCTACAGTTCATTCACGACGCCCAGCAGTGGCTACAGCGAGAGGGCCGGTGGCGACACCGGCCCTCTCGGCGGCTGCGGGGTCGAGGACGTCGAGGGGTGACGACCCGGGAGGCTATGGATGCGTGTGAGGACGTCGCCCGATCGCCAACGATCCCGTAGTCTTGCCGGGCTCTTGGTCCTGGCCCTGGCGCTCGTTGTGATCTTGGCGGCGTCGGCTGTCGTCGCGTTGGGGTTGGGGCGCGGCAGCGCGACCTTCATCCCACCACAGGGAGCCGCCACGTCCGCCACGTCCGCCTCCCCCACGTCCGCAGCGTCCGCCACGGCCGCGGCGGAGCCCTCCTGCGATCCGGGTCCGTGGGATTGCGCGCAGCGCACGCGGTTCGAGGCCGCAACGGCGCTGATGCGCAGGCAGACCGGGCACATCAACATGATCGTGCGGGACCGGCGGACCGGTGCGGTATGGAGGGCGGGCGAGCCGACGTACACCATCTGGGCCGGCTCTACGCCGAAGCTCGCTGTCGCGGCCACGCTGCTCGAACAGGCCCGCGCCGGGGAGATCACGCTCGACCCGAAGGCGCGTAGCCAGCTTGACGCCATGCTCGCCGTCTCCGATAACGATGCCGCCGATGCGCTGTGGAACAGGTACATCCACCCGGTCGCCTTCATGCAGCGCTTGCGCGACAGGTACGGCATGAGGACAGCCACCTACGTGAATGGCTTCCCGAGTCGGTGGGGGTTCATCAAGTGCACATCATCGGATCTCGCGGCGCTCATGTCGTACATTCTCGAAAGGTTGGATGCCGAGGACCGCGCGTATCTGGTCCACGCGATGCGCACGGTCGGCGCCATCCAGAAGTGGGGCGTGTGGTCGGCCGGGGCATCACTCAGGCCGGGCGTGAAGGACGGCTGGTCGCAGGAGCAGGACGCGGGCCGGACCCACTGGATCACGGCGACGGTAGGCTTCGCCGGGCCCGACGAGCGGTATGTCGTCGCGGCGATGTATCACCAGCTGCCCGGCGGGGACACCATCGAGCACGGCGTACGGATGTTGAGCGACCTGGTCGCGACGGTCTTTGGTGCACCGGTCCCGGCTCCGGTGGTGATTCCAGACAACCAGTAGTCGCATGGCACGTTGATCACCGGTTTCTGATGTACCTATGTGTCAATGCCGCTAAGTTAAACGTCCTGGTCTGCTACTGATTGAAACTTTTGTAGTTAATTATCACATTTCGATGACAATCGCGATTGCCGTGAATGTCGTCGATGATACGAACGAAGCTCCTAGTAAGACATGGGTGAACG
>JAXIPB010000069.1:0-43890 GCA_045403155.1 Micromonosporaceae bacterium
CGAACGCGCGCGAAATGCCGTACGCGATGTCCTTCGACGTGATCGGCGTGCCGTCCTCAAACTTCACACCGTCGCGGAGCGTGTACTTCCACGTCTTGCAGTCGGTGGTCTCACCGGTGTTGGTGGCGAGGTCGCCCACGAGACGGGTCTTGATGGTTCCGTCCGCGGCGACGTCCTCGTAGTAGGTCGTCAGCGTCCGGGTGACCAGCTGGTTGTAGAGCATGATGCCGTCACCGCGATAGTCCGCCTGCGGGTCGTGGCGGTCGAGGTCGGTCGAGCCGAGAATGGTGAGCGTTCCACCCTTCCTGGCCCCGGCGATCTCGGGCGCTGGGCCCTTGGCGTTGTCGTCAACTACGAAGGCACCACCGCCTTGCTGACCTGATGGGCCAGGACCCGGGCCTTCGCCCGTGGTCGAGCAACCACTCGCGGCAATCGCCACAGCGAGCGTGCCGATGAGCACAGCTCCCAGTTTGCGTCGCACTTGTTGTTCTCCCTCCCCGCCTAGCGGTGGCCGTTTGGCCATATCCCAGCTTGCTAGGCGACGTCTTGTGTGGTCCGGTCCGTCGACCGGTCTATTTGGCCGCTCGTGGATCGAGCGCATCGCGCAGCGCGTCACCGAGCAGGTTGAACGCGAGCACGAGAATAAAGATCGTGATGCCCGGCAGCAGGATCGCCGGCGGCGCGAACCCGACGTTGGACAGGTTGCGCACGCTGTTGGCGATCATGCGACCGAGGTCGGGCGTCGGCTCGGTGATGCCGATGCTCAGGAACGACAGCGCCGCCTCGGCGGTCACGATGGTCGGCACCGCGAGCGAGAAGGTGACGATGATCGGCGCCCAGATGTTGGGCAGCAACTGCCGGAAGAGGATGTGGGCGGAGCCGGCCCCGGCCGCGCGGGCCGCCTCCACGTACTCCCGCTCGCGCAGCGAGATCACCTGGCCGCGCACGATCCGGGCGGTGTACATCCAGCCGAAGATGATGAAGATCGCCATGAGCGTGGCGACCCGCTTCCAGAGCGCGATCGAGCCGAACTGGTCCGCGATCCGCGTGTTGATCGTGGGCACGAGCGCGAGGGCGAAGAGGAAGAACGGGAACGCGAGGGCGAAGTCGATGAACCATGTGAGCACCTTGTCGGCAAAGCCGCCGACGTAGCCGGCGACGACGCCGATCACAATACCGATGCCCACCGCGACGGCCGCCGAGATGACCGCGATGAACAGCGACGTGCGCGCGCCGTACACAAGCTGCATGAACACGTCCTTGCCGTCACCGATGGTGAGGCCGAGCCAGTGATCACCGCTGATGCCGCCGGCGGTGCCAGTGGGCATGCCGTACGACTTGGAGGCGCTCGACAGCAGCTGGCTGAAGCCCTCCTCGGGGTCGACGCCGTAGAGCCACTGGATCAGCGGCGCGAAGATGACGAGTACGGCGAAGAATCCGAGCACCCAGGCGCTGGCCACGGCGACCCGATCACGCTTGAGCCGCAGCCAGGCGAGCTGGCCCGGCGAGCGGCCGACAACAATCGTGCCGCCGATCTTGGGTGGGATGACATCGGGGGCGTTGACCGTCAGCTCGGGATCGGACACCACGTCGTCAAAGGCGTCGCTCGTAGCCCTGACCCCACGATCGCCACTTGTTGTGGTGTCGCTCATGAGTGCAGCTCCTTCCCGAGCGCAAGAATCTGTCATCCCTGCGCCCGAGACGAAGGTAACGACGTTCCGTGGGATGGGAAACACCCGAACGCATCGGTCCGATAACAGCTCGATCACATCTGTCATGACCTGCGGTAATTCGCCTACCGAGCGAGCCCGGACAGTGCCCGTCGTGACTTTGTCGTTACCAGAGACATGACTAGACCCGACCATGACAGGCTGAGCGGCATGACGCAATTCGATGTGGCGACCGCCGGGGTCGACGCCGCGCTCGCCGCGGGCGCCCGGTACGCCGATGCGAGAGTCATGCATCGGCGATCGGAATCCCTGAACGCCCGCAACGGTGAGATCGAGGAGGTCAGCCAGGACGAGGACGCCGGAGTAGGGGTGCGGGCCCTCGTCGGATCAAGCTGGGGCTTCTTTGCGATACCGGATCTGTCGGAAATGTCGGCACGAAAGGCCGGCGAGGCCGCCGCGCGGATCGCCGTGGCCAGCGCCTCCGTGCCCGGACCTCCGGCTGATCTGGTGCCGTCGACCCCGATGACCGCGAGCTGGGCCTCGCCATGTGCCATCGACCCCATGTCCGTGGCGCTGTCCGACAAGGGTGACCTGCTCGTCGGGGTCACCGCCGACATGCATTCGTCCGGAGCGGACCAGGCCGAGGGCATCTACCAGGCGTGGGAGACGCTCAAGTGGTTCGTCTCCAGTGAGGGACACCGGATCGACCAGCACATCCGCGAATGCGGAGCCGGCATCTCCGCCACCGTCATCGGCGAGGGGGAGACGCAGCGCCGGTCCTATCCGTCTTACCGCGGGCAGTACGGCACGAGCGGGTGGGAGCTTGTCGCCGGCCTGGATCTCGCCGCTCACGCCGGGCGCATCACGGAGGAGGCCCGTGCCCTGCTCACCGCGCCGGCCTGCCCGGAGGGGACGACCACGCTGATCCTGGGCGGCGAGCAGATGGCGCTGCAGATCCACGAGTCGGTCGGGCACGCGATCGAGCTGGACCGCATTCTCGGCTGGGAGGCGGCGTTTGCCGGAACCTCGTGGCTCGACCTGGCCCGACTCGGGTCACTCCGGTACGGATCGGAGTTGATGAATATCACGATAGATCCCACTATTCCGGGGGCGTTGGGCAGCTTTGGCTTTGACGACGAGGGGACAGCGGCGGCCGTCCGCCACGCGGTCCGTGACGGCGTCTGGGTCGGTGTGCTCGCTGGTCGGGACTCGGCGGCCGTCGCCGGGTTGGACTACGCCGGAAGCGTCCGGGCCGATGGGTGGGCCCGGCTGCCGATGGTGCGCATGACAAACGTCGGTCTTCAGCCGGGGCCGCACTCGTTCGATGAGATGATCGCATCGACCGAAGACGGGGTGCTGATGGACCTGAACCGATCCTGGTCGATCGACGACAAGCGCCTCAACTTCCAGTTCGGGTGCGAGATCGGCTGGGAAATCAAGGACGGAAAGTTAGGTCGAATGCTGAAAAACCCGACCTACACCGGCATCGGCCCGCAGTTTTGGCAGTCCATGGACATGCTGGGTTCGGAGGTCGTCGCCTGGGGCACGCCCAACTGCGGGAAGGGCCAACCCGGTCAGGTCGGGCATACCGGCCACCCGAGTGCGCCAGCCCGGTTCGCGCGCGTTCGGGTGGGGGTGCGGGGATGAGCGCACCCATCGACGTCGCGGCGCGGGCGCTCGATCTGGTCCGGGCGTCGGCCCCGACCGCGGAAGCTGAGGTCGTTGTGGACACGACCGACCTCGCCCTGACCCGGTTCGCAAACTCCTACATTCACCAGAACATCGCCGAGTCGATGACGACGATCCGGCTCCGCCTGCACAACGACGGGCGCACCGCAGCCGGATCGAGCACGATCGTCGACGCCGACGGACTACGCGCACTCGTCGAACGCACGATCGCCGCGACGCGCCTCAGCCCGCCCGACCCGCAGTGGCCCGGCCTCGCGCCGCCGGCCCCGGTTGCCCCCACCCCTCCCGTCGATGAGGAGACCGCGTACGCGGATCCCGATGCGCGAGCGGCGCGGGTTCGGGCCTTCGTGGCCGCCGCCGACGGCCTGGAGGCGGCGGGCTACTGCAGCACGCTGCGGTGGGCGGTGACGTTCGCCAACTCGGCCGGGCAGTCCGCGGCGGCCGAGACGGCCGAGGCCGTCCTCGACGCGATAGCCAGGGCCGGCGTCTCCGATGGCGTCACCCGCAAGGCCGCCACCCGGCTGGCCGACGTCGACGGCGCGGTACTGGGCGCGCGGGCGGTAGCCAAGGCGGTGGCCGGCAAGAACCCCGTCGAGCTCCCTCCCGGGCGGTACGAGGTGGTCCTCGAACCGACCGCCGTCGTCGACCTGCTGCAGCTCATGGCGATCTACGGCTTCAACGGCAAGGCGGTCACCGAGCGGCGATCGTTCGTCGAGCTTGACGCGGCGCAGTTCGATCCGTCGGTATCACTGGTTGACGACCCGTTCGACGCCGGCGGCGCCGGCCTGCCCTTCGATGTGGAGGGAACGCCGAAGCGCCGGTTGAGGTTCGTCGACGCCGGTGTCAGCACGGCCGTCGCCCATGATCGCCGCAGCGCGGCCAAGGCCGGGGCCGAATCAACCGGCCATGCCATGCCGGGTGGGGCGACGTGGGGCGCGATCGCGACCAATGTCGCCATGCTCCCCGGCGCGCCGGATGCCGAGGGCCAGGGTGCCGAGGGCCAGGGTGCCGAACGATCGGATGTCAAGCCGCCAACGAGAGAGGTCGAGGGGCCGGCGGCCGACTCGGCCGTCGCCCGGCTCGTCGAGCGGGTCCGGCGCGGCCTGCTCGTAACGGACAACTGGTACACGCGTGTACTCGACCCGCGGACCCTGGTGGTCACCGGCCTGACGCGTAACGGTGTGTGGCTGATCGAGGACGGGGAGATCACCCGGCCTGTGCAGAACATGCGCTTCACCCAGTCGTATCCCGACGCTCTCGCCCGGGGCGCCGTGCTGGGCGTCGGCTCCCAATCGGTGGCCCTGCCGTCCGGCTGGGGCGTCATGACGTACCGCGCGCCGGCGCTGCACCTAGCGTCCTGGAACTACACCGGCAACGCCTCCGGCTGAACCGCCACAGCCCCTCCCCTCGTCGATCAAGGAAGCGAACCGCTGGACGCCTAGCCGCGTGAATCCAGGCCGTTTGCGCGGCTAGGCGTCCACTGCTGAACGCACAACGAAGCCCCGGTTGAGCACACCCCTTGACATGATCATCAAACCGCGTCCCATGCGCGGACGCCTGATCGGCGGGAGTTGACTGGATGGGTTACGGTCGATCCACAGTGGCCTAATGAGGAGATCCAAATGACCGCGAAGACGCCTGAATCCCCCCAGGAGTCGCGCCCATCGAGCGCCGCGTCATCGACATCTTCGGTGCCGGCCCAACCAACGCCGGCCAATGGCGACCACAGCGGCATGACGCCGACGAGCGCCCCGCCTGCGACCGCTGCATCGGCGACCGCGGCCGAGCCGACGACGGTGACGCAGGCGAACCCACCGGCCGCTCCGGCGAAGACGCCGTCCGGTCCGGTGAAACCGCCCTCCGGTCCGGTGAAACCGCCGTCCGCTCCGGTGAAACCGCCGGCCCCGCCCGTCAAACCACCCGCGCCGCGACTGGCTCCTCCGCCGAGGCCGCGCCGAGGGGGCGGCTCGGCCCTTGCGGCCGTGGTAGCGGTCGGTGCCGTTCTCGTCGCGATGGGTGCCTCCGCGGTCGCGGTCTACGCCCTTGACGTCGCGCGAGATGCGAAGAGCGCCGCCGCCGGGGGCGCGTCGGCCGGCCCCCAGGCCGCACCGTCGGCGCCGGCTGCCACCGCCGCGCCCAGCGCCACGCCGTCACCCACCGCGCCGCCGGTGGCGTTCCAGCCCGAACTCGTCCGCGCCGAACTCAATATCCCGGCCGCAGTCGGCTGTGCCTCCGTCTTCGTCGACGTGGACACGATTCAGGTGGGGACGTACACGGGCCACGAGTTCTACCTGAGCAGCTGTCTTGGACCGCAGTCGATCCGCATCGATCGCACCTCCGGCGCGACGCCGACGGCGGAGAACCCGACCCCGGAGGCGTGTGCCGCGCAGCTGGCGGGCACGGCCACGGCCACCGAGCTCGTGCTGCAGGCGCGCGCTGGCCTCACCTTCTGCCTGATGACCAACAAGGAGGACGCCGCGTCGCAAGGAATTCCGCAGCGCATCGGCATCGTCGAGGTGCGTGAGGTCCGCCCGGACCGGTCGCTGGCGGTCGTCATCAGCACCTACCGGGTGCCGGGACTTCAAACGAACTAGGTGACGTACTCGATGAGGTCCGCGATGGACGGGACCACAGTGGACGGAACGTAAGGGAACCGGTCGACCTCGTCCGCCTGGGTGACCCCGGTGAGCACGAGGAAGGTCTGCAGCCCGGCCTCGAGCCCACAGAGCACATCGGTATCCATCCGGTCGCCGACCATCGCGCTTGTCTCGGAATGTGCCTCGATCTTGTTCAGCGCCTCTCGCATCATCAGCGGATTGGGCTTGCCGACGAAGTACGGATCGACGCCGGTCGCCTTGGTGATCAAAGCGGCGACGGAGCCGCACGCGGGTAGCGCTCCCTCCAGGGACGGTCCGGTCGCGTCCGGGTTGGTGCAGATGAATCGTGAGCCGTCGTTGATGAGCCGGATGGCCCGCGTGATCGCCTCGAAGGAGTAGTTCCGGGTCTCGCCGAGCACCACGTAATCCGGGTTGTTGTCAGTGAGCGTGTAGCCCGCCTCGTGCAGCGCCGTCGTGAGCCCGGCCTCCCCGATGACGTAGGCGGATCCCTCCGGGCGCTGGGTGTCGAGGAACCTGGCGGTGGCGAGGGCGGAGGTCCAGATCGCCTGCTCCGGCACGTCAACGCCGGTGTGCGCGAGCCGGGCTCGAAGGTCACGGGGCGTGTAGATCGAATTGTTGGTCAGGACCAGAAACGCCCGATCCGATTCGCGGAGGCGCTTGATGAACTCGTCCGCGCCGGGAATCAGGCTGCCCTCGTGGATCAGCACACCGTCCATGTCGGTCAGCCACGACTCGATTGGCTTGCGCTCGCTCACGAACCGATATCCTACGGCCCCCCATCCCGCCCTCCCCTCCCCTTCCCACCCATCGCCGATCATGATTTGGAGGTCATGATCGACACAGTTTGCGGACGCTGAGATCATGATCGTCGGGATCTTGACAGAAGGGGATCCCGTAGTGACCATGTCCACACTCCCCTGTGCACTCACGATCGCGCGTTCGGCGTAACGTGTTGGCCGGACGCGACGCTGCGGGTGTGATAGCAGACTTGCGCGGGCGTCCCACACCACATACTTCGGCCGGCTAGGGATCTCGCGAGGAGCGACCACCCACGAGGAGCGACCACCCACGAGGAGCGACAGCGACCATGACGACGACGTCGGCCAGACCGGCCGTCAGCCGGCCCGCGGGTACGCGAGCCGAGATCCCGGCCAAGACACTCCGATCCGACCGTTGGTGGATTGAGCCCGCGCTGACCGTGATCGGCCTCACCGCGTGGCTGGTCTACGGCCTGGTCCACATCATGATGCAGCGGTGGTACTTCGCCGAGGGACCCGGCTACTCGTACCTCACGCCGTTCTACTCGCCGTGCGTAAACAACGGGTGCATCCCGGAGGCGGCTCACTTCGGCCGATTCGTGCCGGACTGGCCGCTCATTCCGTACGCGTTGCTGAGCCTGCCGTTCCTGCTGCTGTTTCGCCTCACCTGTTACTACTACCGGCGCGCCTATTACCGCTCGTTCTGGCTCTCGCCGCCGGCCTGCGCCGTCCCTGATGGACACAAGACGTATACCGGCGAGACGCGCTTTCCGTTGATCTTGCAGAACCTGCACCGGTACGCGTTCTACGCCGCCGTGCTCATCTCGCTGATCAATACCTACGACTGGATCGTGTCCTTCCACGGCACGGAGGGCTTCGGTTTCGGCCTGGGCAACGTCGTGCTCGGGATCAACGTGATCCTGTTGTGGGCGTATACGCTGTCGTGTCACTCGTGCCGGCACATCATCGGCGGGCGGCTTAAGCACTTCTCGACGCACCCGATCCGCTACCGCGCCTGGACCTACATCTCGATACTGAACACCCGGCACAAGGAGTTGGCCTGGATCACCCTGGCCACCCTGGCACTGGCCGACCTTTACGTCATGGCGCTCGCCGCCGACTGGATCTCCGACCTCCGGTTCATCAATTGAGGGCCTGACTGATGACTGAGAACACACTGATGACTGAGACCACGCGGCGGCCCGAGAACATCGAACGACACCGGTACGACGTGGTGGTCATCGGTGCCGGCGGGGCCGGACTGCGTGCCGCCATCGAGTCACGCCTGGCCGGCAAGCGCACGGCCATCATCTCCAAATCGCTGTTCGGCAAGGCCCACACCGTCATGGCCGAGGGTGGAGCGGCGGCCGCGATGGGCAACGTGAACCCGAACGACAACTGGATGGTTCACTTCCGGGACACGATGCGCGGCGGGAAATTCCTCAACAACTACCGCATGGCCGAGCTGCACGCGAAGGAGGCGCCTGAGCGCATCTGGGAGCTTGAGACCTACGGCGCGCTCTTCGACCGAACCAAGGACGGCAAGATCTCGCAGCGCAACTTTGGTGGTCATGAGTACCCGCGCCTGGCCCACGTCGGCGACCGGACGGGGCTGGAACTCATCCGTACCCTCCAACAGAAGATCGTTTCGCTGCAGCAGGAGGACAACACCGAGTACCGCAGCTACGAGGCCCGGCTCAGGGTCTTCGCCGAGTGCACCATTACCGAGCTGCTCCTCGACGACGGCAAGGTGGCCGGTGCCTTCGGCTACGACCGCGAATCCGGCAAGCTCGTCCTCTTCGAGACGCCGGCTGTGATCCTGGCCACCGGTGGGGTGGGCAAGTCGTACAAAGTGACGTCGAACTCGTGGGAGTACACAGGGGACGGTCACGCGCTCGCCCTGCGGGCCGGTGCGACGCTGATCAACATGGAGTTCTTGCAGTTCCATCCGACCGGCATGGTCTGGCCGCCCTCAGTTCGGGGAATCCTGGTCACCGAGTCGGTCCGAGGGGACGGCGGCGTCCTCAAGAACACCGACGGCAAACGCTTCATGTTCGACTACGTGCCCGACGTGTTCCGCACGCAGTACGCCGAGACCGAGGAAGAGGCCGACCGCTGGTACACGGACCCGGACCACAACAAGCGCCCGCCAGAGCTGCTCCCCCGTGACGAGGTCGCTCGGGCCATCAACGCCGAGGTAAAGGCCGGGCGCGGTACGGAGTCCGGTGGCGTCTTCCTAGATATCGCGTCGCGGCGGCCGGCCGAGTTCATCTTGAAGCGGCTGCCCTCGATGTACCACCAGTTCAAGGAACTGGCCGATGTGGACATCACCGCGCAGGCGATGGAGATCGGACCGACGTGTCACTACGTGATGGGCGGGGTCGAGGTCGACGCGGACACCGCAGCCAGTACCGTGCCGGGCCTTTTCGCCGCCGGCGAGGTCTCCGGCGGGATGCATGGCTCCAACCGGCTGGGCGGTAATTCGTTGAGCGACCTCCTCGTCTTCGGCAAGCGGGCCGGAGAGTACGCCGCGCGATACGTGGACGATCTCGGCTCGAGCCGTCCGAAGGCGTCCAAGTCCGATGTGGACGCCGCCGCCCGGACCGCGCTGGCGCCGCTGGAGCGCGGGGACGGCGAGAGCCCGTATGACGTCTGGAACGACCTGCAGACGGTGATGCAGGACCTGGTCGGCATCATCCGGCGCAAGCACGAGCTCGAGGAGTCGCTCAAGCGGCTGGCCGACCTCAGGGAGCGGATCGCGAACGTCGCCGCGACCGGCGGCCGGCTCTACAACCCGGGTTGGCACCTCGCGCTGGACCTTCGCAACATGCTCGTGGTCTCCGAGTGCACGGCGAGGGCGGCGCTTGAGCGGGAGGAGTCGCGCGGCGGCCACACCCGAGAAGACTTCCCGAAAATGGACGCGAAGTGGCGAAAGCTCAACCTTGTCTGCTCGCTTGACGGCGGTGAGGTGAAGCTCACCGCACAGCCGGTGCCGAGCATGCCGCCGGGGCTGCTCGCACTATTCGACCGGAGTGAGATGGCCAAGTACCTCACCGACGACGAGCTGTCGGAGCTCGACGCGGCCGTGTCAGGAGGGGCGAGCGACCGATGAGTGCGCCCAGGAACTTCAAGATCTGGCGCGGCGACAAGGGTGGCGGCCAGCTCGAGGAATTCAAGGTCGAGGTTAACGAGGGTGAGGTCGTGCTCGACATCATCCACCGGCTCCAGGCGACGCAGGCCCCCGACCTCGCGGTGCGGTGGAACTGCAAGGCCGGCAAGTGCGGCTCCTGCTCGATGGAGATCAACGGCATGCCACGGCTCGGGTGCATGACCCGGATGTCAACGTTCGCCGAAGGCGAGACGGTCACGGTGACGCCGCTGCGTACCTTCCCGGTCGTTCGGGACCTCGTGGCGGATGTGTCGTTCAACTACGAGAAGGCGCGGGAGATCCCGGCTTTCGCGCCGCCCGCCGGCGTCGCACCTGGCGAGTACCGCATGCAGCAAGTGGACGTCGAGCGCTCGCAGGAGTTCCGCAAGTGCATCGAGTGCTTCCTTTGCCAGAACACCTGCCACGTGATCCGCGACCACGACGAGAACAAGCGGGCCTTCGCCGGTCCCCGTCTCTTCATCCGCGCCGCCGAACTGGACATGCACCCGCTGGATGCCAGGTCCGACCGGGAGGAATTCGCGCAGGAGGAGCAGGGACTCGGCTACTGCAACATCACGAAATGTTGTACCGAGGTCTGCCCGGAGCACATCAAGATCACTGACAACGCGATCATCCCGATGAAGGAGCGCGTCGTCGACGACTCATACGATCCTCTGGTCTGGTTGGGCCGCAAGATATTCCGCCGGGACCAGCTACCCGCTCCGGCCACCGCGCCGCACCCGGTCACCGTCCGCCAGCCTTCGCCGCCGCGCGTTGGCACGCATCACATCCCGCTTGGCGTGATCTGGCACCGTCCTCAGCCGGGTGCGCTCGAGGCTGAGGTCGGGCCGGACGGCAAGATGCCGCTCACCGAGGTCACGTTCGATCGGGCCGGTGCCGCGTCGCCGTTCGGCGACAACGTCACGTTTCCGCTGCCGCCCGACTCCCTCACCTACCAGCACCCCCAAGACGACGACTAGGCCGGTCGGGCCGTTCCGTCGAGGTCAGCGTTGCTCGGGTGGAGGGCCGTCGATAAGAATCCTGGCGAGCTCGGCGACGATCGGAGCGTCGGCAGGCAGCCACGGCACGGAGTCGAGTTCGCGGGCGGTGAGCCAGCGCAGCGACGCGTGCTCCAACGGTCGCGGATCGCCGCTGACGAGTCGGGCGAGCCACACCCGCAGAACCGCCCGGCCATGGGCCAGCGGCACGTCGTCGCCGATCCGAGTTTCGGCAGCGATGACCACGCCAAGTTCTTCCTCGCACTCTCGAACGAGGGCGTCGACGTCGCTCTCGCCCGGCTCCACCTTCCCGCCGGGAAATTCCCACCGACCGGCCGACTCCGGGGGCTCCGCGCGCTCGCAGGCGAGCACCCGGCCGCCGACGACGATGGCCGCGCCGACGATGATCAGTGGGGTCGCCCGTTCGGTGTGCACGGCGGTCAAGCGTGCCAGATCTTCGACCGATCCGGGTGCCCGGCCTGCCCCCCAAGAGGGCGACAAAGCGGATTTGCGGTTATGGACGAATGGCCAAGAACAGGTAACACTAGGGTCACGACCGTAACAGCGCTGTAACTTCCCCGGCGAATACGGTGACCACGTCCAAGGAGGTGCAAAGATGCTCCCCCTCGGCCGCGACGATCTACGCGACGCGCTCGGCCAGCTCACGGAATGGATCGGGGACGCGGGTGAGATCCGACGAACGATGCGCCTCGACGAGACCGAGCATGCCGCCCTCACCGAACGAATCAAGGTAGTCGCCGACGCACTCCAGCTCAGAGCCGACGTCCGACGTCACGATGGCTTGACTCAGATCTGCCTTCGTACGCAGGACGGCGGCGCACTTACCGCCGGTGAGGTCAGCCTCGCCGCGCGCATCGAGGACGCCTATCGCTCGGTGACCGCGCCGCACTGATCCCGTCTCGCCTCGTGTCCCGACTCCCCTCGTGTCCCGTCTCGCCTCGTGGCGGTCGACTTGTGAACACGCGGGCGTATGCCCCATGATCCGACGGATCATGGGCCGGCAGCGGGGGTAGCCACGTTGAGACTCGGTACGACTGGCAACCTCCGGCGCCTCTGCGCGCTTCTCCTTGCTGTTGCCGGCTGCCTTGCCGGCTGCTCGACGCCGCCGGTGTTGGCCGCGGAGGCGTCCCGGCCGACTCCCACCGGGACGCCGGTCTCGCCCACGGCTATCCCATCACCGACCGTCGGGCCCTCAACGAAGCCGCCACCGAAATTCCCGGAACAGCCGACCACCAGCCCGCAGGTGCCGTCGATATGGAGCCTCGCTCCCGGTGGCACCGGCGTCGTCGGCCCGGGCACGAAGGGCCTGATCCAGTATCGCGTCGAGGTGGAAAGGACGACGGGGCTCAGCGCATCCGCCGTCGCCGCGGTCGTCGACGCCGCGCTCGGTGGAGGGCGCGGTTGGACCAACGCCGGGTGGGCGTTCCAGCGGGTCACGCTGCCCGCCACGCAGGTTGACATGATCGTTCGGGTCGCCCTGCCCAAGACCGTCGACAGGTACTGCGCACCCCTGCAGACAAACGGTGTCGTCTCCTGCCGCGCGGGCAAACTGGTAATGCTCAACCTCACCCGTTGGAACAAGGGAGTCCCGGCCTATTCGGGCGATGTCGCGCGGTACCGGATCCTGCTGGTCAACCACGAAGTCGGGCATCGGCTGGGCAACAGCGGACACCCGCCATGTCCCGGCCCGGGAAGGCCGCAGCCCGTCATGATGCAGGTCTACTTCACTGGCTTACAGGGCTGCGTCAAGAACATCTGGCCGTACGCCGCAGACGGTACCAAGATCGGCTAGACGTTTCCAAGATCGCTTGCAACTGTACGACACTCGCCCAGCCTCATCCGCCCCAACCCGGCAACTCGTGAACACTTGCGCTGACCTTGGGGCGTCAGACGTTGAAGCGGAACTCGACCACGTCGCCGTCCCGCATGGCGTAATCCTTGCCCTCGATGCGGACCTTGCCGGCCGACTTGGCGGCAGCCATCGTGCCGGCCGCGATCAGGTCGTCGTACGCCACGATCTCGGCCTTGATGAAGCCGCGCTGGAAGTCGGAGTGGATGACCCCGGCGGCCTCCGGCGCCGTGGCGCCGACCGGAATCGTCCAGGCCCGCGCCTCCTTCGGCCCGGCCGTGAGGTAGGTCTGAAGACCAAGCGTGCGGAAGCCGACGCGAATCAGCTGATGCAGACCCGGCTCCGGCTGGCCGATCGCCTCGAGAAGCTCCTTCGCCTCGTCGTCGGGGAGGTCGATCAGCTCAGATTCGATCTTCGCGTCCATGAAGACGGCCTCGGCCGGGGCAACGATGGCGCGGAGCTCATCGAGGAACTCGGCGTTCGCCAGCTCCTCCTCGTCGACGTTGAACACGTAGAGGAATGGCTTCGCCGTCAGCAGGTGGAGTTCTCGCAACTCGACGGACTCGATTCCGGCGGCGTCCGCGCCGGCGTAGAGCGTGGTGCCGCCGTCGAGCAGTTCTCGTGCGGCGGTCGCCGCTGCGAGCATGGGCGCGCGGTCCTTTCGTACCCGCGCCTCCTTCTCGAGTCGAGGGAGCGCTTTGTCAATCGTCTGGATGTCGGCCAGGATCAGCTCAGTGTTGATCGTCTCGATGTCGTCCGCGGGTGAGATCTTGCCATCGACGTGCATCACATTCGGGTCGGAGAACGCTCGCACGACCTGACAGATCGCGGTCGCCTCGCGGATGTTGGCGAGGAAAGCGTTGCCGCGGCCCTGACCCTTCGACGCACCGCGGACCAGACCGGCGATGTCGACAAAGGAGACCGGCGCATGAATGATCTTCTGTGAGTCGAAGATCTCGGCGAGTCTCTCCAGGCGAGTGTCCGGCAGGCCGACGACGCCCACGTTGGGCTCGATCGTGGCGAATGGATAGTTCGCGGCGACCACGTTGCTCTTGGTGAGCGCGTTGAAGAGCGTGCTCTTGCCGACGTTTGGTAAGCCGACAATTCCGATGGTGAGACCCACGGGCCGCTAGTCTAGCCGGCGCGCGATCACGCCGCGCTTGATCACCGCGACTGTTCAACACATGCCCGACCGTGGGCCGGGCAACCGGGCAAGTCGTGAACAGTTGCGATGACCATGGGGCGAGATACCGTGGTGTCCGTGCCTGCCTGGATCGGAGCGCTCGTCGCGATCGGCGTGCTTGTCGCGGCGACCGCCGCCGGGCTTCTGCTGCGCCGGCGCAACGGCCGCTTCCGGCCAGTGGCGGCGTCGACCATGGATCCGGTCCTCGCATCGCTCGGAGTCGTCGCCGGCACGCCGGTGACGCTGCTTCAGTTTTCGTCGGCATTCTGTGGTCCGTGTCGCGCCACGCGGATCCTCTGCTCCAACGTCGCCTCGCGGGTGCCCGGCGTACGCCACATCGAGGTGGATGCGGAGTCGAACCTGGACGCGGCACGGGCCCTCGACATCTGGCGGACGCCGACGCTCCTCATCCTGGATGCGGAAGGGACCGTGCGCCGCCGGGCGTCGGGCGCGCCGAGCCGCGCCCAGCTCTACGCCGCGGTCGCCGAGGTACTCCCCCAAATGGACCTGGCCCGGTCCAGCGCGCCGGAGTAACCTCGACCGCGTGACAGACACGCTGGTTCCGCTCGCACGCTCGCGGAACATGTGGCTGACGAAGCGGCGCACAGTCGATCTGGGCCGCCTCGCCGCCAGCCTCTGTCCGGCCTCCTGATCCCGATTTCCTTCTCTTTCCGCCTGTCAGGAGGCCCCCCGTCATGCAGCTCGACGTCCGCGGTCCGCGTTTCGCGGCCGCTGTCACGACCATCGTTCTCATCGCCGTGCTCGTCACCGGAAATGGCTGGCTCGCCCTCGCGCAGACCGCCGTCTTCGCGCTCGGCGCAATCAGCGCCCGACGCTCGCCGTACGGAGTGCTGTACCGCACGTTGATCGCACCTCGCCTGGGACCACCCAAGGAGTTCGAGCCGGCAGAGCCGGTCCGGTTCGCCCAGGGCGTCGGCTTCGGGTTCCTCGCGGTGGCCTCGGTCGCCTATTTGAGCGGGGCGACCGTTGTCGGCGTCGTTGCGACGGCGGCGGCCCTCGTCGCGGCGTTCCTCAACGCGGCGTTCGGTCTCTGCCTCGGCTGCGAGGCGTACGTGCTGATCCGCCGGATTCTCGGGCGCCGGCCAGCGCCCGTCGGCCAGCGGTAGCGCCTTCGCACGGCCATGTCCGAATCCCGCCAGCGGTAACACCCGCGGCGGGGGAGGATCGTGGTCGTGGAGATACACAAGCTGGACTTCGAGCGCTGCTACCGGGCGGTGGACAGCCGGGACGCGCGGTTCGACGGCTGGTTCGTGACGTGCGTAACGTCCACCGGGATCTACTGCCGGCCGTCGTGCCCGGCCCTCACGCCGAAGCGCGAGAACGTACGGTTCCTGCCGTCGGCCGCCGCCGCCCAGCGCGACGGATTTCGTGCGTGCCTTCGGTGCCGCCCCGACGCCGCGCCGGGTTCGCCCGACTGGAACTACCGGGCCGATGTCGTGGGTCGAGCGATGCGCCTCATCGCCGATGGTGTCGTCGACCGCGAGGGCGTTCCCGGCCTCGCGGCCAGGATCGGCTACACCGAACGCCACCTCGGGCGGATGCTCACCGCAGAGGTCGGCGCCGGGCCGCTCGCCCTCGCGAGGGCACAGCGCGCGCAGGCGGCGCGCATCCTCATCGAGACGACCGGGCTCGGGCTTGCGGAAATCGCGTTCGCGTCAGGGTTCGGCAGCGTCCGCCAGTTCAATGACACGATCCTTGAGATCTACGGCCGGGCGCCGTCCGCGCTTCGGGCCGCCCGACGCGGCGGGCCCGACGCGCGGCAGGGGGAACTGCCCGCATCTGGGCTCGGCGCGATCACGCTGCGGCTGCCCTATCGCGAGCCGCTGCACGCTGGCGCCCTGATCGAGTTCCTCGCCGGGCGCACCGTGCCCGGCGTGGATGAGGTGCGCGACGGCGTCTACCGGCGCGGGCTGCGTCTGCCGCACGGCTCGGCGATCGCGGAGGTGGACCTGCTACCTGGCTACGCCCTGACCACACTGCGCCTCTCCGACGTCCGCGATCTTTCGCCGGCCGTTGCGAGGTGCCGGCGGCTGCTGGACCTGGACGCCGACCCGGTGGCCATTGACGCGCTCCTCAGTGCCGATCCAGCGCTCGAGGTCGCGGTTGCGAAGGAGCCCGGAGTACGCGTACCCGGCGCCGTCGACGGCTTCGAAATGGCGGTCCGCGCGATCGTGGGTCAGCAGATTTCGGTCGCCGGTGCCCGAAAGGTCCTCGCCCGCCTCGTCACAAAAAGCGCCGATCATGATTTGGAGGTCATGATCGACGGAGATTCGCGACCGTCAGCTCATGATCACGGGGATCTTGGGGGGCCGGGGGAGCTAGGGGAGGGCGGGGGACTCCGGGGATTCCCAACGGCGGAGGAGGTGGCCGAGGCACCCGACGAGGCGTTCGCCATGCCCGTGGCCAAGCGACGGACGCTCCGTCAACTCGCCACGGAAGTCGCCGACGGGACGCTGCAGCTTGACCCGGGCGCGGACCGGAACGAGACCGAGGCGGGACTGCTGGCGATATCCGGAATCGGTCCGTGGACGGCCCAGTACGTCGCGCTGCGAGCACTTGGCGACCCCGACGTACTGCTGCCCACCGATCTCGGCGTCCGTCGCGGCGCCGCCGCCATCGGGTTGAGCGATCAGCCGGCCCGACTGGCCGAACACGCCCACGAACACTGGGCGCCCTGGCGTTCGTACGCCACGATCCGCCTCTGGAGGCAGGCATGACCGCATACACATCCACATTGGACACGGCAGCAGGGCCGTTCACGATCATAGTCGACGCCGATGGAGGCGTCCTCGCCTCCGGCTGGACCGCCGATGCCGGAGTGCTGGTCCCGCTGATACACCGGCAATTGCGGGAGGAACCGATCGCGCGCAGGGATGTCGGCCCCGCGGCATCAGCCGTGAGGGCATACCACGATGGTGATCTCACCGCTCCGGACACTGTGCCGGTCCACCAGCACGCGACCGGCGGGTTCCTGCCCGCCGCGTGGAAGACGCTGCGCGAGGTGCGAGCCGGGGAGCCGGTCAGCTACTCGGAGCTCGCCGCCCGTACCGGCAACTCCGCCGCGGTCCGAGCGGCCGCCCAGGCCTGCGCCCGCAACGCGGCCGCGCTCTTCGTGCCGTGCCACCGCGTCATCCGTACGGATGGAGGCCTCGGCGGATTCCGATGGGGACTCGACGTCAAGCGCTGGCTTCTTGACCACGAGGCGAAGGCCTGAAACCCAGAGGCGGGGGGCGAGCCCGACCAGATAACGTCGTGGGGTGCCCCCCGCCGAACGCCGCCGCGCCCTGCGCAACCTATGGCGGATTCGGCGATACCTCCGCCCGTACGCCTGGGTGTACGTCTGGGTGACCCTCGCCGGCTGCGCGTCGACCGGCGTGGCCATCGCGATCCCGTTGATCGTGCAGGACATCGTGGACGGCCCGATCGCCCGAGGGGAGTCATCGGGCCTCTGGCTTCTTGGCGGGTTCGCCCTCCTGTTCGGCGTTTCCGAGGCTCTGCTCAACTTCTATCGGCGGTGGGCACAGTCAGGATCGGCGCTCGGCATGGAGACGACGCTGCGCAACGACCTGTACCGGCACCTGCAGCGGCTGCCGATCGCCTTCCACGATGGATGGCAGTCTGGACAGCTCCTCTCCCGGGCCACCTCGGACCTCGCCGTCATCCGAAGATTCCTGTCGTTCGGCCTGATCTTTCTCGTGATCAATGTGGTGACGTTCGTGACGGTGATCGCGCTGCTGCTCTATCTCTACTGGCCGCTCGGGATCGTCGTCCTCGTTGGCGCCATCCCCCTCTTCCTGATCAGCAAGCGGTTCACCAGTCGCTACAACGAGATGGCCCGCAAGATGCAGGACGAGCAGGGCGACGTCGCCACACTGGTCGAGGAGACGGCGGCCGGGATGCGGGTGATCAAGGCGTTCGGCCGGCGCGACGAGATGGCGGGGCAGTTTGACGAGCGGGCCCGAAAGCTGCACGATACGGCGGTCAGGAAGGCGCGCATGGTCGCCTCCACGTGGCCCCGATTCGACATGGTGCCGAACGTGACGCTCGCCCTGGTGCTCGTGGGCGGGGCCGTCGCCGTCTCGGCCAAGGAGATCACGCTCGGCGAGCTCATCGCATTCGTCACCCTGCAACTGATGCTGATCTGGCCGATCGACGCGTTGGGCTGGATCATCGCGAACGGCCAGGAGGCGATGACGGCGGCCGACCGGGTCTATGAGGTGATGGATACCGAACCGACCATCGTGGACAAGCCAGGGGCGGTGCCGCTGGTCCGTCAGGACGTACGCGGCGCGCTGCGCTTCGACGGCGTCGGATTTTCGTATCCTGGTGTCGCGCAGCCCATCCTGCACCGCATCGACCTCGACGTACGGCCAGGCGAGACCCTCGCCATCGTCGGCGCTACGGGTTCGGGCAAGACGACGCTCGTATCCCTCGTGCCGCGCCTCATCGATGTCACGGCCGGGCGCATCACGCTCGACGGTCGCGACATCCGCGACACCACGATCGACTCGCTGCGCTCGGTGGTCGGCGTGGCCTTCGAGGAGGCCACGCTCTTCTCGATGAGCGTGCGGGAAAACCTGACTCTTGGCCGCCCGGACGCCACTGACGAGGAGATCGATCAGGCCATCGCCATCGCCCAGGCCGACTTCGTCCGCGATTTGCCCTGGGAGCTCGACACCCGCGTCGGCGAGCAGGGACTCTCACTCTCGGGCGGCCAGCGGCAGCGGCTCGCCCTGGCTCGAGCGGTCCTCGGCAAGCCAAGGCTGCTCGTACTCGACGATCCGCTGTCCGCCCTCGACGTGCACACCGAGGCTCTGGTCGAGGAGGCGCTGGCCCGGGTCCTGGCCGGTACGACCGCGATCCTCGTCGTACACCGCCCATCCACGGTGGCACTGGCCGATCGGGTTGCTCTGCTCCAGGACGGAACGATCGCCGCGGTCGGCACGCACTCGGAACTGTTGGCCACGGTGCCGGCCTACCGCGAAGTCCTGTCCGCGACCGCGGACGAGCGGGAGGTGAGCGCGTGAGCATCGACGTCAAGCAGTGGCGTGGGCTGGCCTCCGACGACGACGCCGAACGGACCGACGCTGAGGCCCCGGACGAGAAGGCGACCATCCGCCTGCGCGCCTCCAGCCGGGCGTTGCTCGCCTCGCTGCTGCGGCCGCACCGTGGGCTGCTCGGCATCATGATCGTGCTGCTGCTCGTGCAGAACGCCGCGGCGATGGCAGGGCCCTACCTGGTGATGGTCGGCATCGGCAAAGGCATCGAGCCGCTCCAGCACGGCGACGCCTCCGTGCTCATCGCGATCAGCGCGGCGTTCGCCATCGCCACGGCCGCCGAGTACGCCGGCAAGCGAGGCTTTCTCATCCTCTCCGGCCGGATCGGGCAGGCCGCGCTGCTCGATCTGCGTCAACGGGTGTACGGGCACTTCCAGAAGTTGTCGATCGCGTTCCACGAGCGCTACACGTCGGGACGGATGGTCTCTCGGCTCACGTCAGACATGGACTCGATCTCCGAACTGGTCGACGGAGGTATCGACGATCTCGTGCTCGCCGGGCTCTCCATCGTGTCGGTCGCCGGCATCCTGCTCTTCATCGATCTGCCCTTGGCGGCGGTGGCGCTGCTGTCGTTCCCGTTCCTGCTGTGGCTGTCGAACTGGTTCCGCATCGAGTCGGCTAAGGCCTACCGGCGGACCCGGGAAACCGTGGCACTCGTGATCGTCCACTTCGTCGAGTCACTCGGCGGGATCCGTGCGGTGCAGGCCTTCCGGCGCGAGCCCCGAAACCAGGAGATCTTCGAGGTCGTCAACGACGACTACCGCAGGGCGAACCTTCGCGCCTTCCGGCTGATCGCGTACTTCGGACCCGGCATCAAGCTGATCGGCAACATCACGATCGCCGTCGTCCTGACCTACGGCGCCTACCGGGCGCTCGACGGTCGGATCGGTCCGGAGGTGCTGGTCGCCTTTCTGCTATACCTGCGTCGCTTCTTCGAGCCGATGCAGGAGATCAGCCAGTTCTACAACTCACTGCAGTCGGCGACCGCCGCGTTGGAGAAGCTTTCGGGTGTGTTGCAGGAGCAGCCGGGCGTCCCCGAGCCGGCTGAGCCCCGCGACAGCGCGGTGCCCGCCCCGGCAAGGGGCGAAATCACGTTCGACCGGGTCGCCTTCGCATACCGACCGGAACGCGTCGTCCTGCCGGAGTTTGACCTGCAGATCCCCGCGGGCCAGACGGTCGCCCTCGTCGGTGCCACCGGCGCAGGCAAGTCAACCGTCGCGAAGCTCGTGTCCCGGTTTTACGACCCGGTCTCCGGGGCGGTCCGCCTCGACGGCGTCGACCTGCGTGAGCTGACCGACGGTCGGCTGCGCCGCGCCGTGGTCATGGTGACTCAGGAGAACTACCTGTTCTCCGGCACGATCGCGGAGAATATCGCCTTCGGACGCCCGGGCGCGTCGTTGGCCGAGGTACGGGAGGCCGCGAGCGCGATCGGCGCCAACGGCTTTATCAGCGCGCTGGCGGACGGCTACGACACGGACGTACGCAAGCGGGGGGGCCGCCTCTCGTCCGGCCAACGACAGCTCGTCGCGTTCGCGCGGGCCTTCCTCGCCGACCCCGCCGTGCTCATCCTCGATGAGGCCACATCCTCTTTGGACATCCCGTCCGAGCGACTGGTGCAGCGGGCGCTGCGGACGATCCTGGCCGACCGCACCGCGTTCGTGATCGCACACCGGCTCTCCACCGTGGAGATCGCCGACCGGGTGCTCGTCGTCGAGGCCGGGCGAATCGTCGAGGACGGCCCGCCTTCGACCCTGGTCGCGAGCGGCGGGCGGTACGCCACGCTGCACGAGCAGTGGCGCGACAGCCTCGTCTAACGAAGATCACCGCAAGTGTTCAACCCTCGCCCGGTCAGCCCGGGTCTAACCGGGCAGCTGTTGAACAGTCGCGATGACCTTGGGCCGAAACGGGTCGCTTCCGGGAGGCTGGGCCTCTAGCCTGTGCGAATGACGGATACAACGCGCAACCCGCACCGCGCGCCCGAGAAGCCCTCGCTGGAGGGCCTCGAGGAGCGGTGGTCGCACAAGTGGCAGGAGGAGGGCACGTACGCGTTCGACCGGTCAAAGGAGCGGGCGGACGTATACGCGATCGACACACCTCCGCCCACAGTATCCGGCGCACTCCACATCGGACACTGTTTCTCCTACACCCACACCGACACCATCGCTCGCTTCAAGCGAATGCGCGGGAAGGCCGTGTACTACCCGATCGGCTGGGACGACAACGGGCTGCCCACCGAGCGTCGGGTGCAGAACCACTTCGGGGTCCGATGCGATCCGACGCTCCCGTACGATCCGAACTTCACCCCGCCGGCCAAGCCGGATGCCAAGCGCCAGGTGCCGATCCCGCGCCGAAATTTCGTCGAGCTCTGTACCCAACAGACGATCGAGGACGAGAAGGCGTATGAACAGCTCTGGCGAAGGCTCGGTTTGAGCTTCGACTGGTCGTATCAGTACACGACGATCGGACACGACGCCCGCACGGTCTCGCAGCGAGCCTTTCTGCGCAACCTCGCTCGTGGTGAGGCCTACACGGCCGAGGCCCCGTCCCTCTGGGACGTCACGTTCGGCACCGCGGTCGCCCAAGCGGAGCTGGAGGATCGGGAGCGCCCCGCCTCCTACCACCGACTCCGGTTCCGCGGGCCACGAAACAGGCGAATCGAGGTCGACACCACCCGACCCGAGCTGCTGCCGGCATGCGTGGCGTTGGTGTGTCACCCCGATGACGAGCGCTACGCCAACCTCGTCGGTCGCACGGCCCGTACCCCGATCTTCGACGCCACAGTGCCGATTCACGCGCACCCGCTCGCGGACCCGACCAAGGGTACGGGCATCGCGATGATCTGCACCTTTGGCGACCTTACCGACGTCACCTGGTGGCGCGACCTTCAGCTGGACACCCGTGTGATCATCGGTCGGGACGGCCGGCTGCTCGCCGACGCACCACAAGGCGTCGACGCCAAGTCCTACGCGGAACTCGCCGGGCTGACCGTTGCCAAGGCCCGGACCAAGGTGGTCGAGCTGCTGCGGGCCTCCAGAGACCTCGTCGCCGAACCGCGTGAGATCACGCACCCGGTGAAGTTCTACGAGAGGGGGGAGCTTCCACTCGAGATCGTGAGCTCGCGCCAGTGGTACATCCGCAACGGTGGCCGCGACGCCGACCTCCGCGAGGAACTGCTCGACCTCGGGCGATCGCTGCGCTGGGTGCCGGGCCACATGCGGCACCGTTACGAGCACTGGGTCGGCGGCCTCACTGGTGACTGGCTCATCAGTCGCCAGCGCTTCTTCGGGGTGCCGTTCCCAGTCTGGTACCCGCTCGACGAGCGCGCCGAGCCGGACTACGCCCGGCCGATCACGCCGGATGAGTCGCGCCTGCCCGTGGATCCGTCTTCGGACACCCCCGGCGGCTATACAGAGAGCCAGCGCGGCGAGCCGGGCGGCTTCGTCGCCGACCCCGATGTCATGGACACCTGGGCGACATCGTCACTCTCGCCCCAGATCATCGGCGGTTGGGAACGCGACCCGGACCTCTTCGCGCGGGTCTTCCCGATGGATCTCCGGCCGCAGGCGCACGAGATCATCCGGACCTGGCTCTTCGGCTCCGTGGTCCGGGCGCGCGCCGAGCACGGTGGTCTCCCCTGGCACACCGCCGACATCTCCGGCTGGATCCTCGACCCCGACCGCAAGAAGATCTCCAAGTCCAAGAGCAACGCCGCCGTGACACCGACCGCGCTGCTCGACACGTACGGGTCGGACGCAGTCCGATACTGGGCGGCGAGCGGCCGCCCCGGGGTTGACATCGCCATGGACGAGGGCCAGATGAAGGTCGGCCGGCGCCTGGCGGTGAAGCTGCTCAACGCCTCGAAATTCGTGCTGGGGCTCGGCGCCACCGCCGGGGAGGCGACCGAGGTCCTGGACCGGTCGATGCTCGCCCGACTCTCTACTGTGGTCGATACGGCCACGAATGCCTTCGAGGCGTACGACCATACCGGCGCGCTGGTCGCGACGGAGACCTTCTTCTGGGAGTTCTGCGACAACTACATCGAACTCGTCAAGGAGCGCGCCTACGGTGAGGGCGCGGCCGCCGCGTCGGCGCGGGTCGCGCTCGGGATCGGTCTCGACGTGGAGCTGAGGCTCTTCGCACCATTCCTGCCGTTCGTCACCGAGGAGATCTGGTCATGGTGGCGGGACGGCTCGGTGCACCGCGCGCGGTGGCCCGTCGCATCGGAGCTGATCGCCGGCGACGCGGATGTCCTCGCGATCACCAGCAAGGCACTTGGTCAGGTACGCCGGGCCAAGTCTGAGCGGAATCTGTCCATGCGAGCTGACGTGGCTCTGGCCGTGGTGAGCGCACCGCCATCTGAGCTCGAGAGACTCAACGCGGCGGCGGGCGATCTGCGGGCCGCGGGGAGGATCGCGAAGCTGGACCTCGCCGCCGCGCCCGACGGCGACCTGACCGTCGCGTGCACCTTCTGAGGCACGCCGAACACTTGATCACCGGGTTCTGATCCGCCAGGAACGCAGGTGCCGCTCAGTTCGGCGTCCGACCGCTGCAAGATCGCTATTTTGGTGGCGAATGTGCGGTGCCGCGCAACTTTCAGCACCCGAACAGCGATCTTGCGGCCTCGGAGTGATCACGTCGGCTTACCGGCGCACCGGCGCTAGAAGCCGCCAAAGTCGCCGCCCCCGAAATCGCCGCCGCCGTAGTCACCACCGCCGTAGTCGGCCGCGCCGTAGTCGGCCCCAGAGTCGGCACCGGAGTCAGCACCCGCGCTGGCGTCAGCGTCGGCACCAGCGTCGGCACCCTGCTCATAGCCTGAATCGAAGCCCTGGTCATACCCCTGTTCGAAGCCGCCCGTGTCATGGAAGCCACCAGCGAGCGCGTCGAAGAGAAGCAGGCCACCGACGACTCCGGCGCCCGATGCCAAGGCGGTCCGCCACCACGGTTCTGAGTACCAGCCGGACGGGACCGGCCGGCCCTGCACTCGGCCGCCGGGGTAGTAGTACGGCGTGTCGTTCGCGGGCTGGGGCGAGGCCTTGTAGCGATGGCCCTGAACGTCGAGCTCGCGCTCCTGGCTGATCGAGCCGACCCCGCGCTGGGCCGCCAGTGGCGGCAATTCCGGGCCGGGATCGATGCCCATGGCCGTGCGCGCGGCCCGGATGTAAGCCAGCCCCTCCAGCGCCGTCTCGCGCGCCAACTCGTATTGCTTCGGTGTCGTCGCCCGGTCCAACTGGGCGCCAGCCGCGTTGTAGCGCTCTCCCGCGTCCACCATCGCCTGCTTGACCGCGGCGTCGTCGCCCCCAGGAAGGTTCGCGATCTGCCCGCCTAGACGGTCGTACCAGCGAAGGGCCTCCTCACGTGCGTCCGCCAGCTCCCGTTCCTTGCGTCGCCGCCACCACATGAGGCTCAACCTCCATGATTCATTGGTTCCCTCACTTCGACGGTACACAGGTGTGTCATCCAGGCGACCGCTAGTCGTGATCCTCCCCGCTGTCGTTCCTCTTCCCGCCCTTCCAGCGGTTCCCGCCCTGCCCATGGCTTCCGGAGGCGCCTCGATCAAACCATTGGACGCTCGGGTCCGGGCCGGATACCAGCGCAGCGCACCTCGTATCACCGACGAAGAACTCCGTCGGCAGTGGGTTCAAGGAGTCGTAGGTCGCGGAGAATCTCAGCGTCACGGATGCGCCGGGAGCGAACGCCCGCCCGACCCCGACGAACGGAACCTTCACCTGCCGGCCCGCCTGGGTCCAGCCCAGGCCATATTCCCGCTCGATTCGCTGATCACCGGGAAAGGCGAAACGCAGCGTGGCGTCGGAGAGGTGCCGCGGTCCCGAGTTTGTCACCGCGACCGCGGCGTTGAAGCCGCCGCGCCAGGCCTGCTGGATCTCATACCGCACATCGCACGACGTCGGGATGGCGTCCTCGGCGGGCGCCGGTACCGCCGCCATCGCTGACCTCGACGCCGGCGTCGCCAAGGGATCCACCCACGCCATCGCCGCGAGGGCGAGGAGTACGACGACAGCCAGTCCCATCACGACAGCCTGCCGCCGCGGACGTTGCGCCAGGGTCGTCGAGAGTAGGCGACGAATCCGATCGAGCGACCAGTCATCGCCGTATGAGTCCGCGAGGGAAAGGGACCACGCGAGCGTCGGGCGCATCGTCGCGTCCAAGCCTCCGATGCGGACCGTTGGAAAGCCACCGCTTCGTGTGCCGAGCGCACTCACGAGGCCGGGCATGTGGATCGATATACCGCCGGCTTGGGCCAAGGTCTCGGCGACCTCGGCGCTGGGCGGGCGATCCTCGGGGTTCTTGGCCAGGCAGCGCAGGCAGAGCTCGATCACGCTGTCAGGCACGTCGGCAAGGTCGGGTAGTGGAGCCGGCTCGACGTAGCGGTGGGCCGAGAGCATCTCGGTCGCCGTCTCCGCCCGCCACGGAAGGTCGCCGCACAGGGATCGATAGAGCAGCAACCCCAGCCCGTAGACGTCGGCGGCGGTGCTGGCACGGCCGCCGACTAGGCGCTCGGGCGCGACATACGCAGGAGTGGCGAGCAGGTGCCCGTCGGATGCCCTCTCGCTCTCACCGACGAGCGCGGAGATGCCAAAATCGACGACCTTCGCACCCTTGGATGTGACCATGACGTTGCTGGGCTTGATATCGCGGTGGACGACGCCCTGATCGTGCGCCTCCGCCAGTGCGGAGGCCACCTGAGCGCATACGGTGACGGCATCGCGCCACGGCATCCGCGCGCCGCCGGCCAGACGGTCGGACATCGACTCGCCAATGACCAACTCCATAACGACGAACGGCGTCGGCTCGCCGCCGTCCAATGCCGCCTCGCCGTAGTCGAAAATGCTCGCGATGTGGGGATGGCTCAGCCGCGCGGCGGCCTGTGCCTCGCGAAGGACCCGCTGCCGAAGTGTGACATCGGCCACGACGTCGGGGTTCACGAGCTTGATGGCAACGTCGCGCTGCAGCACATCGTCGAAGCCGCGCCACACAGTCGACATTCCGCCTGTGCCGAGCGCCTCCACGAGTCGGTAGCGGCCGCCGAGAGGTTTCAGCGCAGCAGCCATATCTAACGAGTACCCGAACCGAACCCGACACAACCAGCGAGGGCGTGTTCCACACCCGATCGGGGTACACGGTGAGGCCATCAGCCGCCGAAGAGTCGACCAATCGTGGCGAAAATGTCGCCGTAGAAGGTGCCCTCGATGTCACGGAAGATCGCAAACGGCGCACCCGGACTGCCGAAGAAGGGGCGTAAGGTCCAGCCGAGCTGGGTTCCGACGAAGCCAAACAGTGCGATCCAGATATAGAGAAGCGTCATGCTCGCCGGGCGCTGGTTCGAGCGAACGTAGGTCCAGCCAGGGGTCGCCGGGCGCGCGCTCGACTGCTGGGGCACCTGGACGGCCGGCGCTTGAGGCAGCACAGTCGACGCGGCGCCGCCGTTCGGCTCCGCGGCCGCCGCCCCGGCGCCTACGACGGCCAATGCACGCTCGTCTGCCGCGACCTCCGCTGCCTCCGCGGTGGCCAAGGCCGCGGCCTCGGCTTCGGCGGTAGGTTCGGCGGCTCGAACCTCCTGATGCTCGTTCAGCCTCGCCATCCCCGAGGTCAGAAATCGAAGCCCGACGACCGACGCGAGCACGAGAATCGCGACGTTGAGCAGCTTGAAGAAGGAGTAGTTCTCCGCCGAGATGAGGAAGAAGAGGCTGATCGGGGCAAACGCGAGAGTCAGGACGGCGGTCACCGTGATGGAGACCATGATCAGCGTCACCGCCTGCATCATCGACAGCCGCGCGCCGAAGAGCAGGTTGAACAGGTAGAGGGTGGGCAGACAGATGGCGAGCGTGGCAAGAAAAAGCAACGGTAGCTTCACCGCCGAGGACAGCGCCTGGGCAAAGCCATTGGACGCACCCATCACCGCGCCATAGATCGCCAGGCTCACGGCGGAACTGGCCAGCATCTGGACGGTGAGATCCTTGAGTCCGCGCTCCTCGATCACCTGCCGCCAGATGCTTTCCCGATCACGAAGGATGCGCTCGATGATGAGGAGGCCTTGGCCGGCGGCGATCTGAGCCATCATCGCTCCCGAAGATGAGACGCACGTGACTGTCCGCACCGTACCGGACCAACCGGACGCGCGCTGCCCTCCGACCCGCGTCGGCGTTAACCTGAGCGCCGGAGGGAGGCGCATCATGACGGACCCGGGCCTCCGCGCGTCGGACGATGACCGGCTGCGAGTCGTGGCCGCCCTGGAGCGGCACACCGCCGCCGGGCGACTCTCCCTCGACGAGTTCTCCGAGCGGGTGGGCCTCGTCTACTCCGCGACCACACACGGTCAGCTGGCCGGCGTCGTCAACGACCTACCGGCGGACCGCCCCGAACAAGCGGAGCCCGCCCGAACGCCGGAACACCGGCAGCTGCTTGTCGCGTTCCTACTCGCGGCCATTACGATCGCCGTGCTCGGCGTCATCCTCGCGATCGCGCGCTGATCCCACCTCGATTCGCGAGAACCGCTATGTCTGCACGCTCGCGGCGAGCTTCGCGGCGGACTCCGCCCGCTCGGATGCGGCCACCCGCATGTCACGCTTGAGTTCCTGCGGCAGCGAGAAGATGAGTTTCTCCTGAGCGGTTGTCACCTCAGCGACCTCATCAAATCCGCGCGCGGCGAGGTGGTCGAGCACCTGCATGACCAGGTCGTCGGGGACGCTGGCCCCGGAGGTGAGGCCCACGGTCGTGGCGCCCTCCAACCACTGGTCGGCGATCTCGTCCGCGTAGTCCACAAGGTACGAGGCTCGGGCGCCGGCGCTGAGCGCGACCTCGGCCAGGCGGACCGAGTTCGAGGAGTTCCGGGATCCGACGACGATCACGACGTCGCACCGGGGCGCGATCTCCTTCACCACGTGCTGGCGATTGGACGTGGCATAGCAGATGTCGTCGCTCGGCGGCGACTGCAGCAGCGGCAGGCGCTGCTTGAGCCGGGCCACCGTCTCCATGGTCTCGTCCACTGAGAGGGTGGTCTGAGACAGCCAGACGACCTTGTTGGGGTCGCGTACGGACACGTTGTCGACGCCGTCCGGGCCGTCGACGAGTTGGACGTGCTGCGGCGCCTCGCCCGCCGTACCGATGACCTCTTCGTGCCCTTCATGCCCGATGAGCAAAATGTCGTAGTCCTCGCCCGCGAAACGCTTCGCCTCCTGGTGCACCTTGGTCACCAGCGGACAGGTCGCGTCGATGGCCTTGAGGTTGCGGGTGCGCGCCTGTTCGTACACCTCGGGGGCCACCCCATGCGCTGAGAAGATCACGATGGAGCCCTCCGGGACCTCCTCATTCTCCTCAACAAAGATCGCTCCCTGCGCCTGCAGGGTCGTCACGACGTGCTTGTTGTGAACGATCTCCTTGCGTACATAGATCGGCGGCCCGTAGAGCTTGAGCGCCTCCTCGACGGTCTGCACCGCGCGGTCAACGCCGGCACAGTAGCCACGCGGCTTGGCGAGCAGCACTCTCTTTCCGGTCACCGGTCCATCGTACGGGCGGCGCGGGCTCACCCCGAGCGCACCGTGACCGGGGCCACGCCCACGAGGATCTTCCGCGCCACCCGCCAGGGCGCATAATCGCAGGTCACACCCCCTACGGGAGGCAAGATGATCAACAGCGGCGGCCCGGATTCGGGCGACCGGAGCAAGGGACTCATGCGCGGTCTCGTCGGCCTTGTCCTCCTCGCCGCGGTTGTCTGGGCCGCGATCCTGCTTCTGGGCTGACCGTACGCTGGCGGTCGTGACCGACCTCGATCCTCGGCCGCTCGATCCCCGGCCGCTCGATCCCCGACCGCCCGGCGGTACGGCGGAGGAGCCGCTGCCGGTGCGGGTGGTCAGCCAGAAGATTGGCGGCTGGATCGCACGCCTGGGCTGGGTCTGGATCGACGGCCAGGTCGCGCAGATCACCCGGCGGCCCGGCACGACCGTCGTCTTTCTCACCCTGCGTGATCCGGCCGCGGATATCAGCCTGACCGTGACCGCTCACCGGGACGTGCTTGACACCGGCGCCCCGAATCTCGGCGAGGGCGCCCGCATTGTGGTTCATGCGAAGCCCGAGTTCTACCCCAACCGCGGCACGCTTTCGCTGCGAGCCGACGAGGTCCGCCAAGTCGGCCTCGGCGAGCTGCTCGCCCGACTCGAGCGCCTGAAGAGACTGCTGGCGGCGGAAGGGCTATTCGATCCCGCCCGCAAGCGCCGGCCTCCGTTTCTGCCCACGAAGATCGGATTGATCACGGGAAGAGCGAGCGCGGCGGAGCGCGACGTGCTCGCCGTCGCGCGGCGGCGTTGGCCCGCGGTGGAGTTCCGCGTGGTGAACGTCGCGGTGCAGGGTCCATCCGCCGTCCAACAGATCCTCGACGCGATTGCCGTCCTGGAGAAGGACAGCGGCGTTGACGTGATCATCCTGGCGCGGGGCGGTGGCAGCGTCGAGGACCTGCTGCCCTTCTCGGACGAGGCGCTGTGCCGGGCGGTCTTCGCCTGCCGTACGCCGGTGATCTCCGCCATCGGGCACGAGACCGACGCGCCCCTGCTCGACTTCGTCGCCGACGTACGAGCATCAACGCCGACCGATGCGGCGAAGCGAGCCGTGCCGGATATCGCCGAAGAGCTGCGCATGCTCGAGACGGCTCGCGCCCGGCTGGACCGGGCGGTGACTCATCGGCTCGACCGGGAGCAACAACTCCTCGACGCCCTGCGTACCCGTCCGGTCCTGGCGAGTCCCGCGACCATGCTCGACGCCCGAGCGGAGCAGGTTGTCGCGCTGCGCGACAGGGCCGACCGCACCCTGCTGAACCGGCTCGACCGCGCCGGCTCCGACCTGCATCACACCCTGGCGCGGCTTCGCGCGCTCTCGCCGGCGGCGACGCTGGAGCGCGGGTACGCCATCGTGCAGCGACTCCACGGTGGCGCGGTGCTCCGGGATCCGGCCGCCACGTCGGTCGGCGATGACCTTCGGGTACGCCTGGCGGCCGGCGAGCTGGTCGCCAGAGTGATCCAATCGCCACCGAGAAAGGAGAGCGGAGGGTGAGCACACCCGACCCGAACCAGAGCGCGTCCGAGCCGAGCTACGAGGAGGCGCGGGCGGAACTGGCCCGCATCGTGGAGCGGCTCGAGTCCGGTGGCGGCACGCTCGAGGAGTCCCTTGCGCTGTGGGAGCGAGGGGAGCGGCTCGCCGACGTCTGTCAAGCGTGGCTCGACGGCGCCCGAGCCCGCCTCGACGCCGCGAGAACCCGTCGATCATGACCTGGAGGTCATGATCGACGGGTTTCGGCGACGGTCAGCTCATGATCGAGCAGATCTTGAGGCTCTACTTGAGGAAGCTGTAGATGATCTCAGGGGCGGCAATTGTCTCCGCCGCCGGAGGCTTCGTGACGGTCACCGGCGCGCCGTAGTCCGAGTAGGTCGTGGTCAGGTCCGCCGCCGCGTAGTCGCCGACCTTCGGCATATTGATCACAATCTTCATGACCCGGCCCTCGCCGTCCAATGTGGTCGTGAACGGCACATTCTTCGACTCCGGCGGGAGCTTGGCGATGTCGGCCGCCGGAATCAGGCTGGGAGCCGACTTCGTTAGGTCGATTGTTCCCTTGATCTCGGTGTCGCTGACCTTCTCGGCCGAGACGACACCCTTGATGTATGACTCGGGAGTGAGCGACTCGCTGCTAGGCACCATGCCAGCGGCCAAGCCGGATGTGCCAATCCTCGTACGGTCGACGGTCATCCATTTGTTGCTGAGTCCGGCCAGCGTCGGAATGCTTGCCCCGAGCGGTCCAAGGTCGACCTTGGCGTAGAGCACGTCTCCGATGACCAGAGCATTGGCCTTGATGACCAATCCGGACGCGGCATCGGTGAATGTCACATTACGGAACGCGTTCGCACCCGAAGCGTCACGGGCACCATCGCCGGTAAGTTGGGTGCCGTAAACCAGGGTGTACTTGAAGCTCTGCCCCTTGGTCTTGGCTGCCGCGTCGTTGAGCAATTCGGTAGGGGACTTGGTTGGGGTCGTCGGAGCCGGTGTGGCGGGCGCCGTCGCGCAGGCGGAAGTCGCGAAGGTAAGCGAAGCGAGCACCGCAAGACCGGTGGCCGCCAGACGTCGTCTCATGAAGGTTCCTCCGGGGGTCGACCAACGCTGCTGAGCCTAGGCGCCCGCTGCAACATTCTGGCGTCGATCATGACCTGGAGGACATGATCGACGCAGTTTCGCGACGATCACATCATGATCGTCGCGATCTTGGACTCGGGAAGACTCAGCTCACCGCCGCGGCGAGTGCCTCGAGCTCAGTCGACTCGGCGCGGCCGATCACGATGAACGTGCGGTCGGGCCTGGTCCACACGAGCGCTATCTCGTCGCCCCGGACGTCGTACCTGTTCCATTCCCGGCCGGCAACGGTGACCGTGCCGGCTGGCCGCGTCTGGTCGCCCAGTTCCCGGATGAGCAGGCCTTCGACCGGCTCATTCGACTCGACAAGCTGCACGGCCCCACCCGCCGGCGTGACATAGCCGATCCGCAACACGCCGCTGACGCCCGTGTCCGCGCGCGCGAAGGTCGCGCTGACCGGTCGCCAGCCATCCGCCAGGCCACGCGGGGCGGCCACCGGCACGGCGGCTGCCTGGGCGTCGGCGATCGCGGCGGACGGATCGGCCACGACGATGTCCTCGCCGCCGCGCACGCGAAAGATCGTCACCACGATCGCGACGGGGATCAGCAGGACGACCAACGAGATGACCATGTCCCGGACGGTCCGGCGCGATCGGATGGGAGCTTCTTGAGCTGGCGTTACGGGCGGTAGAGCGTTCTGCACGTACACATCCTCACCGACGCGGTCCGGGTGGGTCATCCGGCCCCACGTACCTGGGCCGGCCGGTGTACTGGCCCGCACTGCCCGCGCGCGTCCGCGCCCGATCTGACAGGATTTCGACAGGCGAGAACACCGTGCGAGGAGGCCACCGATGTCCCAGCCCTACTCCGATGAGCTGTCCCGTCCGACCGAAGATCTCGACCGTAACCTCGCGTTGGAACTGGTCCGGGTGACGGAGGCGGCCGCGATGGCCGCGGGTCGGTGGGTCGGCCGGGGCGACAAGGAGGGTGGCGACGGCGCGGCGGTCGACGCCATGCGGCAGCTGATCAACTCACTGCCGATCAGCGGCGTCGTCGTCATCGGGGAGGGTGAGAAGGACAACGCACCGATGCTGTTCAACGGGGAACACGTCGGTGACTGGAAGGGCGGGCCCGAAGTCGATGTCGCGGTCGACCCGATCGATGGCACGACACTCATGAGCAAGGGCATGCCCAACGCCATCGCGGTTTTGGCGGTGGCCGAACGTGGGGCGATGTTCGATCCATCGGCCGTCTTCTATATGGAGAAACTCGCGGTGGGACCCGATTGTGCCGATGTCGTCGAAATAGACGCCGGTATCTCCGAGAATCTTCGCCGCATCGCCAAGGTGAAGCGTTCGAGCGTCTCGGAGCTGACCGTCTGCATTCTTGATCGTCCGCGGCACGCCGAGCTTGTGCGGGAGGTCCGGCAGTCGGGGGCGCGGATCCGCTTCATCTCGGACGGGGATATCGCGGGCGCCATCAGCGCGGCCCGCGAACAGTCCGATGTCGACGTTCTCGTTGGCATTGGTGGCACGCCGGAGGGCATCGTCGCCGCGTGCGCGCTGACCTGCATCGGGGGCGCAATCCAGGCCAAGCTCTGGCCACGCGATGAGGCCGAGCGGGAGAAGGCGATCGCCGCCGGGCACGACCTCGGCCGAGTACTCAACACCAACGATCTGGTACGGGGGGAGAACGTGTTCTTCGCGGCCACCGGCGTCACCAACGGTGACCTGCTTCGCGGCGTCCGCTATCGGGGCGGCGGCGCGTACACCCAGTCCATCGTGATGCGATCCAAGAGCGGGACGATCCGCGTCATCGACTCGTTCCACCGCCTGGAGAAGCTGCGCCGCTACTCGGTTGTTGACTTCGACGGCGCGCTGCCGTCGTAGGAGGTCAGCATCGACCGGAGCGCCTCGTCGAGAGGCGTCGGACGAAGGCCGAAGGTTTCTTGCGCGGCTGACGAGTCGAGCACGAATGGGCGCTCGAACTGGTAACGCATCTCGATGAACTCCCGGGCGGACGGGTTGAACAGGCCGCCCAGCCGAAGGATCACATTGGACATTGTTCGCAGCCTTGGCTCCGGCGCCCCGGCCAGCTTCGCGTAGCGCTCGGCAAACTCGCGTAGCGTGATCGCGGGACCGGTTGGGACGTGCCACGGACGACCCCATGCCCGCTGGTCCTCAGCGAGGGCCACGAGAGTCCGAGCCGCGTCCTCGGTGAATGTCTGACTGTGGGGGACGTCGAAGTCGATCGGCACCAAGGCGCGCTTCCCCTTCCGTACGGCCGGCATGAGCATCTCGGTGACGATGGATCTCCCCCCCGCGCCGACGAAGTCGCTGGCGCGGGCCTCGGTCGCGCGGATGCGGCCGGCCTCATGGGCCGCGATAGCATCGCGCCACATCTGGGCGCGGACGCGCCCCTTGACGGTGGTGGCGGCGAGTGGCAGATCCTCGGTCATGGGCCCGTCGACGGGGCCATATCCGTAGAGGTTGCTCATCGTGACCAGCACCGCACCCGACCGCTCGGCGGCGGTCAAGATCGCAGCCGCAAGGGGCGGCCATGCGGCGGGCCACCGGTGATATGGCGGGTTCGCGCAGTTGTACAGGGCGGATGCTCCTCGGGTCAGACCGGCGAGGCGATCGGCGTCGCTGGCATCGGCGGCGACTCGCTCGATGGACGGATGATTCGGGCCCGTCCCACTTCGGGTCACGATGCGCACGTGGTGGTCGCGATCCGCAAGCTGGCGGGCGGCGGCTGAACCGGTCGGCCCAGCGCCAACGATGACGTGGAGTGCCACGGTGTCCTCCTCGACGAGAGCGGTGCTCTCTGTTCAGGACAATGGTCACAGAGACGGCTTCGCCGTGTCAAGAGCACTGCTCTCGTTTGTGTGCGGTACTCTCTCTTGCATGTCGGAAGCTCCGCGTGCCGCGTCGATTCGGGCCAGAGTCCGTGCGGAGATGTCGGAAGAGATCAAGCACACGGCTCGGCGCCACCTGGCCAAGCACGGAGCGCCAAACCTATCGCTGCGAGCTGTGGCCCGCGAGTTGGGCATGGTCTCCTCGGCGATCTACCGCTACTTCCGAAGCCGCGACGACCTGCTCACGGCGCTGATCATCGATGCATACGACGCCCTCGGCGAGGCGGTCGAAGAAGCTGTCGGATTGGTCGACCGTGCCGACCTCGTCGGCCGGCACCGCGCCATTTACCACGCCGTACGGGATTGGGCCGTCGCTCACCCGCATGAGTACGCCCTCATCTATGGCAGCCCGGTGCCCGGGTACGCCGCGCCGCAGGACACGGTGGGACCGGCCAGCCGAGTGATCGTCGCGTTGATCGCGATCCTCGTTGACGGCGTCGCAGCCGGCGTGCTGCGACACACTCCCGGAGACTGGCTGGACCCCGAGGTCGGCGTGGAGATAAACCGATTTGTACAGATGGCGTGCCCCGGCGTGCCGCCCACACTGATGGCGCGGGGAATGATCAGCTGGACGCTGCTGTTCGGCGCGGTCAACTTCGAGGTCTTCGGCCGTCTCAACGACCTGATCGCGGACCGCCGGGCCTGGTTCGATCACGAGGTGCGGTCGATGGCGCGACTTGTCGGACTACGGCCCTAGGCTCCGCGGCATGGCGAATCTCAAGGTCCTTCCGCTCACGGGTGAGCGCCTGGACGACATGGCCTCGCTCTTCGGCACCAACAAGACCACAAACGGGTGTTGGTGCACGTGGTTTCTCATGCCAGTGAAGGAGTGCCACGAGGGCTGGGGGTCGGTGAACCGGGATCGGTTCGCCGAGTTCGCTCGGGATACAGACGTGCCGGCCGGCCTTCTCGCATACCGCGACGGTTCGGCGGTGGGTTGGTGCGCGGCCGGGCCTCGCAGCCGCTACGCGCGCATGCTGCGGGCGCCCACGCTCAAACACCGAGATCCGGCCGAAGATGACACCGTGTGGCTGGTGACCTGCTTCTTCGTTCGCCGTGACGCTCGGCGAACCGGTGTAACCCGGGCGCTGCTCGAGGGCGCGGCCGCGTTGGCCCGGACGAAGGGCGCACATGCGATCGAGGGCTTTCCGCTGGCCGGTGCGCGCCGACGCTCGGTGGGTGAGGCGTTCGTCGGCGTGGAGCCGCTATTCGCGCTGTGTGGGTTCACCCCGGTAGCCCGCCCGTCGGAGAGCCGGGTCATTATGCGCCGCGACCTACCGCGCCCTTAACCCCACCCCAAGATCGCCGTGATCATGACCTCATGGTCGCCGAAACCCGTCGATCATGACCTCCAAATCATGATCGGCGCGATCGTGGGGTGGGCGGGGGTTAGCCGGCGTCGGAGGAGTGGCCGGGGAACAGATGGGCGGCGGGGTCGATGGCGACGGCGGCGTTGTTCACCGCGGTGGCCGCCTCGCCAAAGCCGACGGCGATGAGCCGGACCTTGCCGGGGTATTCGGAGATGTCACCCGCGGCGAAGACCCGAGGCAGATTCGTGGCCGTCGTCGTGTCGACCCTGATGTGACGCTTGTCGAGGTCGAGACCCCAATCCGCGAGCGGGCCGAGGTCGGCGGTGAAGCCAAGCGCGGCGACGACCGTGTCGGCGGGCAGGATCCGCGGTTCCCCCGCCTTCGGCGTCACCACGCACCCGGTGACCACACCATCGCCGAGAATCCGCGTCACCTCGGCGTTGACGATGATCTCCACGGGGAGCGCCCGCACCCGCGCCACCGTCGAGGCGTGCGCGCGGAACTTGTCCCGCCGGTGGATCAGGGTGACGGACTTGGCCATTGGCTCAAGCGCCAGCGCCCAGTCGAACGCCGAGTCGCCACCGCCCACGATCACCACATCGTGTCCGGCCAGGTCGTCGAGATGTTTGACGAAGTACAGGATTCCGCGTCCGGCGAAAGCGTCCGCGGCGGGCAGCGGCCGCGTCGTGAAGCTGCCCATCCCGCCTGTGATCAGCAGCGCCCCGCAATGTAGGACGGAGCCGTCGGAGAGGGTCAGGCAGGGCCGGCCGTCCTCGAGATAGCTCAGCTTCTCCGCCCGTATCCCTAAGAGGTAGGTCGGGTTGAATGTGCCGGCCTGTTCCACTAGCTTCGCGACGAGGTCGCGCCCCTTGATCGTCGGAAAGCCCGCGACGTCGAAGATAGCCTTCTCCGGATACATCGCGGTCACTTGGCCACCCGGCTCCGGCAGCGCGTCGATCACCGCTGTCGACAGGCCACGGAAGCCCGCGTAGTACGCGGCGAAAAGCCCCGTGGGACCGGCTCCCACGATCGCGATGTCAACCTCGAGCATCAGCGCCCCTCATCCCAGGCGTCATCCCAGGTATCTCGGCCGGACAAACTCCGCCAACAGCGACGGTACGGTCGACGGCGCGCGACCGACAAGCGCGCCCGCCCCCGGTCACGGATTCGGATCTACCGTGTCATAAGACCCCGGTCGCGCGGCCCCTAGCTCGGAAGGGAAGCCATCTGTGGGTGTCCTGCGCCGCCGGAACAACACCGCGGCGATGAGGCCGCCGATAAAGCCGAACAGATGACCCTGCCAGGAGACCCGCTGATCACTCGGGAGCAGCGCGAGCAGCTGCCAACCGTAGAGCAGCCCGACGATGACGGCGACGGCGAAGTTCCTCAGGCTCCGCTCGACAATCCCGCGCATAAGCAGGAAGCCAAGCCATCCGAAGATGATCCCGCTCGCACCGACGACGAGGTAGTTCCTCGGCGTCAGCAGCCAAACCCCCAAGCCGCTGAAGACCGCGATGACGGCCGTGGACAGCAGGAATCGCCGCGTGCCGGAGGCGAGCACGAACGTACCAAGCAGGATCAGCGGAGCGCTGTTGGCCAACAGATGCTGAAAGCCGTCGTGGACCAGCGGCGCCAGCACGATGCCGTCGAGGCCGCTGATCTGGCGCGGACGGATGCCGGCGAAAGCGTCGAGCGCTCCGTCCAGCCTCTGGTCGAGAAACTCGATGAAGGCCAGTGCGGGCACTACCGCGCACATCGCGACGAACGCCCGACCTAACGCGGCGTAGAAGGCCTGAGTGCCGAAGCGACTCGAGTCATCGCCAACGAAGGAAGACTCTGCCGCCACGATCCCTCCTCGCCTATCAAGGACTCACGGTCGTCCTAGATCTCCAGACCACGACCATAAGACCTTGATCGCGGGAGACCTAGTACCAGTTGTGCGACTGGAAGAACGACCACGCTCCGCATGGCGTCTGGTAACGGTTCTTGATGTAGTTCAGACCCCACTTGATCTGCGGCACCGGGTTCGTCTCCCAATCCGCGCCGTACACCGCCATCTTGTCCCCCGGCAGCGCCTGGGGGATGCCGTATGCGCCGGAGGATTTGTTCCTGGCCATCTGATACCAGCCGCTCTCCCTTGTCCACAGCTTGTCTAGGCACGGCATCTGCTCAAGCCCGTATCCCGCGTCCAGGACCAATGCGCAGCCCAGGGCCCGGTTGCCGGTGTACTCCTTGCACGAGGACGGTACGGGGTAGCTCGTGCGCGGCTGGGAGCGGCTCGCCGCCTGCTCGCGTTCGGCGACCGCGTTCGCCTTCTTGGCGCGCTCTGCGGCGTCGACGGCGGCTGCGGCGGCCTTCTGCTGTGCCAGGGCGGCCGCCTTGTCCTGCGCCGCGTTCACGGCGGCCGACGCTCCCGGGCTCGCCTCGATCGACAGCGGGGCGGTGTCGGTGCGTTGGCTACGCCCGAAACCGAGATAGACCCCCGCGAGCGCGCCGATGACGAGGACAAAGACGCCGATCGCCCGGAACGTACGGGACGGAGGGCGCGCGTGATGCGGAGGCTCCGGTGGCCGGCGGATCTTCGTGGCCTGGCGGCTCTTCTGCGCCGCACGACCGCGTTCACCCTGACGGCCGCGTTCACCCTGACGGACGTGCTCGATCTGGTGGCCTTGCTCGACCTGACGGCCGCGCTGAACCTGACTGCTCTGTTCAACTGGACGACTGCGTTCGACCTGACGTGGAACCGACTGACGGCTGCGCTCGACAGGACGGTTCCGCTGTGGGCGACCCACGAAGTCTTCCCTTTCGCCGGCGACATGAACACGGCGAGGCATCGATCACGGTCTGTGACCGTGGTCTCACGCTCACCGCGAGCGGGGAGCCCACGCATGTGCCCGCGCAGCGCCACCGCTCTGTAGCCACCCTGGTCTAATCACATGGGTTGAGGGGAAACCGAAACGCCAGGCTGTGACACATCACACAGCGCAAATATGGATATAAGTTGTCGAATCGCCCTACCCCGGCAGGTCTTCCAGGAGGTCGGTGACCATCGCGGCGATGGGCGAGCGCTCCGACCTGGTCAGGGTCACATGGGCGAAGAGTGGATGGCCCTTGAGCGTCTCGATGACGGCTGCGATCCCGTCGTACCGGCCGACGCGCAGGTTGTCACGCTGAGCGACGTCGTGGGTCAGGACCACACGCGACCCCTGCCCGATCCGGGACAGGACGGTGAGCAGCACGCCGCGTTCGAGCGATTGCGCCTCATCCACGATCACAAATGAGTCGTGCAGGCTCCGCCCGCGGATGTGGGTCAGCGGAAGCACCTCGAGCATGCCGCGCTCGGCGACCTCCTCGATGACGTTCTCGTGCACGACGGAACCCAGCGTGTCAAAGACCGCCTGCGCCCACGGCGACATCTTCTCGTTCTCGGTGCCGGGCAGGTAGCCCAACTCCTGGCCACCGACGGCGTAGAGCGGACGGAACACGAGCACCTTGCGATGCTTGCGCCGCTCCATCACCGCCTCCAGGCCCGCGCAGAGCGCGAGCGCCGACTTTCCGGTTCCGGCCCGGCCGCCGAGCGACACGATCCCGATCGACTCATCGAGCAGCATGTCGAGCGCAATGCGCTGCTCCGCCGAGCGGCCACGCAGTCCGAACGCCTCCCGGTCGCCGCGGACCAGCCGGACGGTCTTGTCAGGGTGCAGTCGGCCGAGCGCGGAGCCGTTCGACGAATGCAGCACAAGCCCGGTGTGGCACGGCAACTCCGCCGCATCGGTCCGCTCGATCGCCTCACCCGCGTAGAGCCGTTTCACCTCGTCCTCGGTGACGTCCAAATCCGACATCCCGCTCCACGATGGATCGCTGGCCTGCCCGTGCCGGTACTCGTCAGAGACCAGTCCGACCGCCGCCGCCTTGACTCGCAGCGGCATGTCCTTGGTGACGAGGGTGACGTCGTGGCCTTCGGCCGCGAGCCCGAGCGCCACCGCCAGGATCCGCGCGTCGTTGGTCTCAGCCCGAAAGCCCACGGGAAGCACCGCTGGGTCGGCGTGGTTGAGCTCCACCCGCGCCGTACCACCCTCGTCGTTGACCGACAACGGCAGATCCAGGCGCCCGTGCTGCACCCGTAGTTCGTCGAGGATTCGCAATGCCTGCCGGGCGAAGACCCCGATCTCTGGATGGTGTCGCTTGCCCTCCAGCTCCGAAATCACAACCAGCGGAAGGACGACGTCATGCTCCGCGAAGCGAAGGATCGCCCGCGGATCGGCCAGAAGCACCGACGTGTCCAGCACGTAGACCTGGCGGGCCGTCTCGTGTGGCTGGGCTGGACCGGCTGCCGAAGGCTTCCTCCGCTGTGTGCCCTTCTGTCTCGCGGCACGACCCGAGGCGGTCTTCGAGGGTGTGCTCTTGGCGGCCGCATTGGGCCTCTCGGCCGGAAATAAGCTTGGCGGCTCTGGTGGTGCCGGGGCGGCTTGGCGGGATCGGGGGCGGCGGGGGGTGGGACGGTTGGACTTGGTCACAGGGCTGCTCCGGCGGGCGCGCACCTCTGCGTCCGCGATCTGCAACGTCCGACGCCCGGTACGGGGTCGGGTGCCGGCCCCGTGCCTGATCGGGCCTCGCGCGGCCGGGAAGCCCCCGCCCACATGCAGACGCTAACCGCAAACCGCCTGATCGGACCAGATGCGACGCGCAGGCGTGTCGCAACTGCGACGGACGGCGTGGTGGGTTGACTTTCCGCCTTACCCGTCTCCGACGGCGTCCACCAGAGCGAAATCGGACCGGGAGTGTCGGCCGGTCAGCGGCTTGTTGGGCCCGTGCTCGACCTCGTCGTACTCGGCGTCCCTGTCCTCAGCGTCGCCGTGCTCAGCGTCCCTGTCCTCGGCGTCGCTGTCCTCGGCGTCCCTGTCCTCGGCGTCCTCGTACTCGGCGTGCTCGTCATCGGCGTCATCGTGATCGCCGTGAGTCGCCGCGCTGGCGTACGTTGTGCCCACCGGCGCGGTCGTTGGGTACGCCTCGGAACGCACCTCAGACGGAGTGGTGAGAACGGACGCGACCGCCGCCTGCAGCTCACGGCGGCGGCGGCTCCAGCTCGCCCGGTCACCGTCGAAGTACCCCTGGCGGTAGCCGTACCGGTAGCCAAGGCGGTAGCCGAGCTGCCCATGCATACGGCCCGCGGCGTAACCCGACACCGCGAGCACCAGAATGACCACAAGCGCAACGACCTCGTTCACGATCGCCTCCTCCGTGCTGGAGTCACGTCCCTCCCGGAGGATTAACCGCTCAGGGCCCGGTCTGGTTCTGGCCGGGCGTCTCGGTCGACCGCCGAGCCGCCCCGATCAGCCGCCGCTCACGCGTCGATCAGCCCCCAAACCGGCGTTGCCGGTTGGCGTAGCTGCGCAAGGCGCGCAGGAAGTCCACCTTGCGAAAGTCGGGCCAGTTCGCGTCGCAGAAGTAGAACTCGGAGTGCGCGCTCTGCCAGAGCAGGAAGTCCGAAAGACGCTGCTCTCCACTCGTACGGATGACGAGGTCGGGGTCGGGCAGTCCCTTGGTATAGAGATGCTCGGCGATGTGCTCGACGTCGAGGATCTCGGCTAGCTCCTCGATCGTGCCGCCACTACGGGCGTGCTCGTGCAGGAGCGAACGCACCGCGTCGGCGATCTCCTGCCGGCCGCCGTAGCCGACGGCCATGTTGACGTGTGCCCCGCCCGTCCGGTCGCGGGTGCGCTCCCCCGACGCCTTGAGCGCTGCCGCGTGATGTGCCGGCAACAGATCCAGGGCGCCGACCATCCGCAGCCGCCATGGGTTGCCGTCCTCGGCCAGCTCGCTCGCGAGGTCCTCGATGATCTGGAGTAGGGGGTCCAGCTCGCTTGACGGTCGGCGCAGGTTCGCGGTGGCGAGGAGGTAGAGCGTGACGTGGCCGATGCCGGCCTGGTCGCACCAGTCGAGCAGATGCTTGATCTTCGCGGCGCCGACCCGGTGGCCATCATTGGGGTCGACGTAACCCATCTCCCGCGCCCACCGGCGGTTGCCGTCGCACATCACGCCGACGTGGTTGGGCGTCGGCTTTCCGGCTAGCGATGCCAGAAGCCGCCGCTCGTACGCCGAGTAGACAAGGTCGCGAATCGTCACCCCCTGCAGCCTAGCGATCCCACGGCCCTCCGGCTTGCCCAAATGTTCAGCTCGCAAGCGGGTTCAGTCGGAGACGCCGAGGCGGGCCTTGAGGGCATCCAGCTCGGCCCAGAGCACGCCGGGAAGCTTCTCGCCGAACTTCGCGAACCACGCGGCAACCTGAGGGATCTCGGTGCGCCACTCGCCGACATCGACACGAAGCACTGCCTCGATCTCCTCCTGGGTCATGTTCAGTCCGTCGGTGTCGAGCGAGTCCGGCGTCGGGACGTGGCCAATCGGCGTCTCGACCGCGGATGCGTCGCCCTCCAGCCTCTGCACGATCCACTTCAGCACGCGACTGTTCTCGCCGAATCCGGGCCAGAGGAACCGGCCGTCCGCGTCGCGCCGGAACCAGTTCACATAGTAGATCTTCGGCAGATTCGCGGCGTCGCCGGCGCCCTTGGCGATCTCGATCCAGTGCCGGAAGTAGTCGCCGCCGTGGTAGCCGATGAACGGGAGCATCGCCATCGGATCCCGGCGGACCACGCCGACCTCGCCCACCGCGGCCGCGGTCGTCTCCGAGGACAGGGTCGACCCCAGGTACACGCCGTGCACCCAGTCGCGGGCCTCGGTGACCAGCGGCACCGTGGTCTTACGGCGGCCGCCGAACAGGATCGCCGAGATCGGCACGCCGGCCGGGTCCTCGAACTCGGGCGCGAGGATCGGACACTGCGTGATTGGCGTGCAGAACCGTGAGTTCGGGTGGCTCGACAACTCCCCCAATTCCGGCGTCCAGTCCTTGCCGTGCCAGTCGGTGAGGTGTGCGGGCGGCTCGCCCATTCCTTCCCACCAGATGTCGCCGTCGTCGGTCATCGCGACGTTGGTGAAGATCGAGTTCCCCTCGGCGAGGGTACGCATGGCGTTGGGATTTGTCTTCCAGTCGGTGCCCGGGGCCACCCCGAAGAGGCCGTACTCGGGGTTCACGGCGTACAAGCGACCATCGGAGCCGAACCGCATCCAGGCGATGTCATCGCCGAGCGTCTCCACCTTCCAGCCAGGAATCGTCGGCTCCAGCATGGCGAGGTTGGTCTTCCCGCAGGCCGACGGGAAGGCCGCGGCGACGTAATGCACCTTCTGCTGGGGCGAGGTGAGCTTGAGGATCAGCATGTGCTCGGCAAGCCATCCCTCGTCGCGTGCCATAACACTCGCGATCCGCAGGGAGTAGCACTTCTTGCCTAGCAGTGAGTTGCCGCCATAACCCGATCCGTACGACCAGATCTCCCTTGTCTCCGGGAAGTGCGAGATGTACTTCGTCTTGTTGCACGGCCACGCGACGTCTTCTTGGCCCGACTCCAGCGGCGCGCCGAGGGAATGCAGCGCCGGTACGAAGTCCGCGGTGTCGCCCATGGCTTCGAGCACGGCCGAGCCCATCCGGGTCCTGATGCGCATCGATGCCACGACGTACGGGCTGTCGGTGATCTCGACGCCGAACATTGGCTTTTCGGCTGTAAGCGGACCCATGCAGAACGGGATGACGAACAGCGACCGGCCACGCATACTCCCGCGGTAGAGCTCGGTCAATGCCGCCTTCATCTCACCCGGGTCCATCCAGTTGTTGGTAGGCCCGGCATCGGCGGGGTCGACGGAGCATATGAACGTGCGCTCCTCCACCCGAGCCACGTCGGATGGGTCGGTCCGTGCCCAGAAGGAGTTCGGTTTCTTGTCGGGGTCGAGCGGTACGAGGGTCCCGCTGCCGACCATCGCGGCGGTGAGACGCTCCCACTCCTCCTGCGAACCGTCACACCACACGATCTGCTCAGGAAGGGTGAGCCCGGCGACTTCTCGGACCCAGTCGAGTAGGCGCGCGTGCCGAGTCGGAGCGGCCTCGCTGGTAAGGACGGTCATGAGCTTCTCCTCGAGGTCGACACTGACCAGGCTGCGTATTCTGCCCGACCGGACGGTGCAATGGTTCTCCCAGCCGCGACTAATGCGGCCGGCGACCCATTGCCTCATGTTCGGCTCGCAAGCCGCGCCGAGCTGGGATTTGGGTCAGCGTAAACCTGCGTTAAGTCCGGGGCAGCAGGGTCGCTTGTGAAAATCTGCACAAGATGCCACGCCCTCCTCCCTCCTCGACCAAACCAGCGCGCATAACCCAAGTTTCGTGCACCTTCATGCATGGAAACGCTCCCACGCAGGTTGTCGCGCCCGTGCCAGGCTGCGCCACCAGAGTCCCGGCACAGTCGCGGCACAGTCGCGGCACAGTCGCGGCACAGTCGCGGCACAGTCGCGGCACAGTCGCGGCGGAGTCGCGGCGGAGTCGCGGCACAGTCGCGGCGGAGTCGCGGCGGAGTCGCGGCGGAGTCGCGGCGCAGTCGCGGCATAGTCGCGGCATAGTCGCGGCGATCATGATGTGGGCG
>JAXIPB010000120.1:0-26253 GCA_045403155.1 Micromonosporaceae bacterium
GGCGACCGGGTCGCGCTGATGAGCAAGACACGGTACGAGTGGACGCTGCTCGACTACGCGATCTGGTCGGCCAGCGCGGTGACCGTGCCGATCTACGAGACGTCGAGCCCGGAGCAGATCCAGTGGGTCCTCTCCGACGCCGGCGTCGGGGCGTGCGTCGTCGAGACCGACGCACACCGGGTGGATGTGGAGCGGATTCGAGCCGAGATTCCCGCGCTGGCGCACATCTGGCAGATCGAGCCGTCCGACGGCCTTCTCGGCGCGGTGGCCGAGCTGACCGCCGCCGGCAGTGCGGTCCAGGCCGAGGATGTGGACCGGCGCCGACGGGCCGCTCGGACCGATGACCTCGCCACGATCATCTACACCAGCGGGACCACCGGGCGGCCGAAGGGCTGCATGTTGACCCACCGCAACATCTACTCCGACATCGCCAACGCGATTCCGCTCATGGACGACGTCTTCACCGACCGTGCGTCCACACTGCTCTTCCTGCCGTTGGCGCACAGCTTCGCGCGCCTCATCCAGGTGGGTGTCGTGCAGGGACGCGTCCGGACCTCGCACACCCCGGACGTCAAGAACCTGGTCGACGACCTCAAGTCGGTCCAGCCGACCTTCGTTCTGTCCGTGCCGCGCGTCTTCGAGAAGGTCTACAACTCGGCCAAGCTGCGCGCCCACGCCGACGGCCGGGGTCGGATCTTTGATCGCGCCGAGGGAATCGCCGTCGCCTACAGCGAGGCCCTCGACCGGCCAAAGGGGCCCGGGTTGGCCCTGCGCGCGCAGCATCGCCTCTTCGACCGGCTCGTGTATGGCAAGCTGCGCGCCGCGTTCGGCGGACGGTGCACTGCGGCATTCTCGGGTGGCGCGCCGATCGGAGCGCGCCTGGCTCACTTCCTTCGCGGGGTGGGCCTGACGATCTATGAGGGGTACGGACTGACCGAGACGTCCCCAGCCTGCGCGGTCAACGTTCGCGGCCACTGCCGCATCGGCACCGTCGGACGCCCGCTGCCTGGTGTCACCATCCGCATCGCCGACGACGGTGAGATCTCCGTCCTCGGGGACATCGTCTTCTCCGGCTACTGGAACAACCCGGACGCGACCGCCGAGGTTCGCGACGACGAGGGATGGTTTCACACCGGTGACCTTGGCGCGTTGGACGGCGACGGCTACCTGACCATCACCGGGCGCAAGAAGGAGCTCATCGTGACCGCGGGCGGAAAGAACGTCGCTCCAGCGATACTCGAGGACCGCGTCCGAGCGCACACGCTGGTGAGCCAGTGCATGATCATCGGTGACCGCCAGCCGTTTATCGCCGCCCTGATCACCATCGACGACGAGGCGTTTGCAGCCTGGAAGACCCAGAACGGCAAGCGCGCAACGGCGACGGTGGCGAGCCTGCGCGATGACGCCGCCCTTCTCAAAATCGTCCAGAACGCCGTGGATGAGGTGAATCGGGCCGTCTCCAAGGCCGAGTCGATCAGAAAGTTCCGGATCCTGCCTGGCGACTTCACCGAGGCCAACGGCATGCTGACACCGTCATTGAAGGTGAAACGCACGGTGGTCGCGAAGGAGTATGCCGACGAAATCGCCGCAATCTATCGCTGAACCACCAGCCGGCCGCGGTCCTGAGGGCGTGCCGGACGACGCTCTCGATCAGTTGGCCGTTCCGGGCGCCGTCGAACGTGTCGTCACGCTGCTGCGCCCGGCATTGCTTGTCCTCGTCGCCGCGCTCGTGGTCGCGACGTCCGTCAAACCCAGCGACGCGACACCGATTCCGACGGAGTTGATCTGGGTCATCCTGCTGGCGTTGGCCGGGCTGCCGGCCTGGGTTCCCCCTCCCCACCCCGTGCTGGTGCCGCTGGGCCGGCTGGCGGAGGTATTCGTGACCGTCATGGGCGCGAGCGCGTTGGCCGCGGCGGGCAATGACACTGGAGTCAACGCGAGCGCGCTGCTTCCGTACCTGACCGTGCCTGTCGTCCTCCCAGTTCTCGAGGGCCGACTGCGCGAGTCGTACGCGTTGCTCACCGTGGCCGCCGGAGGGCTGGTGCTGTTCGGAGTCCGCGATGGCCTGCTCGATGATGCCGGCTACGTGCTCTCTGCCGTCGAGTGGCTCGCGATAGCTGGGCTTCTGGCCGCCTTCGTGAACTCGGTCCAGCGCCGGTTGGCCCGGACCGCCGACCCTGGGCCGCAGCCGTACGTGGAGGCCACGCGCCTGCTCACGCAGCTGCGCACGGTGGCCCGCCAACTTCCGGGGGCGACCCTCGATCCGGGCGGGATCGCCGAGCACCTCATCGACGAGGTACGCGCGTTCGCCCCGATCGATCGGGCCGTCGTCCTCGCCGGCAGCGGCGGCGGCCGGCTCGTTGTGCTGGCCCAGTCGGGGGTTGACCGCGTCGACTGGGAGACCTCGCTGGACGCAGACTCGGCGATGGCCGATGCCTGGGCGAGCCAGCAGCCGCAGGTGTCGGCACGGTCCCAGGCCCGCAGCACCGGAAGTGCCGAGGTCTCCAGCCTCGTCGTGCCCTTGGTCGCCGGCGTGCGCACGATCGGGCTCATCGCATTGGAGACCGACCGCGCGCACGCATTCCCCCCACCCGTCGTGGCAAGAATCGCCGCCAAGTCCGCGCCCGCCGCGTTCCGGCTCGAGGCGGCGCTGCTCTTCGATGACGTGCGCTCGCTCGCGACGAATGAGGAGCGCCAGCGGCTGGCCCGCGAGATCCACGACGGGGTCGCGCAGGAACTGGTCATGGTCGGCTACGGTATCGACAACGCGCTGGCGACCTTGCCGGACGAGGCGGGTGATACCTCAGCGGAGCTTCGGAGCGTCCGCGCGGAGGTGACTCGCGTCATCACCGAGTTGCGACTGAGCCTGTTCGAGCTGCGCAGCGATCTTGATCGCCAGGGCGGGTTGTCGGCCGCGGTGTCGGAGTATGCGCGGACGGTTGGCGCCGCCGGAGGCCTTCGCGTCCACTTCTCCGTGGAGGAGTCCACCGCACGGCTGCCGGCGAGAATCGAAGCCGAGCTGATGCGGATAGCGCAAGAAGCGATCACGAACGCCCGAAAGCACGCCGGTGCCCAGAACCTCTGGGTGAACTGCGAGATCGATCCGCCGTACGCGCGCATCGAGGTCTCGGACGACGGCGCCGGAATTGGAGCGGAACGTCCGGAAGGTCGCTTCGGTCTTGCGATCATGGCTGAGAGAGCGGAACGTATCCGGGGCCAGCTGGAGATCAAGCCGCGACCTTCCGGCGGGACCTCCGTGGCCGTGGTGTTAGGCACCCCGCCCCGCCGGAGTAGCTTGTGACCACCAGCGATGCCGCTTGCGAGCGGAACGCAGCACCGAAACTTTGGGAGAGCACCGCGCATGACCACCGCACCCGCAGCCACGCCGGGCACACGCACAAAAGTGCTACTCGTAGATGATCACGATTTGATCCGGAAGGGACTCCGGCACGCGTTCGAGCGGGACCGCAACTTCGAGGTGGTGGGTGAGGCGGGACCCGCCGCCGAGGCGGTGCGCCAGGCCGGGGCGCTGCTGCCCGACGTCGTCATCATGGATCTGAGGCTCCCCGACGGCAGCGGCCTGGAGGCGACCCGAGCACTGCGAAAGTCCAGCTCCACGATGGGCATCGTCGTTCTCACCATGTACGCCGGCGACGAGCAGCTGTTCGGCGCCCTGGAGGCGGGGGCATCGGCCTTCGTACCGAAGACGGCGCCGGCCGACGAGGTCGTCGCCGCGGCCCGCCACGCCGCAGCGTCGCCGTCGGCCTTCACCGCCGCCGACCTCGCCGAGGCGATGAGGCGCCGCCTCGCTCCGGCCGGGCCGCAGCTGTCTCCCCGGGAGAGTCAGGTGCTGCGCCTGCTCGCCGACGGCATGAGCGTGGCGGGGATCGCCAAGCAGCTGTACGTGAGCGAGTCGACAGCCAAGACCCACATCTCCAAGCTGTACGAGAAGCTCGGCGCCGCCAACCGCGCCCAGGCGCTCATGACCGCGCTGCGTCTGGGGCTGCTCGAGGCACCCGACGCGCCGAAGTTCTGACGTGGGCCGGCACTCGACCAACGCCGGGGAGGTGCTCGGTGACTGGCGCCTCGACCGCGTCGGCTCGGCCCGGCGCGGCGAGAACCCGATGGTGCTGGCGAAGATGCGCAGCGGGTGGGCCGTCATCGGCGATACCCAGTTCCTGCCCGGGTACTGCGTCCTGCTCTCCGATGTGGACGGAGCAGACCACCTGACGGACCTGCCCCGCTCGACCCGATCCGAGTTTCTGGTCGACATGGCGCTGCTGGGTGAGGCCGTCATCGCCGCCTGCGCCGGATTGGACCCGTCGTTCCGGCGACTGAATTACGAGATCCTCGGCAACACCGATCGCAACCTTCACGCGCACCTATTTCCGCGCTACCACTGGGAGCCGGAGGAACTGCTTGTCGGGCCGGTCTGGGCATACCCGAGGGACCGCTGGACCTCGCATCGCGACGCCTACTCCGAGGAGCACGAACCCCTTCGCGACGCGATCGCCGCCGAACTCAACCAAATCGTGGCCGACGCCTAACGCCCATAAACCCCCGCCATAGACCCCCGCCATAGACCCCCGCCATAGACCCCCGCCGATCATGATTTGGAGGTCATGATCAGCGCCATTTTGAGACGCTCAGTTCATGATCATGGCGATCTTGAAGGCCGGCGCTCGCGTCACTGGGCGTGAAGGAGCGCTGAAAAGCGGTCGGCCTGCACGTCCCAGCGCCACTCCTTCTCGACCCAGGACCGGCCGTTGGCGCCGAGCCGGGCGGCCAGCGCCCAGTCGTCGAGGAGCATGCTGATGCGGTCTGCGAGGGCGTCGACGTCTCGCCCGCCCACGGTGAACCCGGTGTCGCCTTCCCGCACGGCATCTGGCGCGCCGCCAGAGTCGCCTGCTACGACGGGCCGACCGGTCGCGGACGCCTCAAGGTAGACGATGCCGAGGCCCTCGACGTCGAGCCCAGCGCGTCGGGTGCGGCACGGCATCGCGAACACGTCGCCGGCGGCGTGATGGGCCGGCATTTCGGACCACGGCACGCCTCCGGTGAAGACCACGTGCGATGCCACGCCGCACTCGGTCGCCATGCGCTCCAGTGTGGAGCGATATGGGCCGCCACTGACCAGCAGCAGCGCGGCATCCGGCACCCGTCGCCGGATCGCCGGCAGGGCGCGGATGAGGGTGTCCTGGCCCTTGCGCGGCACCAGCCGGGAGACGCAGACCACAACGGGCCGGTCGGTGAGCCCATACGCGGCCCTTATCTCCTCCCCCGACACCGAGGGCGAGAATGCATCCGTGTCGACTCCGGGCGCGAGTCGTTCCAGTGTGGTCAGATCGCCGATCGCCCGGTCAAGCCGGACCCGGAAGTACTCGCCGAGGTAGGTGACCACGTCGACCCCGCGGGCGATCTGGCGCAGCAGGCTCCTGGCCCCCGGAAGGGCCGCCCACCCGGCCTCGTGGCCGTGTGTCAACGCCACGGCGCGGCCCACGTTCGCTCGCTCCCGGAGTCCAGCCGCCAGCAGGCCGAGCGGGGCGGCGGCACCGAACCAGACCGCCTCACATCCGTACTCCTCCGCGATCTCAGCGGCTCGCTTGGCCACCGGCGGCGTTGGCAGCAGCACCGTGGTGTCCTCGCGGATCACCGGAAAGGGCTGCTCGGCATCGAAATCCGCCGCTCCCCGCCAGGACGATGCGTAGACGACGAGCGAGTCAGCCGGTTGCCGTACGGCGAGGTTGTGGACGAACTGCTGGATGCCCCCCGGCCGCGGGGGAAAGTCATTGGTCACCAGCAGCGTACGGCCCGTCACCGCTCGCCCCGGGCGTAGGCACGCGCCGCCGCGATCCGCTCCACAACGGACGGATGGCTGGCGAACATCAGATACTCCAGTCTCGGCGGATCGACGTCGGCCAGGTTGATGGTGGCCAGTCGTTGCTCCATGGTCTCCACAGTGACCGGATCCTCGGTGAGCGCCAGCGCGTGGGCATCCGCCCTCGCCTCGATTCGCCGGGAGACCAGGCTCTGCAGCGGCGCGGCGACGAGTCCGGCGATGGCGGCGATCGCGATGAGAAGCGCCACCGCGCGGGGATCCGTGATCGACGCAACGCCCGCCCGGCGAAGAAGCCCGGTCCACGATCCAATGAGGTAGACCGCGCAGACGGCGGCCGCCGCCCCGAACGCCCCGATCAGCGTTCCGGTCAGGACGTCTCGATCCTTGGCGTGCCCGAGCTCGTGCGCGACAACCGCCTCGACCTCGGCCGGAGGCGCCTCCCGCAGCAGGGTGTCGTAGACGACGATCCGCCGGGTGGGGCCGAGGCCGGAGACGTAGGCGTTGAGGGCGTTGGTCCTTCTCGACGCGTCGGCAACCAGAACATCCTTGACCGGTACGCCGTCGCGGGCTGCCAACGCGATCAGGTTCCCCCGCAACGGCCCGGCCTCCATCGGAGTGAACTTGTTGAAGATCGGCTCGACCAGCACCGGGAAGACGAAGCTGAACAGCACGGTCAGCGCGGCCGCACCGGCCGCGACCCAGGCCCACCACCACTGCGGCGCCAGCCGGGCCAGGCCGAAGAACCCGAGTAGAGCGATGGCGCCGATCACCGCCGCCACGGCGTACCCCTTGACCAGGTCGACCGTCCACGTTGTCCAGGTCTGGGTCGAGATGCCGTAGCGCCGCAGCGTCGTCTCCCGCCACGCCGCCACCGGCAGCGTCGCCAGCTCGCCGATCAAGACGATCACGAAACCGCCGAGCACCGCCTGGGCGACCCAGTTGCCGCCAAATGGTCGCCCGACGAGCTCAACGATGCGCGCGCCCAGCGGCGTCAAGCCGAGGATCAGGGCGATCACGAGCCCGAGCAGCAGCGCGCCGTATGAGCCGGGCCGCAGCGCGGAGTGAAACGCCTTTCCGCGCGTCACGGCGTCGGCGGGCAGGTCGCGCAGCGCCGCGAGCTGATCGGAGCGGGGCGCCGGAGGGGCGGACCACGGCACGCGCAGCGCAGTTACGACGACCAGCGCGACGACAAGTGCACCCAGCGTCATGGCCGCCCACCCACGTGGACTCATCGGCAAACCTTATCCGCCGCCGCGTATGAATATCGGAAGGCTAGGCGCGGGCAAGGCGGCGCAGCAGGGTGTCGGAACTGAGCGGGTAGGCCCCGTGCCGGCGCACCCCATCGGCGACCTCGCGATCCGACGAGATCACCACGATCGGGCGCCCGGCGGGCTCGGCCCGGACCAGTTGCCGGATCAGTTCATCCGCAGTTTCGCCCTTGCGACTGAAGAGAACCCGCACCCCTCGTGGTGTCCCAGGCACGGCGACCAGCTTTTCCGCCCCATCAAAGACCACCGTGACCTCGGCTCTGCTCTGCGCGGCGATCCCACCGAGCCCGCTGACGAGACGGGTGCGCTGCTGTTCGAGCGAGACATCGCCGTAGCCGCGCTTCGTGACGTTGTACCCATCCACGATCATGTGGGCCGCGGGCAGCGCGAGCAGCTGGTCCAGTCGTACCGGATCGTCGGCGTCGAGTGCCCTGGCTCCGGCCTTGCCCGCGGCGCCCGGGCGGTCGGCCGCCTGGTCGGCCACGTAGTCGGCCGGCAGCTTCGTCGCGGGCTCGATCGCCAACTCTCGCTTGAGCCCGGCCGCCGAGCGTCCGATCGTCTCGAGCAGCAGCCATAGCCGTGCGTCATCGACGGCCCGGGCCTCCTTGCCAGCCTGGCGGGCGCCGCTGGCCAGCATCTCCGCCTCGGTCAGCTTGGCCCGCAGGCGCCGCAGTTCGGCGTCGGCGTCCGCGGCCCCCCGAGTGGCCCGACCCTTCTCGGTGGCGAGCATCTCGACCGCCTTGCGCTCGCGCGCCTGGACCTCGCGCACATTCTTGCCGAGCGCGCGTACCTCATCTCGGAGCGCGGCCGCCTCCGAGCGCAGCCGGCTCAGCTCGTCACGCAGCTTCTCCGCCTCGACCTTGGCGACCGCCCGCTCATGCTCTGCCCGCATCGCCCGGTGCTCGGCGGCGACGAGCCGTCCGGTGACCGCCGCGCTCTCCGCATCGACCTTCAGCGCCTCGGCCGCCTCCGCTATCCGCTCGATCCAGCCGGACGGGCGGGCCAGGTAGGCGAGCGCGGCCACCTCCACCGGGTCGGCCGTGGCGGGCGTCGAGCCATCGCGGACCGCCGCGCCCAGCTCGCCAGCCAGATCGAGAGCCCTCGATCCGGCGCGTTGCCTGAACAGGGGGTCGATGGCGAGCTGGGTCGCGATCGCCGGCCCACCGAGCTTCGCACGCCGGTTCGGGGCGAACTTCGCCACGCGCCGCAACGGCGCGGGCAGCTCATCTATGGGCATGCCCGTGATCGCCGCGGCGGCGAGGCCGACCACCCGCTGGCGTACGGGCTCGGGCAGCGCGGGTTCGGGTTCGAACGAGAGCTGCGGTTCGGTGTTCTCCTCGCCGGGCTCCTCGTCCACCACATCGGCGACGCGCTCGTGATCCGGCATGTCGTCAAGTGTCGCACCTCTGCCTACCAAGATCCGATCGATCATGACCTCAGCGGGCCCAAGCCCCGCCGATCATGATCCACGAATCATGATCGGCGCTCGGGAGGAACGTCCAGGTCATGATCGGCGCTCGGGGTGGCGTCGGGTGGGGGTGTCGTACCCGGCGCTTACGGTGCGGATCGTGACCGAGCGGTACGCACAACCGAGCCTCACCGAACTCGGCACGCCCCTGCGCGAGGTCACCTTCGTCGTGCTCGATCTTGAGACGACCGGCGGAGCGCCGGACGGTAATGGGATCACCGAGATCGGTGCCGTCAAGGTCTGCGGCGGCGAGCAGATCGGAGAGTTCGCCACGCTGGTGAACCCGGGCGACCGGATTCCTCCGTTCATCACCGTGCTGACCGGCATCACCGAGGCGATGGTCGCGCCGGCACCGCCGATCGAGCAGACGCTCCCTGCGCTGCTGGAATTTCTCGGTGGCGCGGTGTTCGTGGCCCACAACGCGCCGTTCGACACCGGCTTCCTTAAGGCGGCGTGCGCGCGACACGGCTACCAATGGCCCGGCCCTCGGGTGCTCGACACCGCCGCGCTGGCCCGAAGGGTCCTCACCGACGACGAGGTTCCCAACCACCGGCTGGGCACGCTGGCCGCCTACTTCCGCACGGCAACCAGGCCCACCCATCGAGCATTCGACGACGCTCGGGCAACGGTCGACGTCCTGCACGCGTTGATCGGCCGGCTGGGCAGCTTCAAGATCTTCACCATCGAGGAGGCCCTCGCGTGGGTCAAGGCCATCTCGCCGGTCCAGCGCCGCAAGCGTCACCTCGCCGAAGGGCTACCGGACGTGCCCGGCGTCTACATTTTCCGCGACGGTCAGGGCCGCGCGCTCTACGTCGGCACGAGCACGTCGATCGCGACGCGGGTGCGCAGCTACTTCACCGCCTCCGAGACCCGTAAGCGCATGTCCGAGATGCTCCACATCGCCGAGCGGGTCGAGGCGGTCGAGTGCGCGCACTCGCTGGAGGCCGAGGTACGGGAGCTGCGGCTCATCGCGGCGCACAAGCCCCCGTACAACCGACGATCGAAGTTCCCCGAGCGGGTCGCCTGGCTCAAACTCACCGCCGAGGCGTATCCACGCCTCTCACTCGTCTCGGCCGTTCGACCCGACGGCGGCGCCTACCTCGGACCGTTCGGGTCGCGGCACGGCGCGGAGCTCGCGGCGGCGGCGGTCTACGAGGTGGTGTCGTTGCGCCAGTGCAGCCAGCGTCTGTCGGTCCGCCAATCATCGCCAGCCTGCGCCCTCGCCGAGATCGGGCGCTGCTCGGCCCCATGCCAGCTGCGGACCAGCCCGCAGGAGTACGGGCAACACGCCGTCGCCCCGTTCGCGCAGGTGGTGGACGGTGATCCCGGTGAGCTGATCAACCGCCTGCTGGCGCGGATCGAAGGGCTCGCGGCCGGCCACCGCTTCGAGGACGCCGCCCGGGTTCGGGCTCGGCTGGCCGCGTTGCTGCGCGCTGCCGTCCGCATGCAGCGGATCACCGCGTTGACCCGGTTGGCCGAGGTCGTCGCCGCGCGGCCAGCGTCCGGCCAGAGGGCACAACCGGGCGGCTGGGAGATCGCCGTCATCCGCCACGGGCGCCTGGTCGCCGCGGGAACGTCCACGCCACTGACCCATCCGCGGTCGACGCTCGAAGTCCTGCTCGCGACCGCCGAGTCGGTGCGGCCCGGGCCGGGGCCGACACCGTGCGCCAGCGCCGCGGAGACCGAACGCATCCTGGCCTGGTTGGAACGTGCCGAGGTACGGCTGGTCGAGTGCGACGAGGGTTGGGCGTATCCCGCCCGGGGTGCCGCCCGCTTCGGTGAGCTGCTCGAAAAGGTCGAAGCGGCGCCACGTGCCGCGGATCCACCGGGTTACCGAGAAGATCGACGCGACCGAGAAGATCGACGCCCATGGGTGGGCGTCGGTCGCCGCCGAAGACAATCGGACCGATAGGTTCGAGGATTCGGCCGATCGGCCCATGCAAATATCGATAGGCTGAAGGTGACACCCCGTAGGTACAGCCCGGAGGTGGCCCGTGGACTTCGACTTAGGCCGAAGCCCCGCCGCTGCTCTGGGTGCCTTACGCTTCGTGGAGGAGCTCGCACACCGCGTAACGACCGCCGTGGTCGGTTCGAGGGCGCGGTCGGATCCGGTCGAGTGGCTCGTCCGTACGCATCGAAGCCTCCACGGCAACGCCGATCGAAAGACCTTGCGGCGCGCGTACGAGGTTGCCGAGATGATGCATCGCGGGCAACTCCGCAAGAGTGGTGAACCATACATCAGCCATCCACTCGCGGTCGCCCAGATCCTCGCCGAACTCGGCATGGACACGACGACCCTCGTCGCGGCGCTGTTGCATGACACCGTGGAGGACACCACCTACACGATGTCGGCGCTGCGGGCCGAGTTCGGCGGTGAGGTAGCACTGCTCGTCGACGGCGTCACCAAGTTCGAAAAGGTCTTCTACGGCGAGTCGGCCGAGGTCGAGACGATCCGCAAGATGATTGTGGCGGCTGGCGTGGATGTGCGCGTGCTCATCGTCAAGCTTGCCGACCGTCTGCACAACATGCGAACGATCGAGGCGCGCTCGAATGCCTCGCGGGCTCGGATCGCCCGTGCGACCCTGGATGTGCTGATTCCCTTGTGTGACCGGCTCGGCATACAGGCGCTCAAGCGCGAGCTCGAGGACAGCGTGCTGGCCGCGCTGGAACCGGAGGCACACGCCGTACTGCGTTCCTGGGTGGCCCACCGTCCCGAATGGACGAACTACACCGACGAGTTCATGAGGCGGGCCTCGGCCGTGATGCGCACCGCGAAGATCGGCGCTCGCGTCGTGTCCCGCCCGCGCCACCTCTACTCGATCTGGAAGGACACCTTCGCGAGAGGCTACGACGAGCCGCACGAGTTGCCCCGCATCGCCATCATCGTCTCCGGCGCCGAGAACGACTGCTACACGGCGCTGGGTGTCGTGCACAGCTCCTGGCGCCCGGTGCCCGGCCGATTCAAGGACTTCATCGCCTCGCCCAAGAACAATCTGTACCGCTCGCTGCACACCACGGTGATCGGACCCGATGCTCGCGCGGTCGAGTTCCTGATCCGCACCGAACTCATGCACCGCAACGCCGAGTATGGCATTGCGGCCGCCTTCCGATTCGCCCGCCGCGGGCCGGGCGCCCACAGCGCCAAGGGGCGGCTCGGCGCGGGCGCGCGTGGCGTCGGGCTGGGTGGCGAGCATCTCGAGTGGCTGCGACGGCTGGTTGACTGGCAACGGGCGGCCATCGACCCGATGCGGTTTCTCGAGTCGCTCCGATGCGACCTCGCTGAAGGTCAGGTGCACGTCTTCGTGGCTGGCCGGAGGCTCCTGCTTCCCGCAAACTCGACGCCGGTCGACGTCGCGTATGCGCTCGGCGCCGACACGGGGCATCGATGTATCGCGGCCACAGTCAACGGCCAGTTGGTATTCCTCTCATCGCCGCTGGCCGATGGTGACGTGGTGGAGATCCACACTGCCGGTTCGGACGAGACGACCGATTCCGAGGGCCGGCCGATCGGGCCGTCGGCTGAATGGCTGAGCTTCGTCCGTACGCCACTGGCTCAGCTGCAGATCGAGCGCCGCTTGGGCGCGCGGGGCGGGATCGACCCCGAGCATTCGCCGGGTGTTCCGTTCCCAGCGCGGGTCCGAATCGGCCGGGCGGCGATCGCGATGGAACTGCGCCGACGGGGGCGTGGATTGGCCAGTGAGATGCCGCTACGCGCGTTATCCGATGACCTCGGATATCCCGACGTGGACACGCTACTGGTGGCGGTCGCCGACCATGTCGTCGCCGCCCAGGAGATCGCGGAGCGCTTGATCGAGCAGGTCGACAGCGGATCGATCGAGGCCGCGCTCGGCGCAGTCGCCGGGCACCCATGACAACAGCGTCCACGCCCCCGTCAGGTGACTCCGACCTCGCACGGCGCGAGTTGGCGACCGAGCCAATGACCCGCGACGAGGCGCTCGCTATGCGGGCGTCGTCGATCGATGAGGTGCCTGCCGACGTCGCCATCGGAACGCCGCGCCTGCGCGAGGGCAGCACGCCTACGGTGCAATGATCGTTATAGCACCGGTGAAGTGGGCCTATGGCAACCACCACAATCGCCGTTGACGTTCGGGTGCATTCACGACTTGCCGCCGAGGCCGCGCGGCACGGGCACACGCTCGGCGAGGAGGTCGCGGAGCTGCTGCACGAGCGAGAGGTGCGCGAGATTCTCGCCGTCGGTGCGCGCATCATCGCCGATCCAAAGAACGCCGAGGCGGTCCGCTTGTCGATCGCGCCGGCGGTCGCGTGGACCGGCGAGCTCAACGGTGAGGCGGCCGGATGATCCGTGGCGGTGTTTATCGCCGCGCCGACGTCGGCTTTTCGGCCTCGGTGTGCGTCCTGTCCAACGACATCCTGCACGCGGCCGGCCCGCATGTCATTGTGGTGCCAGTGTTCCCCTTGGCCGACGACGTTCACGCCACTCAGACGATGATCACTTCTCCGGTTCGCGGCTTCATGACTCCGAACATGGTGCATTGGCTTCCCGCGTCCGCGCTTGGCGAGCTTCTCGGACATGCGCCAGACGAGGCTGTCGAAGCTACTGCTCGGACGGTCATCGCCTGCATCAGATGATGGCCTGAGCCGACGAAGCTTCTCCAATGCGTCGCGGTGTTCGGCGGGGCAGCGCGTGCCGGTAGTGGAGGCCGTAGCCTTGCCCGCATGACCCAACCCGCAGTCGGCAGCCGCCTGCGCAAACTCGGCTACGCGCTCTTCTACAGCCTCCCGACGGCGGCGCGTCGGCAGCTGGTCCGGCTCGTGATGGTCAAGTACATCGTCGGCGCGGTCGCTCTGGTGACGGACTCCGAGGCGGCGACACCGGGACGCATGCTGCTGCTCCGGCAGCCGCCGGGTATGGGCTGGTCGCTCCCGGCCGGGCTGTTGCGACGGGGCGAGGCGCCCATTGTGGGCTGCGCGCGCGAACTGGCCGAGGAGACCGGCCTCGTCCTGACGCCCGACGACCTGACCCCCGCGAGCCCGACGGCAGTGGTCCACTCCCGCGGGCGCTGGGTGGACGTGGTGTTCGAGGCCTCAGTACCCGCGTCCACGACGCCGCTTCGGGTCGACGGCGCGGAGGTTCTCGAGGCGGCATGGCATCAACTGGACAACCTGCCTCCGCTCACGCCGCCGACCGCTCGGCTGCTGTCCTACTACGGCATCGGGCCATACGTCGACTACCCGGAGGTGCGGGCGTGACGGCGGTGTGCGCGCTCGTGCTTGCCGCGGGCGAGGGCGTACGGCTTCGCCCGATCACGAAGTCCACGCCGAAGGCCCTCTGTCCGGTCGGGAACATACCGCTCCTCGACCGGGCCTTGGCGCGCCTCGCCGGGCACGGACTCGACGGTCCGCGCCGGGTCGCCGTGAACGCCTGCTACCTGGCCGACCGGGTCGCTCGGCACGTGGATGACCGTGCCTTCATTTCGGTTGAGCCCGGCCCGCCCGCCCTGGGAACCGCCGGTGCAGTGGCGAACCTGCGAGATTGGATCGCCGGGCGGGCCGTGCTCGTGGGCAACGCCGACGCGTACCTCGCGCCCCGGGATCACAACGTGGCGGACCTCTCCCCGTTGCTCGACGGTTGGGACGGGTCGACGGTACGGGTGCTGGGCGTCCCGGCCGGCGAAACCGGCGACGGGCGACCGGCCGAGTTCGGCGCGATGCGGTTCGCCGGTTTCTCCTTGCTACCCGCACAGCTCGCCGCCGCGCTGCCGCAGCGGAGGTCGGACCTGGTCCACGAGGCCTGGCGGCCCGCGGAGCGGGAGGATCGGCTGGAGGTCATCCGATACGACGGCTTCTACCTTGACTGCGGCACGCTCGGCGACTTCCTCGCCGCGAACCTGCACACGGCCGGCGCGGGCTCGTTGGTGGCCGCGGACGCAAAGGTGTTCGGCTCGATCGATCAAGCCGTTGTGGGAGCCGGCGCCGAAGTGTACGGGTCGGCGACCCGATCCGTCGTTTTCCCCGGTGGCTTCGTCGGCGAGGACGAGCGACTCGTGGACGCCGTCCGGATCGGGCGTGACCTGACCGTGCACGCCTGACGCGTGCCATCTGTGCCGGGTGCCCGAGCACGATCGCGATATCGTCGATCCGTCACCGGCGATGAGCGCCGGTTGTCCGGTCCTACCGCCTAGGAGCGTGCCGTGATCACCGCGATCGTCCTCATCGACTGCGCCACCGACTCGATCCCCGAGGTGGCCCAGAATCTGGCCAATCTCGACGGCGTGAGCGAGGTCTACTCCGTCGCCGGGCACGTCGACCTGATCGCGATCGTGCGGGTGCGCCAATTTGACGACATCGCCGAGGTCATCGCCGGGGGCATCTCCAAGGTGACGGGTGTGGTCAACACGGAGACTCACATCGCCTTCCGGGCCTACTCACGACACGACCTGGACGAGGCCTTCTCCATCGGCTTCGAATCGGCCGAGTAGCGTCCCTCGCGATCGGGCGCGGGTCGATCGCAACTGTGTAACACTCGCCTGGCTGCGGCGGGACGAACGGGGCAGGTGTCCGACACTCGCGATGATCTAGCGGTCCGCACGCCCATCGGAGCCGAGCCGGAAGGCGAGGTTCGGCGTGATGACGGCCGTGTCCATCTGAGCCTTCTGCAGGCGGCCGGAGTAGTCCCAGTTCATGGCCTGCCACCGGGTGAACTGGTCCAGCACCCATCTCCCGGACTGACGAGAGCCGTTGCCTGATCGGCCGTTGCCACCGAACGGCAGATGCGCCTCGGCGCCGGAGGTCGAGTTGTTCACCGACACCATCCCGGCCCCGACGCCGGCCCGGAACCGGAACGCCTCCGTCGGGTCGGTGGTGTAAATGGACGACGACAGCCCGTACCCAGGCAGGTTAGCCAGGTCGATAGCCTCGGCCAGCGTGTCGTACCGGCAGACGCCGATGATCGGCCCGAAGGTCTCCTCCTGGAAGATCTTGTCGTCCGCGATCACCCCGTCCACGATCACCGGGTGGTAATAGAGTCCCGCGTCCGGATCGCCGACGAATCCGTCGCGCGGGGCGGACGAGGTGATCCGGCCGATCGCCGACGAGCCGAGAACGCGGTGCGCGGGCCCGATCCAGTCCAGATAGGACTCATACCGCTGCGCGAACCGTTCCGAGAGCATCGGTCCATAGAGGACATCCTCGCGCGGATCGCCGAGCGGGGCGGAGGAGACCGCTGCCGCCAGGGAGTCCATAAACGCGTCATGTACGGAGGAGTGGACGAGCACCGTTCCCAATGATGTGCACCGCTGCCCGGCCGTGCCGAACCCCGCGAACAGCGCGCCCTCGACGGCGAGCGGCAGGTTCGCCGACGGCGTCACCACCATCGGGTTCTTTCCACCCAGCTCCAGGCACGGCGACTGCAGGTGCCGACCGCAGAGCTCCCCGATCCGTTCCCCTACCGCGGTCGAGCCGGTAAAACCGACCTTGTCCACCAGGCGCTGCCCGAGTGCCGCGGCCAGACCTTCGAAGGTGGTCGTCCCGTCGGCCTGGACGAGTTGGAGCACGCCGTCCGGCAGTCCCCCGGCCGCGAAGAGTTCAACCATCGCCTGGGCGCACGCTGCGGCGTACTCCGCCGGTTTCCACACAACGGCGTTGCCGCACAACAACGCCGGAACCAAGTACCAGGACGGTACCGCGACCGGAAAATTCCCGGCAGTGATCACCGCAGCGACGCCGACCGGCGTACGGAACGTGAATAGCTGCTTGTCGCTCATCTCGCTCGGCACCGTCTCGCCGTAGAGGCGGCGCCCCTCACCAAGGAAGAAGTCGCAGGTGTCGACGATCTCCTGAACCTCCCCGCGCGCCTCGGCGAGCGGCTTGCCGACCTCGCGCGTCACCAGCCGGGCGAGCGACTCCGCGTTCTCGGCCACGATCCGACCGATTGAGGCGATCGCCTGCCCGCGGATCGGGGCCGGTACCGCGGCCCAGCCGGGCTGCGCGGCCCGGGCTGCCCGGCACGCCGCGACGAGTCCGTCCGCACTGGCCAGCTCGACACGTGCCACCACGTCGCCGAGGTCTGCCGGGTTCACCGAGTCGAGGGTCCCGGCCGCGCCCGCGTCAACGCCGGACGCCAGGACCGATGAGATCGTTCGCATAACTAGATCCTAGCCAGCGCGGAGCCGAAGCTACTCGCCAGTAATCTCGCGGGTAGGGTGTGCGGCGTGACCGCCTCATCTGGGGCGTCGACGCCAGCGGAGTACGCACAGGAGTACGTGGATCGCGGCGCCGAACGCCTGGGCCTGCACGGGTATCCCGACCCGCCCAGGCGCCCGGACGGGCCGGCCGTCGTGATCTGGCCGGCGATGGGGACGCCCGCCCGGTTCTACCGCCCCCTGGCGACGAGTCTGCGAGAGGCCGGGCTCGGCGTGGTCGTGGTCGACCTGCGCGGCACGGGCTCGAGCACGCCGCCACCGTCGCGGCGGTCACGGTACGGGTATGGCGAGCTCGCCGCCGATGTCGGCGCCGTGTTGGCCGCGCTCAAGCCGCGCCTGGCCGGGCGGCGCGTCGTGCTGCTCGGTCACTCCCTCGGCGGGCAGGTCTGCGCGCTCCACCTCGGCATCTCGGCGGACACCGAGGTCGACGGGCTCGTCCTGGTCGCGGTCGGGCTGCCCTGGTACCGGACCACCTGTGCGGCAAGCTGCGTGCGGCACCGGTTCAGCGAGTCCATCTCACGGCGGCCGAGACGGGCGTTCGTCTTGATCATTTCAGCTGGGTCCGAAACCCGACCGCGGTGGTCGAGCGCGCCGCGGGATGGGTCCTCGAAATGTCGCCGCCTCCTGGCACACTGCTGCCATGACGGCGGCGTTGAGCCCGGACGACTTCGACGATCTGCACGAATTCATCAGGGTGCAGGTCGGCGCCGGCTACGCGTCGGCGGATGAGATCGTCGCGGACGCGGTCGACATGTTCGAAGACGCCTCGCTCGATCACGGCGCGCTGCACAGTGCGGCCAGAGCGCTCACCGATCGGGAGTTCGCCGCCCACCTCGTCGAGCAGGGCGAGTGGCCGGACCAGACGGATTGCGATCGACTCGACGCCGCGTTCGGCGAGCTCGACGGGGCCGGCATCCTCGCCCGACAGCACTTCAGCTGCTGCGCGACCTGCGGGGTGTACGAGATCCGCGACGAATTGAACCGGGCGGAGAAGGTCGGCCACCCGGCGCGTGGCTTCACGTTCTTCCACGTGCAGGACACCCAGCATGCGATCGCGGGCGAGTCGCTCTATCTGAGCTACGGCGCGGCTGACAAGGACAAGGCCGCGTCGGTCGCCATAGGACACGAGGTCGTCGCCGCCCTCGGCAGGCATGGCCTCTCCCCCGAGTGGAACGGCAAGCATGCACATCGCATCGCGCTCCCGATTCTCTGGCAGCGCCGCCGCCCCTAATCGCCGGGCCAATTGTCGCGAGGGGGCCCGCCTCGGCTCCCCTGCATCGGCGCGGCGGACGCCTGAGATTCACCGGGCGGCCAACATTTCGCGCCCACCATCTGGTCAGGAGGCGGAGCATTCAGTCGCACAGATGTGCGATCGTGAAAGAGTACGTCCGTGCATGTGTTCGTCTTCTGTACAAGCGCATTCGCCTTAGCAAGCTCACCCGACCGCGCGGAGCCCGACCTCCCTCCGTCCGGAGAAAGACCGGGCCCACTTCCGAAGGCTAAGCAGCAGCTGTGTCTACTGTGCCGTCCGCGGACGCCGTTCGCAATGACGTCGCTGAGAATCACAGTCTGTTGCGCTGCGTACATCTGCGAGCGTGACGGTGTGCTACGTCCTCGCGGCCCTGAGAACATGTGGTTTTACCGGCTGGGGCCGGCAAAACCACACCATCATGGCTGTGAAGGCGAGGCGGCGAACTCGGTTGACCTCACGAAGTCTTGGACTCGTCGCGCATGGCTTGGGCCACGGTTACCCAGCGGGCGAGGGTATCGGCGGCCGCGCCCGAGTCGATCGCGGCAGCCGCCCGGTCCAGGCCCGCTCGCAGCAGCTCCTCGACGTCACCATCGAGGCCGCCGTTATAGGCCGCCAGCGCAGCCGCGGCGTTGACCACGACCGCGTCTCGGACCGGACCCTTCTCACCGGCGAAGACGCGCCGTGCGACATCGGCGTTGACGGAGGCGTCGCCGCCGCGCAGGTCCTCCGCCGACGCTCGGGAAAGGCCAAGATCCTGGGCGTCCACGATGAGTTCGCGCACCGACCCCGAGGCGACCGCCCACAGCCGGGTCGGCGCGGTCGTGGTGAACTCGTCGAGGCCATCCTCCCCGCGCATCACCAGCACCGAGTCGCCGCGGCGGGCGAACACCTCCGCCATGATCGAGGCCATTCGCGTGTCGGCGCAGCCCACGGCCGCCGCCCGGGGCTGCGCCGGGTTCGTCAGCGGGCCGAGGAAGTTGAACGCGGTCGGGATTCCCATCTCGCGCCGCGGCGTGGCCGCATGGCGCAGTCCGGGGTGGAAGCGAGGGGCGAAGCAGAATCCGATCCCCGCCTCGGCCACGCACTGGGCCACCTCGTCGGGACCGAGGTCGAGCGGCAGGCCAAGGTGCTCCAGGAGATCGGCCGCTCCACACGAAGACGACGCCGCCCGGTTGCCGTGCTTGACGACCCGCACGCCGGCGCCGGCGACGAGGATCGCGGCCATCGTTGAGATGTTCACCGTGTGAGCTCGGTCGCCGCCCGTACCAACGACGTCAACCGCGTCGCGCGCCGACTCCGGGCCGAGAACACCACCGAGATCGACGCGGGCCGCGACGGCGAGCATGGCCTCGACCATGCCGGCGATCTCGCCCGCTGTCTCGCCCTTGGCGCGCAGCGCCACCACGAACGCGGCTATCTGCGCGGGCGTGGCCTCGCCTGTCATGATCTCGCGCATCGCCCACGTGGTATCCGATGTGGAGAGTGCCTCGCCGCCCAGCAGCGCCACGAGAAGGTGGGACCAGGTGCGCTCGCCCATGGCGGCCTCCGAGGGGTGGGGTTCACCGCTGGCCTGACAGCGGCGTGACGCGTTAGCGGATCGACGGCACGCCGGCTGCGCGATCACGCAGCATCGCCGCGACAGTCTGCCCAGTGGTCAACGGATCAAGCGGGTGCATCAGGGTTGCATCGACTTTGGCATACGCGGCGAGCCAGCGGTCCGCCGATCGGGCGATCACCACGCACGTCGGCGGGCAGTCGTCGATCTCATCCTTGAGCTGCCGGGCGATGCCGAGGCCACCCGCGGGCGCCGCCTCGCCGTCGAGCACGACAAGGTCGAAGTCCGTGCCGTCGACGAGCCGCATCAACTCACCGTGCGTCGACGCGTCGACGAACCGCACGTCAAGGTCGGCGGAGGGGCGGGCGCCAATGGCCAGCCGCATCTGGTCGCGAACCGCCGCGTCGTCGCTATAGAGCAGGACGGTGCTGGTGCGCACGTCTGAAGTCATCGATGTTTCTCCGCCTCGTAGCTGCCCGCTGATCGTACCCGTGGCTCCGGCCGCGCCGGCCCGGCGTCCGAATGCTGGTCGGCAGATGCCCGCTCCGCCGCCGCCTCGGCAGCCTCCGCGCGGTCCAGGGCTCGGTCGACGCGCCGGGCCTCGCGCTCGGATTCGCGCATCCACTGAAACACCAGCGCACCGAGCATGGTCACCGCGACGAACTCGCCACCGGCCCAGAGGATTCCGCCGGCGATGCGTTGATCCACGAATGGATCGGCCCACCCGAGCTCCAGTGCCGGATACCAGTCGCCACCGATCAGGCCCGATGACTGCATGACGGTGAGCCCGAGCACGGTGTGGAACGGCGTCGAAAGGAACATGAGGAGGGCTCGTAATGGGTACGGCATCCGACCCGGCAACGGATCAATCCCGATCAGCGGCCAGAAGAAGAGGCATCCGACGACGACGAAGTGCAGATGGACGAACTCGTGGAGCCAGGCGTTCTCCAGCGACGCCCGATAGAGACCGGAGAAGTAGAGCACGAACGGGCTGGCCACGAAGAGGCCGAACGAGACGATCGGGAACGTGAAGAACTGGGCGACGCGGCTGTGCAGGACGGCGACCAGTACGCGCCGGGGCTCGGGGCGGAGCGTACGCAGAGCGAGCGTCACCGGAGCGCCGAGGGCCAGAAAGATGGGCGCGATCATGGACAGCACCATGTGTTGCACCATGTGCACCGAGAGCAGGGTCGTGTCGTACGCCGCCAACCCGCTGACGGTCACGGCCGCGAGGGCCGCGATGCCGGCCAGGAATGTCGCGGTGCGCCCAATCGGCCACCGGTCGCCGCGCCGACGAAGGCGTGCCACTCCCCACAGGTACGCACCGGCGGCCACCAGCAGCGCCGCGGCCACCAGCGACAGCGGCTCGGCCTGTGTCACCAGCGCCGCCGGCGTAAATGGGGGGAGGCCATGGTCCCCGTGGGCGAGCACGGTCACGGACCGAGGTTATGCCCGGCCCTCACGGGCAGCGACAGTGGGCCTGCGATGCGTACGCGGGGGACCGGCGATGCGTCGACGAACGGACACCCCGGCAACGGTGAAAAGTATCGTTCTGCGCTTTCCGACACGCGGCTTCGCCACCCCGGGCAACCTGACGCGCGATCACGGGCAATAATGACCGCGTGACGTCGGCCCAAGCCATTCCGAGAAGCCAGATTCACTCACTGACCAGGCCCAACATGGTCAGCGTCGGAACGATTGTCTGGCTCTCCAGCGAGCTCATGTTCTTCGCGGCGCTCTTCGCCATGTACTTCTCGATCCGCGCAACCGAACTGGGTCAGATCGAGTGGGCGGAACACACGCAGGTCCTGAACCTGCCGTACGCCCTGACCTTCACGATCATCCTCGTGGCGTCGTCCATCACCTGTCAGATGGGCGTGTTCCGGGCCGAGCGCGGCGACGTCTACGGCCTGCGAAGGTGGTTCACGCTGACGTTCGTCATGGGCCTCGTCTTCGTGCTCGGCCAGGTCAACGAGTACCGCAACCTGGTGCAAGAGGGCATCAGGATCAACGCCGACGGCTACGGCTCGATGTACTACCTCACGACCGGCTTCCACGGCCTGCACGTCACGGGTGGGCTCATCGCCTTCATCTTCTTCATGATCCGTACGACGTTGACTCGGTTCACGCCTGCCCAGGCGACTGCGGCCATCGTCGTGTCCTACTACTGGCACTTCGTCGACCTCGTGTGGATCGCGCTGTTCGCCATGATCTACTTCCTCAAGTGACCCCGGAACCTGGACCAACCGACCAAGGTGAGGCCATGACTGCTCCTCCTGAGAGGCACCGGCGTTGGAGTCTGCTGCGTCGCCCGGCCGGCCCGCCGGGCAAGCTGCGGCGTCGGGTCGGCGTCACGGTTCGCCTCGCCGCGGCCTTGATCGTCGTTGGCGGCGTATACACCGTGTTCTCGCCGGGCATGCAGGCCACCGCCGATGACGACCTCGTGCTCTCGCCGGCCGCCGCGGAGGGCAGGCAGCTCTACGAGACCAGCTGCATCTCGTGCCACGGTCGCAACGCCCAGGGGGTGCCGGACCGCGGCCCCAGCCTCATCGGCGTCGGATCCGCCGCCGTGGAGTTCCAGGTCGGCACAGGTCGGATGCCGGCGGCACGCGAGGAGGCCCAGGTCGATGCCAAGGCCCCGCAGTTCACCCTGGACCAGGCCCGCCAGATCGGCGCGTACATCCAGGCGCTTGGCGGAGGGCCGCAGCTGCCGCCGCCCGGGGAGAGCCTCGGTGCTGGCGGCGACGCGGCGCACGGCGGCGAGCTGTTCCGCGTGAACTGCTCCTCATGTCACGCCTTCGGCGGTGGCGGCGGCGCGCTCTCCTCGGGCAAGTTCGCCCCGTCGCTGGAGGACTCCACGGATCGCGAGATGTACGCCGCAATGTTGACCGGCCCCCAGAACATGCCCGTCTTCGGCGACAACCAGCTCACGCCCGATGAGAAGCAGGACATCATCGCGTACATCCAGAACCTCCAGGACGACGTGGACCCGGGCGGTTGGGGAATCGGCCGGATAGGCCCGGTGACGGAGGGTCTGGCGATCTTCCTTATCGGTATCGTGGCGCTCGTGTTCACCACGCTGTGGATTGCGGGGAAGTCATGACCACGGTGCATCACCACGATACGGATGCAGGCGCAGAGAACTTCGACGTCAACGACTCGTCGTTGATCCGGTTCGACCTCGTGCGCGAAGGCGCCCGCCGCGACGGCGTGGAGCTCGTCCACTATGCGCCCCGCTTCCCCGTACCGGGAACCAAGGCCGAGAAGCGGATTGAGCGCAACATCGCGCTGTTGCTCACGCTGAGCGGCCTGCTCGGGTTCGGCTTCGTGGCGGCCTTCATCTGGTGGCCGTTCGACTACGAGCCGGGCTCGAACGCCTCGAAGTTCTACACGCCACTGCTCGGTCTGGGTCTGGGCGGTTCGCTCTTCCTGTTCGGCGTGGCCATCATCATGTGGGCCAAGAAGCTGCTGCCGGAGGAGGTCGCCGTCCAGGACCGCCACTCCGGCCCTTCCCCCCGCGACGAGCAGGTCTTGACCGGCGCCACGATCGTCAACATGGTCGACGAGACGGGAATCAGGCGCCGCCCGCTGCTCATCGCGGCGTTCCTGCTGCCCGCCGGCGCCCTGGGAGTCGCGGCGGTGGCCCCGCTCGGCTCGCTGATCAAGAACCCCAACTCCCCCGAGCCAATTCTCCTCACCACGGCTTGGAGCCCCAAGAACAACAATGGCAACAAAGTACGATTGACCCGTGAGGACGGCAGTCCAATTCGTCCCGACGATGTCAGCGTCGGTGGACAGATGACGGCCTTCCCGGGGATTCCGCATGGAGCGACCAACCGGTGGGCCGACTCCCCGGTGCTGCTGATCCAGCTGCGCCAGGAGGACGCCCAGGCACTTCGCGCGAGCATCGCCGCGTCTATGGCGACGGACAACGAGTCGCGGCCGGTCGACGGGATGTGGGGCAACTTCGTCGCCTACTCGAAGATCTGCACCCACGCCGGCTGCCCGGCGAGCCTGTATGAGAAGCAGACCAACCGGCTGCTCTGCCCGTGCCACCAGTCACAGTTCCTCATCATCGACCAGGCCAAGCCGATCTTCGGCCCAGCCACTCGGCGGCTGCCGATGCTGCCGCTCGAGCTCGAGGATGGATTCCTCGTGGCGAGGTCGGACTTCCTCGAGCCAGTCGGCCCCGCGTACTGGGAGCGGCCATGACACCCACGAAGACCAAGCGTCGCCGGTTCGACCTGGCGAAGTTGCCCGAGGCGACCGGCGAGCAGATCGACGAGCGGTTCCAGATCGCAACTCCCCTCCGCCGGGTGTTCAACAAGGTGTTCCCGGACCACTGGTCGTTCATGCTGGGCGAGATCGCACTCTATTCGTTCATCACGCTGTTGCTCACAGGCACCTTCCTGGCGCTGTTCTTTGACCCGTCGATGGCCGAAGTCGCGTACGACGGCACCTACACGCCGTTGCGCGGCATCGAGATGAGCAAGGCATATGAGACGTCACTGAATCTGTCGTTCGACGTCCGCGGCGGCCTGATCATGCGCCAGATGCACCACTGGGCAGCCCTGCTGTTCATGGCCGCCATCGTGGTGCACATGTTCCGGATCTTCTTCACGGGTGCGTTCCGCCGCCCGCGCGAGCTCAACTGGATCATCGGTCTCAGCCTCTTCTGGCTCGGCTTCACCGAGGGCTTCCTCGGCTACTCGCTGCCGGACGACGCGCTCTCCGGCACCGGCCTGCGGATCGCCTTCGCGATCGTGCTGTCGATCCCGGTCGCCGGCTCCTGGGTAGCCACCTCGCTCTTCGGCGGGGAGTTCCCCGGCACCGAGATCCTGCCGCGGGCCTACATCCTGCATGTGTTCCTGATACCGTTGATCATCCTCGCCCTCATCGTCGTGCACATCGGGCTCGTGGTGAAGCAGAAGCACACGCAGTGGCCCGGTCCTGGACGGACCGAACAGAACGTGGTCGGTATCCGGATGTTCCCCAAGTTCAGCGCGCTTGGCGGCGGCTTCTTCATGATCGTGTTCGGCCTGATCGCGCTGCTGGGCGGGCTCGTGCAGATCAACCCGATCTGGCTTTTTGGGCCGTACAAGGCGTCGGTGGTCTCGGCGGGTAGCCAGCCGGACTGGTACGTCATGTTCCTCGACGGCTCCACCCGCCTGATGCCGGGCTGGGACATCCACATACCGCTGGGCGACGGCTACACCATCCCCGCGTTGTTCTGGCCGACCCTGGTGTTGCCCGGCCTGCTCACGGTGCTGCCGATGCTCTATCCGTTCATCGAGGCGAGGGTACGGAAGGACAGTCAGTCGCATAATCTGTTGCAGCGCCCGCGGGACGTACCGGCCCGCACCGGGCTCGGCGCGATGGCGATCGCCTTCTACCTGGTGCTGCTCCTATCCGGCGGCAACGATGTCATCGCCGACAAGTTCAACATCAGCCTCAACGCGACGACCTGGGCGGGGCGCATTGGCATCCTCCTGTTGCCCCCAATTGCGTACTACGTGACGTACCGGATCTGCCTCGGCTTGCAGCAGCACGATCGCGAGGTCCTGGCACATGGCGTCGAGACGGGCATCATCAAGCGCCTGCCCGACGGGCGGTTCGTCGAGGTGCATCAGCCGCTGGTCACGGCCGACGAGCACGGCCATCGGGCGCTGGAGTATGTCGGCGCACCCGTACCAAAGAAGATGAACCGGCTCGGCGCGGTTGCGCCGGCCGTGAAGGGCTTCTTCTTCCCGATCGAGAAGCCAGCCAGGCCGCCGCTCCCGCCGGCCGCGACGCCGGTCTCCCCGGCGGTGCCGCCGCAGGAGCTCGAGGAGGCCAAGCAGCAGCACTGATGTGAGTCCATCTCGGCGGGGCCGGGCGGTCTTTTGACCGCCCGGCTTCGCGTGGGGACTTCTCCCGGAGTCATCGAGGCGCAACAATCCTTGCATCACCCGTCCCCCGGCTCTCGAGGTGAAGCATGATTCCCCGTCTCCGAACCGTGGTGCTCGCGACCGTCGCGGGCCTCGCCCTCGCACTCGTCAGCGCGGCTCCCGCGGCCGCCGTGACCGTGGAGCAGAAGCTCTCTGTTCTCTCGACCTGGAGCCAGCCCAACTCGACCAGTTACAACGGTTGGAACTCGGCTCGACTCAACCAAGGCGCGTGGACCGAGTATGCCTTCGACTGGTCCACCGACTTCTGCTCGACCAGCCCCGACCAACCGCTCGGCTTCGACTTCCGCCTGCCCTGCTGGCGCCACGACTTCGGCTACCGCAACTACAAGGCGATGAACGCGTTTTCGGCCAACAAGTCGCGCATTGATGACTCGTTCTACTTCGACCTGAAGACGAAGTGCGCCACCTACAGCATCTGGGTCCGCAGCGCCTGCTACAGCCTCGCCTGGTCCTATTACCAGGCGGTTCGGGCGTTCGGCGGAGCCGCCGTCAGCACGGCCGACGTGAACCGCGCCGCCAAACTGAAGCAGGACGGCCTGACCGCACAGGCTAGGGCGAACCGCCCCGGCTAACCCTCGCCCGCTCTGACCCCCGACCCACTCCATGATCGCCACGATCATGAGGCGGCTGTCGTCAAATAGCGCCGATCATGACCTGGAGGTCATGATCGGCGCTGACGGGGGGGGCGCGGTCGGGGGTGCGGGGTCGGGGGGGGGGCTGGGGGGCGGTGGGGTGAGGGG
>JAXIPB010000198.1:0-43512 GCA_045403155.1 Micromonosporaceae bacterium
TCGAAACGCTTCGCCCGCCGCCCCGCTGGGCTCGCCCCCCCAATCGTCGATCATGACTTGGAGGTCATGATCGGCCCGGATTCGCGACGGTCAACTCATGATCGTGGCGATCTTGGCGCGATGTCAGTGCACACCTGGGAGCTGGCACCCACATGGTGCCTCTCTACCATGATAATGGTATCGTGATGGCATGGTGACGACGATCGATTCCGCGGGCAGGGTTGTGATTCCAAAGGCCATGCGGCAGCGACTTGGGCTCCACGGGGGCAACCAGGTGGAGATCGAACTGGTGGCCGGCCACATTGAGATCCATCCAAAGGGCGTGGATGTCGTGATCGATCGCCTCGACGACGGCCCCGTGCTCCGGGCGCCGACCGAGGTGTCGACCCTGACCGTCGCGGACGTTCGCCGACTCATCGACGAGGATCGCATCCGGTGATTGTCACGGCAGACACCAGCGTCGTGATCCCAGCTCTTGCCTCGTGGCACGAGTCGCATGAGGTCGCCCGCGAAGCCTGCCGCGGCGTCGACCAGTTGCCCGCTCACGCGCTGCTTGAATCCGTCTCCGTGCTCACAAGACTGCCCGGCGGTGTCGCACTGGCCGCCGCGCCAGCCGTGCAGGTCGTGCGGGAGAAGTTCCCGGGCGCCCCACTGATGCTCTCCGCTGACGCGTTTATCGCGTTGACCCGGGTTATCGCTGCACGCGACCTACGCGGTGGACAGATCCATGGCGCGCTGATCGCTGCCACCGCCGCATCACATGGAGCGCGTCTGATCACCTTGGACCGACGCGCCGCCAACACCTACCTCGCCGTGGGCGTCGAGGTCGATGTACTGACCGGCGCGCCGTAAACCCGCGCAAGATCGCCGTGATCATGACCTCGCGGTCCCCAGATCGCGTCGATCATGACCTCCAAATCATGATCGGCGCGATTCGGGGGGGTCAGCCGGCGAGCATGTCGGCGGTGACGACGGACTCGGTATCGGGGATGCCGAGATCGCGGGCCCGCTTGTCGGCGAGGGCGAGGAGGCGGCGGATCCGCCCAGCGATCGCGTCTTTGGTCAGTGGCGGGTCGGCGAGCGTGCCCAACTCCTCGAGGGATGCCTGTTTGTGCTCCAGGCGCAAACGGCCCGCGCTGGTGAGGTGCCACGGCGCGTCGGTGCCGAGAATCTCCAACGCCCGGGTCACCCGCGCGGATGCCGCGACCGCTGCACGGGCCGAGCGGCGGAGGTTCGCGTCATCGAAGTTGGCGAGCCGATTCGCGGTCGCGCGCACCTCTCGGCGTACCCGGCGCTCCTCCCACGACAGCACGCTGGCATGCGCACCGATGCGGGTGAGCATCGCGGCGATCGCGTCGCCGTCCTTAACCACGACCCGATCCACGCCGCGCACCTCACGCGCCTTCGCCGCCACGCCGATGCGCCGGGCCGCGCCGACCAGCGCCAGCGCGGACTCCGGGCCCGGGCAAGTGATCTCGAGCGCACACGAGCGGCCGGGCTCAGTGAGCGACCCGTGGGCGAGGAAGGCTCCCCGCCAGGCCGCCACGGCACAGCAGGTGTTGGCCGAGACCACGTGCGGTGGAAGCCCGCGAACCGGACGGCCGCGGACGTCGAGAAGGCCGGTCTGACGCGCCAGCGCCTCCCCGTCCTTCACCACCCGCACGATGTAGTGGCTTCCCTTTCGCAGGCCGCCGGAGGCGAGCACATGAAACTCGCTGGGGTACCCGTAGACCTCGGCGATTTCGCGGCGGAGTCGTCGGGCGGTCGCTCCGGTGTCCAGCTCCGCCTCGACCACGACCTTGCCGGACACGATGTGCAGCCCTCCGGCGAAGCGCAGCAACGCGGCCATCTCGGCCCGCCGGCAGCAGGGCTTCGATACATCGACACGGCTAAGTTCATCCTTGACCGATGAGGTCATCGCCATCGTGTTGTCACCTCGCGTTGCCCCCCAGCACTCGACACCACAGCACCGTTACTCCTCGGCACCGTTACTCCTCGGCACCGTTGCTCCTCGGCACCTAGCCCCCCAGAGCGCCGCCGTGCAGCACGTCGTGCAGCGCGTTCGCGAGCGCGATCGGATCGTGCCTCGGCTCGCCGTCGGCGACGGCGACCGGGGCGAACACCACGCGCGCACGCAGCGATTCTGCCGCAGATTGCACGCCGATGGGATCGCCCACTGCTTTCCCGTCGGCTAGAACTACATCGACTCGCAGGCCGGGCAGGTAACGGGCGAGCGCCCGCAGATGGTCCGGCAGGGAGAGACCGGCCGTCTCCAACTCGGCTGCGAGGTTGAGAGTAACCAACCTACGGGCTCCGGAGGCACTGATGGCGGCCGCAAGATCGGGAAGGAGCAGGTGCGGGATCACGCTCGTGAACCATGAACCGGGGCCAAAGACGAGCCAATCGGCTGATCCCACCGCATCGATCGCCTCAGCGCTGGCCACCGGTTCGGCCGGGATGAGCCGTATGTCGTCGACGACTCCCCTACTCACCGCTACCGCATGTTGTCCCCGAACCGTCGTGACCAGATCCGGGCGGGAGGGATCGTCACCCCGAACCGTCGCCTCGATGCTCAATGGCGTCCGTGACATCGGCAGCACCCGCCCCGCCGCACCAACCATGGCACAGGCCTCATCCAAAGCTGCTACCGGATCACCGACCTGCTCCATGAGGGCGCTCAGCAGAAGGTTGCCGACCGCGTGCCCGGCCAGCGGATCGGTCCGGGGATCGTCGCCGCAGAAGCGATACTGAAGCAGGTCGGCAAAGCGCCGGGCGACCGGGTCATCCGGGTCCGTCAGAGCCACGAGCGCCTGGCGTAGATCGCCGGGCGGCAGACCGCCGCGCTCGGCCCGCAGGCGCCCGCTGGAGCCTCCGTCGTCACCGACCGTCACCACCGCGGTGATGTCGAGTTCGACGTCCGACTGGAGCAGCCGCAGCGCACGCAGCGACGCGGAGAGCCCATGACCGCCGCCGAACGCGACGACCTTGATCGGTCGAGATAGTGCCTTCCGGCCCTCCGTGGTGGCGCCCACTGAGGTCACTCTCGACCGAGATCACGATGTTGGGCATTCGCGGCGAGCCGGACATCGCGCAACCGCCGGGCCAGCTCCTCGGCGATGGCGACGCTGCGGTGTTTGCCGCCCGTGCATCCGACCGCGACCGTGAGGTATCGCTTTCCTTCCCGTTCGAAGCCGGGAGCGGTCGCGTTGACGAGCCTGACGAACGTCTCGACGAACGTGCTCGCACCCCGCTGCCCGAGCACGTAGCGGCTCACCTGCTCATCGCGACCACTTTGGTCACGAAGCTCAGACACCCAGTACGGGTTCGGCAGAAATCTCGCGTCGACGACGAAGTCCGCGTCGGGCGGCAATCCGTACTTAAAGCCGAACGAGAGCACGGTGACCCGCAACCTTCGGTTGTCCTCGCCGCCGAAGAGTTCCTCGACCCTCGCCCGTAGCTGATTCACGTTGAGATGGCTTGTGTCGATGACGACGTCCGCGGATTCGCGGGCCTCCGTAAGCAGCTCGCGCTCGGCCGCGATCCCGTCGGAGAGGCGCCCGTCGGCCTGCAGCGGATGCGATCGACGAACGTTTTCGAACCTCCGGATGAGCACCTCGTCATCGGCGTCGACAAACAGCACCCGGGGGGTAAAGCCACGATCCCGTAGCGCACGTACCGCTCCGGCAAGGTCGGTGGAGAAGGCGCGGCTGCGCACGTCGAGCACCATCGCCGTGTGCTTCGCGGCGCCCCCGGCCCGGAAGGCGAGTTCGGCCATGTCGAGCATGAGCGCCTGCGGAAGATTGTCGACGACGTAGAACCCGACGTTCTCCAGTGCCCGGGCGACCGTGCTGCGCCCACCGCCGGAGACGCCGGTCACGATGACGAGGTCGGTCTCCGCTCGCTCCGGGGTCGGGTGCTCCCGCACGGCGCGTTCAGGGACAGCACGCTCAGCCCCCGTCGTCTCCGGCCCGGTCTGGCCCCGACCCGACCGCGTCGGCGTGGACCGGCTGGTCGCTCGCTCCGGCGCGGACGCAGCCGGGCCACCGACCTGGCTGCCGGTCACCTCGGATCCCGCTTCATTGCCGCCCGCCCCTCACTCGTCGCTGCCCCGTTGCTCTGCACTACCCCGTTGCCCTGCACTACCCCGTTGCCCTGCGCTGCCCACTGCCTTGCGCTGCCCCGTTGTTCTGCGCTGCCCCGACGCTCTCCGCCGCGGCGTTGCTCTGCGCCGTCGAGTCATCCGGCGCCGTCGAGTCATCTGGCGCTGTCGCGTCATGCGGTGCTATCGCGTCATCCAAGGCCGTCGCGTCCGGCGCCGCTCCGTCATCCGGCGCCGCCCCGTCGCCTCCTCGCAGCGCCGCCGCGATCGACTCGGCGGTGCGCCGGCCGATGCCGGGAACCTCGGCGATCTCGTCGACCCCCGCCGCCGCCAATCGCTTCAACGATCCGAACTGCCGAAGCAGCGCTTTGCGACGAATCTCTCCAAGGCCCGCGACGCCATCCAAGGCCGAGGTGGTCATCCGCTTCGAGCGTCGCTGCCGATGGAAGGTGATCGCGAAACGGTGCGCCTCATCGCGTACCCGCTGCAAGAGGTACAGCCCCTCGGAGGTCCTCGGCAGGATGACCGGGAACGCTTCGTCCGGCTGCCACACCTCCTCGAGTCGCTTCGCCAATCCACAGACGGCGACATCGCTCACGCCGAGACTGCGCAGCACCCCGCCGGCGGCGTTGACCTGCGGTACGCCGCCGTCAACGACGACAAGATTGGGCAGGTACGCGAACTTGCGCGCCCGGCCCGTCTCGGGGTCGATCGCCGGCCGGTCGGAGTCGACCAACTCACCCGCGTCGCGGGCTGCCCGATACCGGGCGAATCGTCGCCGTAGAACCTCAGAGATGGCCGACACGTCGTCTGTCGCGCCATTGATGATGAACCGCCGGTATTCGCTCTTGCGGGCCAAGCCGTCCTCGAAGACGACCATGCTCGCCACGACATCGGTGCCCTGGATCTGCGACACGTCATAGCACTCAATCCGTAGCGGTGCGGCCGGAAGGCCGAGACCGTCCGCGATCTCTTCGAGTGCCTGGCTGCGCGCGGTCAGGTCGCCGGCCCGACGGAGCTTATGCTGCATCAGTGCCTCTGCGGCATTGCGCGCCACCGTCTCCATCAGCGCCCGCTTGTCCCCCCGCTGCGGAACCCGCAGGCTCACCCGAGCTCCGCGCAACTGCGTGAGCCAATCGGCAAGGGCGTCGGCATCGGCGGGCAGCTCCGGAACGAGAACGTCGCGTGGCAGGTCGGCCCCGCGTCCTTCCACATCGGCCTCTCCACCGTAGATCTGGGTGCAGAAATGGTGCACGAGGTCCCCTGTGGACAGATTCTCGGTCTTTTCTACGACCCACCCCCGCTGGCCGCGCACCCGTCCCGCACGCACATGGAAGACCTGCACGGCGGCCTCGAGTTCGTCCTCCGCGAACGCGACGACGTCAGCGTCAGTTCCGTCGGCGAGCACCACGGTCTGCTTCTCCATCGCCCGACGCAGTGCGGCGAGGTCGTCGCGGAGCCGGGCCGCCAGCTCGAACTCCAGCGCGCCGGCGGCCGCCTTCATCTGCTGCTCGAGGCGGCGCTCCATCCGATCCGTTCGCCCCGCCATGAAGTCGCAGAATTCGTCCACGATGCGTCGATGCTCGGCCGCGTCGACCCGACCGACGCACGGCGCCGAGCACTTGTCGATGTCGCCGAGCAGACATGGTCGGCCTATCTGGCGGTGCCGCTTGAACACGCCGGCGCTACAGGTGCGCGCCGGGAAGACCCGCAGGAGGAGATCGAGCGTCTCGCGGATGGCCCAGGCGTGAGAGTACGGCCCGAAGTAGCGCACCCCCTTCCGCTTGGCCCCGCGCATGACCATGAGTCGCGGATACTCCTCGTCCAGCGTGACGGCGAGGTAGGGGTACGACTTGTCGTCGCGATAACGGATATTGAACCGGGGGTCGTACTCCTTGATCCAGTTGTACTCCAGCTGCAGCGCCTCGACCTCGGTCGAAACCGTCACCCAGTCGACCGCAGTGGCGGCTGCGACCATCTGCTGCGTACGGGCGTGCATGCTCCACGGATCGGCGAAGTAGGAGTTGAGCCGCTGCCGCAGGCTCCTAGCCTTGCCGACGTAGATCACCCGGCCGCTCGGGTCGCGAAAGCGGTACACGCCCGGCGCCTCGGGGATCGTCCCCGGCGCGGGACGGAAATTGCGGCCAGTATCCCTCGCAGGCTTGGCGAAACTCATCGACGGGCGGACCACGACTGCGAGCCTATCTCCGGCCCCTGACGTGACCCGTGCCATCACACCTCCCCCCAATCCCGCCGATCATGATTTGGAGGTCATGATCGACGCATTTCGGCGACCGTGAGCTCATGATCAGCGCGATCTTGAAGGCGGCGACCTAGAGGTCATCAGCGGGATCTTGGGGGCGCCACCCGGTTAGGTGACAGTGAGGGTAGTGCGGGAGACGGTCACCTGCTTTGCCGGCAGCGGACGCTGCGCAGGTCCGCGGGCCACCGAGCCGTCCACGATGCTGAACTGGCTTCCATGGCACGCACAGTTGATCTTGCCTTCGCCGACGTTGGCTACCTGGCAGGCCATGTGCGTACACGTCGCGTCGAACGCCTTGAACGTTCCCGCCGTGGGTTGGGTGATCACAAAGTTCTGGTCCTTGAAGATCGTCCCCCCTCCGACCGGAACGTCAGACGTGTGGATCCCGCCGGGAGAGCTGGTCGCCGTGGCCCCGCCCGTCTGGCTGGCGCCTCCGGCGCTGGTTCCTCCGATCGTCGGGACGGACGGACGGGGGGCGGCAGTCGTCGCGGTCCCCGGGCTCGCGCCATCGCCGCACGCGGCGAGCAGACCGGCCGCGCCGAGCGCGCCGGCGGCACGCAACACAACTCGTCGGCTGGGCGACGGCCGAACTCGACTGTCGTCGGGGATGTCCGGATGGGCCTTCCGTTCCGTCATGTCGTGATCCTTTCGCGAGTCCCCCAGGGCGATCCGGCCTCCACCGGCCATGTTGGGTGATACGCGAGCGATGCGCAGCGGGTTCGCGATGCGAGGCTCAGGAAAGGGTGCCTGCCTCGGAACTGCGGCCCGCGCGGGTGGGTCGGCCGGCACGGCGGGCCCTCGAGGCGGCCCCGTTTGGCTTGGCGATGCCACTGCCGGCCGCGGATCCATTGGCCCTGGCCGCGACACCGCGCTTGGCCGCAGCACTCGTCTTCGCACCGCCGCCGCCCGCAGCACCGCCGTTGGCTTTGTTGGCCCGGCCGATCGCCGCGGTCGGCGTCGAGCCCGTCGCCTTGCCTCTGAGGCCGAGGACGTGCCGCAGCCACTCGCCGGTATGGCTCTCCGGCGTCTCGGCGAGCTCCTCGGGTGTACCCACCGCAACGATGGTCCCGCCCTTATGCCCGCCCTCGGGGCCCATGTCGATGACCCAGTCGGCGGTCTTAATGACGTCGAGATTGTGCTCGATCACGATCACCGTGTTGCCTTTGTCGACCAGGCTGTCCAGCACCTTGAGCAGCTTGCGGATGTCCTCGAAGTGCAGACCGGTGGTCGGTTCATCGAGCACGTACACGGTGCGGCCGGTGGACCGCTTCTGCAGCTCGCTGGCGAGCTTGACCCGCTGGGCCTCCCCGCCGGAGAGGGTCGGTGCCGGTTGGCCGAGTCGCACGTAGCCGAGGCCGACGTCCACGAGGGTCTTGAGATGACGATGGATCGGCGGAATCGCCTCGAAGAACTGCTCCGCCTCCTCGATCGGCATGTCCAGCACCTCGGAGATCGTGCGGCCCTTGTAGTGCACCTCGAGGGTGTCCCGGTTGTACCTGGCTCCTCGGCACACCTCGCACGGCACATAGACATCCGGAAGGAAGTTCATTTCGATCTTGATGGTGCCGTCGCCAGCACAGTTCTCGCAGCGGCCACCCTTGACATTGAACGAGAACCGCCCCGGCCCGTATCCCCGCACCTTTGCCTCGCTCGTCTCCGCGAAGAGCCGGCGGATGTGGTCGAAGACGCCGGTATACGTGGCCGGATTGGATCGCGGCGTGCGCCCGATCGGCGACTGGTCGACCCCCACCACCTTGTCGACGTTGGGCAGCCCGCTCACGCGGGTATGCCGACCCGGCACCAACCGAGCGCCATTGATCTGGTTGGCGAGCACGGCGTACAGAATGTCATTGACCAGCGTCGACTTGCCCGAGCCGGACAGACCCGTGACCGCGATGAACTGCCCAAGCGGGAAGCTGACGTTGAGGTTGCGTAGGTTGTGTTCGCGGGCGCCGTGCACAGTCAGCTCGAGGCCCGGCACGACCGGGCGCCGCTCGAGTGGCACCGGAATGACCCTGCGCCCCGACAAGTACGCGCCGGTGACCGATTCCTTGTTCTTGGTCAGATCCTTGAGTGCGCCGCTGTGCACGATCCGACCCCCGTGCTCGCCGGCGCCGGGGCCAATATCGACAACCCAGTCCGCCGCGCGGATCGTTTCCTCGTCGTGCTCGACGACGATCAGCGTGTTTCCCAGCCCCTTGAGCCGGACCAGTGTCTCGATGAGCCGATGGTTGTCGCGTTGGTGTAGCCCGATGCTTGGCTCGTCGAGCACGTAGAGGACCCCAACCAGACCGGAACCGATCTGTGTTGCGAGACGAATGCGCTGCGCCTCCCCGCCCGAGAGGGTCCCGGCGGCCCTGTCCAGCGACAGATAGTCGAGCCCGACGTCGACGAGGAAGCGCAGCCGAGCGTTGATCTCCTTCAGTACGCGCTCGGCGATCATGCGCTGTCGATCATTGAGCTCCAACGCGTCGATGAAGTCGTGGCATTCGCCGACGGACATGGCGCAGACATCGGCGATGTTCCTGCCGGCGATCGTCACGGCGAGAACCTCGGGCTTGAGCCGCGCTCCACCACACGCGGGACACGGCACGTCGCGCATGTAGCCCTCGTACTTGTCGCGGGACCACTCCGAGTCGGTATCGGAGTGACGCCGCTCGATCCACTGCACGACACCCTCGAACCCGGTGTAGTAGGAGCGTTCCCGCCCATACTTGTTGCGGTAGCGCACGTGCACTTGGTCCTCGGTGCCGTACAGGATCTCCTTCTGCGCCCGTTGCGCGAGCTTGCGCCACGGGGTGTCGATATCGAAGTTCTCGCGATCACCCAGGGCCTCGAGCAGGCGCAGGAAGTACTCGAGCGTCTGACCGGTCGCCCACGGCTGGACCGCGCCCTCCCGCAGGGTCCGTTCCGGGTCCGGGACGATCAGCTCCGGATCCACCTCCTTCCTCGTGCCGAGCCCTGTGCACTCGGGGCAGGCGCCGTACGGCGCGTTGAAGGAGAACGAGCGAGGCTCGAGATCCTCTATCGCGAGCGGATGGTCGTTCGGGCAAGCCAGATGCTCGGAGAACTTCCGTTCCCGATGTTCGTCATCCTCGGGAAGATCCACGAACTCGAGAATCACGATCCCGGCGGCGAGCTTGAGCGCGGTCTCGATCGAGTCGGTTAGCCGCTGCTTGGCGTTGGCCTTCACCGCCAGCCGATCGACCACCACCTCGATGGTGTGCTTCTCCTGCTTCTTCAGCTTCGGCGGCTCCGTGAGTGGATGTACGACGCCGTCGATCCGGGCCCGAGCGAAACCCTTCGACTGCAACTCGGCGAAGAGATCGACATACTCCCCCTTCCTGCCACGGACCACCGGAGCCAGGACCTGAAATCTCGTACCGTCGCTCATCGTGAGCACCCGATCGACGATTTGTTGCGGTGTCTGCCGCGAGATAGGGAAACCGCAGACGGGACAGTGCGGCTCGCCGGCCCGCGCGAAGAGCAGCCGAAGATAGTCGTAGACCTCGGTGATCGTCCCGACCGTCGATCGAGGGTTTCGCGACGTCGATTTCTGATCGATGGAGACGGCCGGGCTCAGACCCTCGATGAAGTCAACGTCCGGTTTGTCCATCTGGCCCAGGAACTGACGCGCGTACGACGAGAGCGACTCCACGTACCGCCGCTGCCCCTCGGCGAAGATCGTGTCGAAGGCAAGGCTCGACTTGCCGGACCCCGAGAGCCCAGTAAAGACGATCAAGGCATCCCGGGGAAGGTCCAGGCTCACGTCGCGCAGATTGTGCTCACGCGCGCCGCGGATGATCAATCGATCTGCCACTCCCACCCCGCCCCACGGAATATCGCGTATGTACCGAACAACGGAACCCAGGTGACGTCAACAACACCGCTCAGCGGTGCCGCCGCAACTCTATCCGCGCCCCCCGACAAAAACGCGCCGCGGTGCTGACGGTTGCTGTCACGTCTTGCTGATCACGATCTTGTCGATACTCGGCGCCGCGGCGATCGGGTTGCCGAACTCGATGGTGTTCGGGCCGGCGGCGAACGTCAGGGTGATCTTCTTCGAGGCGCACGGGCAGGCCGGACTCTGCGCGAAGCTGTGAATAGACGCGGAGCCACCGTTCACCTTGACGTAGGCGTTGCGACTGGCTCCGTCGCTGAAGACGTAGAAGACGGCGACGGCGTACTGCCCCGCAGTCGGCACGATCGCGGTGAACCGCACCCACCCGTCGTTCTCGACACCTCCCCCATCGCGATCGCCCAGAGTGCCGACCACCGTTCCATTCGATGCGCCCGCAACGGTCCGTGTCGTCGCAGACCCGCCCCGTGCCGCAGTTTCGCCCTCCATCGTCAAGGGCGTGAAGGGAGGGAGGGTCGGGCTTCGCGGTGGCGAAGGGGTCAGCGACTTGGCCGGCAGCGCCGGCCTCGGCGACGGGCTGGTGGTTGGGCTCGCGGCCGGCGACGACGTGCCCGAGATGGCCGCGCTGTCGGCGGCCGTCGGCTCCGCGAGCACCGCTGCACCGGCAGCGGTCGGCGGTACGGCAGCCGTCGGGGGCGAGGACCGAAGAGCGAGGGGTACGGCCACCGCCGAGCCCAGGGCGACGACGAACCCGACTGCCAACCACAGTCGCGCCGCCGACGCCGGCGCGCGACGTCGGCCGTGGTACGTCGCGGCGTGGCTCTCGCCGGCGGGATCCTCGATCCACGTGTCTGACTCCAATAGCGCCGGTCCCGGCCGGATCACCTTGGTGGCCCCGACCAGCGTCGGTACGACCGTCTCGGCCTCAGCGGGCATGAGCCACTCGTCCGTACTCGCATCGCGAAGCGCAATCTCGGTTGCGATCAGTGCGCGCCGATCGTCCGGCTCGGGCGGCACGTCACTCTCGAAGTCGATCTCGACCTCGGCAAGCACCTCGGACCCGTCGGGCACGGGACCAGGGTCGATCGGCGCAGGGTGCACCGACTCCGCGACGACAAGCGGCGCTGGCTCGGCCTGCTCCGCCCGTTCGGCCGGCGGCTCCTCCGTCTCGGCCGGTGTTAGATCAACCGTCTCGGCCGGTGCTAAATCAGCCGTCTCGGCCGGCGGTTGGCCCAACGTCTCTGCCGTCGGTGACCCCGCCCTCCCGGCGCGCCCGCGGCGGCCGGCGGAATCTCGACCGGACCTCGGCCCGTCGCGTGCGCCGCTGTCGCGGCCGAGAGCGGGCAGCGCCGCCGGTGCGCGGCGAGCAACTGCCCTGACGACCGGAGGATGCACCGCGGCGGGGATGGGATTCACGATCGGAATCGGCTGGGTCACCGCGTTGTTGGGGGGGCTCTCGCCGGTGTCGGTGACGTCGCGGCCCAAACCCGGCCTGCCGCCATCCCCCTCATCCGACGCCGACATGGTTCCCCTCTACGTGCCTGCTACCCGCCTCACCACCGAGCCGGCGACCGGACGGCGCCTCACGCCGCGACGACACTGACGATTGTCGACCGACTCCGGCCACGCGGCCGAAACGTACCGCCTCCGCGACGTTCCGCGCGACCGCCCGTCGGGCCGACCGTCTCCGCCGGACAGACAATTCGCCCGGCCGCGACCCGGGCGCGACCGGCCGCCACCGGCCACCGGCCGCGATGGCGGCCGACGGCTACGGTCGGCTAATTACGATCTTGTCGATCGACGGTGCGTGGTCGGTTTCATTGGAAATGGTGATCGTGTGCGCACCCGCCGTAAGTGTGACGGTCAACGTCTTGGTGAAGCAGCACGCTGATCCACCAACAAAGGCGACGTTGATCGGTGCGATCCCGGACACGCTGACGACGGCGCTCCGGTTCTCCTCGTTGTCCGGATGGACGTAGTGAATGGTGATCGCGTACGTCCCTTTCACGGGGATCACGACATTGCTGATCCGGAGTACGCCAGGTGTGGAGCCCCAGTTGCCGAGGTTGCGCACAATCTGACCGCCCGACGCACCTTCGTATCCCCACACCCAGGCCGATCCCGTGATGCCGTCGGGGTCCGAGTCCGCCGCCTCGGCCTCGTACGTCGCCGGCGCGAACGGGGGCGGAGCTGGGCTGGTTGTGGCCGACTTCTTTGGCGTGGTCGGCGGAGGTCCACCTTGGACGGCGATCCGCGGTGACGCCGACGGGGCAGGTGTGGTGACGCTCGGGCTCGGCGACTGCGACAGCGTCGGTGTCGGGGAGTCGGCCACGGTCTCTGATTCGACCAGGGCGCCGGCGTCGGCCGGTGTCGTTCGGCCGGCGGCCGAGCGATCGGAATCGGACGAGGAGAACAGCGCCAGCGGGAAGGCGACCGCCGCGCCCAGGCAGACAAGGATGATCATGGTCGCGAGCCAAAGCCGCGTCGTCGGGCCGCCGGCTCGGCGACGCCCGTGGTAGGTCTCGTTTCGAGGGTCGGTGTCCGGCTCTGTGTCCCAGGAGTCGGACTCGAGCACGAGGGGTCCCGGTCGAACCAACTCGGTGGCGAGTGGCGTCTCGGCAACCCGCGGCACGGGCGCTGAGACATGTTCGCCGGCACCCGCCGGTTCTTCGGGCACCGACGGCTCGTCGCCGACGATCTCCGCAGCGACGATGGCCGCCGGCATCGCGCGTGGGTCGGGCGGCATGGGCTCAGTGGGAGCACCGCCGTCGCCTTCGACGGCGGGCGCGACGGTGTCGACAGCAGGCGAACCCGGATCAGACTGGGACTGGTCATCCGCCGACATATCGGGGACAACGGGCACAAGCTGAGTGACCGCGTTCTCTGCCGATCCGTCGGTCGGTTCAACTCCGGAGTCGGGAACGTAAGGCCCGACGCGCAGTCGGCGACGTTCCTCCTCGCCATCGACCGTCATTCGACCCCCACTACACCGGCTGCCCAGCCCTGACCATGCAACGAGTCATGGGTGCAGCACGCTTCGATGTCGGCGCGCGCCATTTCGCCCCCCGGCTGACGCGCGGCGAGAAAGGTATCGCCCGACCAGCCGCGCACGCGACCCGCCGAGTGGTCGAGTTCCGGTCGCCGATAGGGCAGATCGTCGCCGGTCGGCGGCGTCGAGACTGGTGTCGATACTGGCTAGGGCCGTGAGGTGCCGCGCGCCCGGGCGCCCAAGCGTCTCCATCGCATCCGCTCCTCGGCCGCGAGACGAGCGTTGTGACGGCGCATTTCGAACGCAATCTCGCGCTGCAGCTTCTGCCAGCTCTCCATTCGTCGCGGGGTGATCTCACCCGACGCGACCGCGGCCCACACCGCGCAGCCGGGTTCACCGCTGTGCGTACAGTCGCCAAAACGGCATTCTTGGGCGAGCCCGTCGATGTCGGCAAAGGCGTGATCTAATCCGGCGGTGCCGTCGAAGAGCCCGACCGCCCTGATTCCTGGGGTGTCCAATACGGCGCCGCCGCCTGGCAGGGAAACGAGGGCACGGTAGGTCGTGGTGTGCCGGCCGCGACCGTCGGCTCGCCGGATCTCCTGGGTACCCATGACGGTCGCGCCAGCGAGCGCATTCACTAGAGTCGATTTACCCGAGCCCGACGGCCCGAGAAGCCCTAACGTAAGCCCCGGAGCGACGAACGGGTACAGCGCGGCGAGGCCCGTGCCGACGGAGGCGCTCACGGCGTACACGTCGACGCCGGGCGCCGCCTCGCGGACCTCTTCCGCGATGATCTCCGGATCGGCTGCAAGATCTATTTTCGTAAGGATGACCAGCGGCTTCGCGCCTGATTCCCAGGCCAACGCCAGCAGCCGCTCGACGAGTCCGAGATCGGGTTCCGGGTCGACCGGGGCGACCACCGCCGCCGCGGTCACGTTGGCGGCCAACACCTGGGAGAGAGCCTCCTTTCCGGCGGAGGCTCGAACGATCGCGGTACGACGAGGCAGAACCGCCTCGATGGTGATCCGCTCGTCCGGCCACGCCCGAAGCACCACCCAATCGCCGGCGCACGGCAGGCTGGTCGGGTGCTGCGCCGCGGCGGCGAGGAGGCCGCCGCCCACGCTGGCACGGCGCGCCCCGTCCACACCGAGCACCGAACACACTCCACGGTCGACACGTGTGACGCGGGCGACTCGATGATCGGGCCGGTCGTAGCCCACATACGCGGAGCCGAATTGTTCGTCCCATCCGAGGGACGACAGGTCGAACGGCATGTAATTCCTAGTCGTCAGAGTGGCGGTGCGGTGAATCGGTGAGGCTGTCAGCGACAACAGTTCCCTCGCGCACCGGTTGAGGACGTGGTGCCGGCGTAGGTCATGGCTGCCACCTCCTTCGCTGACGAACGCGTTCGATGCAGACGGTAGGCGGCCGGGACCGGACACGAAACCGAATATCGTGGCGGGTAGGTTCGTCCCGTGAGCGCGGATCCGCTCGGCCTGGCCGAAGATGTACGGGAGGCGACCGCCCGCCTGCTCGTCACGGCTCACGAACTCGACGATGCTTCGGTCGCAGCACCGTCGCTGCTACCGGGCTGGACGCGCGCGCACGTCCTCACGCACATCGCGCGAAACGCCGACGGCGCGGTCAATCTGTTGAGCTGGGCTCGGACGGGCGTTGAGACACCGCAGTACGCGAGCTGGGAGGCGCGCGTAGCCGACATTGAGGCCGGCGCGCCGCGGCCGGCGGCGGAGCTTCTGGAGGATCTGGATGCCGCGTGCGAACGGTTCACCGCGGCCGTCGACGGCATGCCCGCCGAGGCGTGGTCGGAGCGGGTGCGGTGGACAAGCGGCGCCGAGGCCCCGGCCGCCCGGGTGGTGTGGTCGCGGTTGCGCGAGGTCGAGATTCACCACGTGGACCTGGGCTCCGGCTACACGCCGGCGGACTGGCCCGAGGCGTTCACGCTGCGCATGATTCGCTCGCTCGCTCAGGACTTCGGCGATCGTGCCGACGGCCCGCGCCTGGTGATACGCGCGCCGGATGTCGGCCACGACGTCGTGCTCGGCGAGGGCACGACGGAGCCTGTGATCAGCGGGCCGGCGGCGGCAATGGTCGCTTGGCTGATCGGCCGCTCGGCCGGCGACGAGCTTGCGGTCGAACCGCCGGGAGCGCTGCCGCCTGTACCGCGGTGGAGTTAGTGTCTCCGGTGTGACCTACACCGGAGATGTGAGCCCCGGCGGCCCGCCGGACATCCGAGAGCTGACCAACCTGACCATCACCAAGGTCTCCGTCGGCCCCATGGACAACAACGCATACCTGCTGACCTGTCGCTCGACCGGGCAGCAGTTGCTGGTTGACGCCGCGAACGAGCCCGAGAAGCTGCTCTCTCTCGTGGGAGACGGCGGACTGTCCACTGTGGTCACGACGCATCGCCACCATGACCACTGGTATGCCCTCGCGGACGTGGTGTCCGCCACCGAAGCAACATCGGTGGCCCACCCGGCCGACGCGACCGAGCTTCCGGTCGTAGACGTCACCGTCGAGGATGGACAGACCGTACGGGTGGGCGAGTGCGAGCTTGAGGTCATCCATCTCGTGGGACACACTCCGGGTTCGATCGCGCTGCTTTACCGGGACCCGGAGGGGATCCCGCATCTGTTCACCGGGGACTCTCTCTTCCCGGGCGGAGTGGGAAATACGCGCGGCAACGCGGAGAACTTCACCTCGCTCATCAACGACGTGTCGGCGAAGTTGTTTGACCGGTTGCCGGACGAGACGTGGTTCTATCCCGGACACGGCAAGGACTCCACACTGGGCGCGGAACGCCCCGCCCTCCCCGAGTGGCGCGCCCGCGGCTGGTAACTGGCGCCGGCCTCCGGCGAGGTATATACTACCTGACTGACCGGTATATCCAAACCCCAGGAGTGATCACTGTGACGAAGATGCTGATCGACGTCGACGAGGATGCACTCGCGGAGGCGGCGGAACTCCTCGGCACCAAGACCAAGAAGGATACGGTCAATACGTCGCTGAGGGAGATCGCTCAACGCCTCCGGCGCGGGGAAGCATTGGCCATGCTCGCGGTGCGGGCGGAAGCCGGCGACTTCGACGAGTTGCTCGATAAGTCGGCCTACCGAGGATGAGTGTTGCTCAGTACTTGGTTGACACAAGCGCACTTGTGCGGGTCCTCCGCGACCGAACCATACGTACGCGATGGGAGCAGCAGATCACGGCCGGACTGCTCGCCGTCTGCCCGATCGTGGAGCTCGAGTTCTTGTACAGCGCGCGCTCCAAGGCCGACCGCGAAGATCTGCTCGAACTGATCAGCGCGACGTTCGCCTGGGCGGGCATGCCGGAACGGGTCTTCGCCCGGGCCGGAGAGATTCAGGTCGCGCTGACCGATCGGGGATGGCACCGCTCGGCGTCGGCGATCGACCTTCTGGTCGCCGCCACCGCTGAGCTCGAAGGACTAACCCTGCTCCACTACGACCGCGACTACGACCAGATCGCAAGGGTCACGGGACAGGCAGCGTTCTGGATCGCGGAGTCAGGCTCCATTGATTGACAACACCTCAGGGCTAATCCAATCCAACGCGGTTCTGTCGACGAGGTGCTTCACTCGTCAAGCTCGGCGATCGAAGTCGAACTCGCCTTCGTCAGCGAGCCGCTGAAGCTTCTCAGCGCACGTCTGCGCCGCTCGCTCGTAACGTCCACGGCGTGCGTCGCGCCGTTGTCGGTGTCCGTCTCTTGTGTCGTGCCAAGCGCTGCTGTCTCCTGTTCGAGTACGCGCGGCTGGTGAGCCTCCGTCTGACGTTGTGGCCGGCCCACCCGGCGGGCGGACGCACGGCGTATCACGCCGCCCGGTCGCGCCTCTAGTCAGGCGTGAACGATGACACCAAACCGACCAACGCGACTCGTATGACGTTGTTCGGTCGATGGCGGCTGCTACGGAGCGGCATGCCCGTCGCCGTGGCGCCCAACGGACGGCGGCTTCTGGCCTTCCTCGCGCTGTGCGGCGCCCGTGATCGCGCATTTGTCGTTGGCGCACTCTGGCCAGACTCGTCCGAGCCACGTGCGCACGCCAGTCTTCGCACGACCCTGTGGCGCTTGCGGCGGGACGGTGCCGACGTCGTCGCCGCCACGCCCACTCAGATCTCGCTCGACGGCGTGAGTTCCGACGTGGACGACTTCACGAGGTACGCGTCGTGGCTGGTCAACGATCCCACGGCGCCAATCCAGGACGACAAGTATGGACTGCTCGCCGGCGCGGAACTGCTGCCCGGCTGGTACGACGACTGGGTAGAGTCCGAGCGCAGAAGGCTGGGTCAACTGCGGCTGCACGCCCTGGAGGCGCTGAGCAGGCGCCTCCTGGCTGCATCACGGCCGGCATCGGCCCTACAGGCTGCCCTTGCGGCGGTGCGTATCGATCCGCTCCGGGAGAGCGCACGTCGCACCGTGATCCGCGCCCAGATCGCCGAGGCCAACATCGTCGAGGCCGTCCGCGAATTCGAGCAATTCCGCGATCTGCTGGCAGAGGAATTCGATGTGAACCCATCGGAGCGCATCGCCGAGCTGGTCGCACCGTATTTACGAGGCTCAGCACATCGATGAGTCGTCCCGGGGCGAGCTGAAGGCGGACGTGGGCCGAAGCTTCCGCCACGGCCCACGCCAGGCTCGCTCAGCCGCTCGAGCAGAAGACGTGTGCCTTCGAAATCGGCCCGTTCGATGACGGAGGGCTGATCGTGCAGGTCACCGTGAGTACCAGGGAACCAGGTGGCTGCTCGACGGTGATGATCGCGGACGTGAACTTCATGTCCGTGATCTCCTCCGTCCAGTTCGGGTTCGAGCAGTCCGGGGCGCCGGGAACCGGGGTCACGGGTGGGTCGGTCTCGACCGAAAACGGCGTATTCCCATTCTTGATCTCCGACTCGGGAATGCTGACACTACCGGTGACCGTCACCTCGGCCGGGTTCTGCCCCGGCGGGAAGTGCTCGCCAGAGCCGGGGTTCTGGCATGTGGCGACGGGCTGGGCCGTCGCAGTGATCTTGACGAGCACGTCTCCGTTGCCGAGTCCGGACAGCTCGCCGCTCGCGGCCAACGTGAGCACATTGTCTGTGAACGCCGGCTCGGCGTTGGCGCCCCCTTTGAGATGGACCGATGACGCGTACGCCGTACCTGTTCCCACCGCCAGGAACAGGGCCGCCGCAGCGGTTGTGACGATAAGTCGCCTTCCCACGACGTCCTCCTTAACCATGGTGGGCCCGTTTCCCCTACATCGAGCCGCTCTCGGCATGGTCGCTGGGATGGCGTCTCCGCAACGTCACCGAATCGTCACCGCGTTGCCGGGGGCGGCGTATCAGATTGCACCCCTACCGCCTCTAACAAACACGGGGCCTCTAACAAACAGGGGCACAGGTCGCATCCGAACCGCTAGTCGTGGACGGAGCGTCCACGGACCGGAAGAATGGAACATCGACGGTGGTACTAGGAGCGTCGCACCGGGAACCGCGCAGCTGTGCCGGTTGGTACCGTCAGCGGGTGTCACCGGGCATTGACGGCCACCGACGGATCGAGAAGGGCGCGATGGGCTCGTTGAGCGATGTGGACACACGAGTTCTGGTGGCTCGAGTACGCGCCGATGACCAAGAGGCGTGGGCGGTCCTGAGTGACCGGTACACCAACCTGCTGTGGTCCGTAGCCAGGAGCATGGGGCTGAGCCGCGCGGACGCGGCCGACGCGGTGCAGACGACCTGGCTGCGCCTGGTGGAGAGACTCGACAGCATACGCGAGCCGGAGCGTCTCGGTAGCTGGCTCGTGACGACGATGCGCCGGGAATGCATCGCGATGTCGCGCCGTGGCGCACGCGTTCGGCTGAGCTCGGCGGACGGGTGGGCGGACCTGCCCGCCGCCGGCGACCCACTGGACGAGGCGCTGTTGCGCGAGGAACGGGACGTCGCGCTGTGGAAGGCGTTTAGGGCACTGGCCCCGCGCTGCCAGTCCCTGCTGCGCGTGCTGATGGCCGATCCGCCTCCGAGCTATGCCGAGGTCTCGGCTGCGCTACACATGCCGGTTGGAAGTATCGGCCCTACCCGGCAGCGGTGCCTGGACGTTCTGCGCAAGATCATGCTTTTGGGCGCCGGTTCACCCGAGGTCACGGGCGGGATCGCGTGAGAGCGGCCGACATGGACGAGAATGATTTCAACGCCGCCCAGGACCTCGAGCTGGTTGCGGAGCTGCGACGCATCGCTACAGAGATCGATTCCGTACCCGACGACGTGTTGGCAGCCGCGCGGGCCGCGATTACCACCCGCAACCTCGACGGTGAATTGGCGGTTCTCGTCGCGGACTCGACTGCGGACTCGGCTGCGGACTCGGGTGCGGACGACGACCCTGGGTCAGAATCGGCTCCGTTGCCGCTGGCGTTCGAGCCGGTCCGCACCGAGACGGCCGAGATGCAGAGCAGCCGGATGCTCTCCTTCGCGAGCAGCGGCGTTCAGGTCGACCTCGAAGTGAGCCGGAACGGCGACCGGCTGGACCTCATCGGCCAGCTCACCGGCGCATCGACCGAAGGCTGCGTGTTGGAACTCGCCACCGGCGAGCCGTACCCGATTGACGTGGACAACCTCGGCCGGTTCGTGGTCACGGGGGTCCGGCGCGGTCCGCTCCGTCTGCGGTGCCGATCGGTTGCCGGCGATCAAGTGATCACGGCCTGGGTGACGATATGAGGCCACGCCCGTCAGCGGCCGAGCGCGACAAACGAAAGCGCCGTGCCGATCGCGACCGGATTATCCGCGACGTCCGTCCGGGCTGCCAACAATGCATCGGCGAACGAGGATCCAGTCCGCAGTCGGTCGTGGAAAGCCACCATGAGCGGGACCGTCGCCGCGTCGTTCACCGGTACCACGCTGGCCAGCATGCTCGCGGTTCCGAGCGGCACAAGCGCGCTGACCATGCCGAGGAGCTCGTCCCCGCCCACATGCGCCGCCACCCCGGACTCGCAGCTGGACAGCACCAGCCGATGGGGCGCGCGTCGCAGTCGTCCGAGGTCATACACCGTCAACGGCCCGTCATCGAGCCGCAACGAGGAGAACAGCGGATTCTCCGCGCGGAACAGGCCATGGGCGGCCACGTGAACGGTCCAGGCACCATCCATCGCGGTCAGCACGCGATCGGCCGTGGCATGGCCAGCGCTGAGCACGAGCGTGTCAGCGTACGCGTTTGCGATCTTCATAACCTCGGCGGCCGGGCCGCCCAACCCGGGCCCGATGACGAGCGCGACGCGGCGGTGGCGCGGCTCCCGGGCCAGTCCCGCGCGAAGCCAGGTCGCCGCGGATGGCGCAACCCGGACCGAGGCACTCCGCAGCGACGGGAGCAGCCCCCAGGGCACGGCGTGAAGACGGCCCGGTGGCACGACGACGATGGGCCGCCCGTCGAGATCGGAGACCGCGGAACCCAGGAGCGCTTCCTGCAGCCTCTGACCAGCGGCGTCGAGAGCCGCGAGGATCCCCTTCGGAGGCAGGCCATAAGCAAGACGGCGCAGCATGAAGCGGGCGAGGTCGACCTCGCGTACAGCCGCAGCCACGGGGCCGACGGCGTGGACCCGGACCCTGCGTCCGACGGCCGTGGCCACGTACAGCGTGTCATCCAGGGCGATGATCTCGATCAATCGGTGATCGCCGAGCCCGTCGAGGATCTCCCCGATGTCAGGCCGGCCGACCTCGATGCCCTCCGAGCCTCCACCAGCGGCGCGCAGTGGATCCCGCGATGCCGCGACGCCTGCCGTACGCCGGGTACGCGACCGGATCGACGCCTCCAATCGCAGCCGCTCCTGTTCCAGCCGGGTGGTGGTGGAGTCCGCGGCACAGGCGGCGTCCAACCGGCGCACGACATCCCGCAGCGCCGCGAGGTCCTGGGCAAGCTCGCTGTCGTCGGGCGGACGTACCGGCGGCACGGCCAGCGCGCTCGCCCGCCAACGCTCGGTCCACAGCAGCAGCATCCGGGCATCACCTCTCCGCACCGCGTGCCGCTGTGCGATCGCGGCGAGCTCGACGCCGTACGCCGTCGCGTGGGCGCGCAGCTCGGCCGCGCCGAGCGTGCGTTGATGCTCCTCAGCCGCGTCCAGCCCGCGTCGACAAGCGATCAGGGTTGTTCGCACATCGCCCCGCGCCTCCGCGCGCAGCGCATGGGCAAGCCAGCCGGCCGCGCGGCCGAATGTGGGACCGCGGTGGCGGAACCGTGCGGCTCGGGCAAGGTGCCGGTCAGCGTCGGCGACGTGCCCCAACGCGGTCGCGATGCGGCCGGCGAAAAGGTGGGCTGTGGGTGCCTCCTCGGCGCTGAGCGCGTCGAGGCGGTCGGCGACCCGGCTGGCCTTGCTACGCAGCTGCCCAGTGCGCTCGCCCGCACGGTAGCTGGCCTGAAGCATGATGAACGACGCGCGGGCCTGCCACCACTGACGGCGTTGGTTTCGGAAGAGGTTGCGGGCGGCCGCCGCGCGCTCTGCGGCAACCGCGGGTTTACCGGCAGCCAGCGCAGCGCGCGCCGCGGCGAACAGCAGCTCGGCCTTCCTGGTCAACTGCGGCCAGTCTCGGCCGCGGCGGCGGATTGCCTCGTCGGTCTCGGCAAGCGCTTCGGCGGCGAGGCCCGCGGCAAGCAGAACAGCGCACCGGTCGAGCGCCAGACCCGCCCTGAACGTCGACAGCGCCGCGTAGCGTGCTTCAGCCTCATCGAGAAACCTGAGCGCCGCCGGCAGATCGCCGGTCTGGAACGCCACGACGGCACGGTTGTGGACCGACATGGCGGACTCCAGCTCTTGCCCAGCGGCTGCGAACAAGCGCTCGGCGACCTCCAGGTCCCGGTCGGCGCGTGCGGCCTGCCCGAGCGCGCTGTAGACCAGGAACCTGTGGGTGCGGGCGCGCGCCTCCCAGACCGTGTCGCCTCCTCGCTGCAACAGCGTGACCGCGCGTCTCAGATCCGTCAGCGCCTCATCGTGGCGGCCGAGCACAGCCAACAGGTCTCCGCGGCGCATCAAAATACGCCCCGCGAGGACGCCGGTACTTTGGGACGCAGCCTCGTTGAGCTCCGCGAGCCCGGCGGCCGTACGACCAGCAAGGCCGAGCGTGAGACCGAGCGTGGCCTGGACCTCGAGGGCACGCTCCGGCGTTCCAGAGGAACGAGCGAGCCGCACCGCCAGGCGGAGCTCAGCAATCGCTTCGCGCGTGCGACCGGTGTCCCGCAGCACGATACCCCGCACCTGCCGAGCGATCGATGCGTCAAAGGCGCCGGGCTCCTGCGCCAGGAGCCGGTTCGCCTCGACGAAGGCGTCGGCCGGCCGCGACTGCGCCAGCGTGAGCAGGCGCTCCGTGTCCAACCGCCGGGTAGGGCTAGTCCGGTCGGCGTCAACCCGTAGGCCGGGCGCAGCCGGGGAACCGACGTTGCGATCGGCGTCCAGCACGCGGTCAGTTTAGGGATCCATCCCCACGTGAGGTAAGGAGCCAGAATGCGACCACCTTGGGAACCGGGACGCGAGTCCTCGCCCGCGCCTGAAGCGCACGTCCGTGCGGCTAGCGACGAACACGCGGGCCACGAACACGCCGGCCACGAACACGCCGGCCACGAGCACGCGGGCCACAAACACGCGGGCCACGAACACGCGAGCGACGAACCCGCGAGCGACGAGCTCGCTGGCCACGAACACGCGAGCGACGAACGAGCGCGCGACGAGCACGAAGGCCAGCGGCGCACAAAACAGCAAGCACAGGTCGAGCTGATCGAGCACGCTTTCGGCGGAGATGTCGGGAAGGGACGCGAGCACCGGCATGAGGTTGGCGTCCCCTATCTGCTTCGCGAGCATGCCATTCTCGTACGGGACGTATACCTCGACCGGGTTAGCGCCCGGTTTGTAGGCTCAGTCGTCGACAACAGCCTCATTGACGGCGTGACGTTGCTCGGCGTTCAGGAAGACACATTGGACGCGCTCGCACTCGTTGGGCGGGAGTTCGGAGCCGGGGTGGCCGCACCCGACCACGTGGTCTCTATCTCCGGCGAAGGCGCGCATTGTCCCGCGACCGAGCCGGAGGTCGTTCCGGGCTGGGCGGTGCCGGATCCCGGCCTCACGACCGATCACGCCGCCGGGGAAGGCGTGCGGGTGGTCGTGGTCGACACCGGCCTCGACCCCACATCTGTCACCATGCACCCGTGGATGACGGGCGTCACAGGCGAGACCGATCCAGCGGTCGGAAAAGGGGATCTGGGTCCGTACGCGGGCCATGGGACCTTCATCGCTGGTGTTGTGAGGTGCATGGCGCCCCGGGCCGAGGTGATTGTGAAGGCGACCTTCGGTCCGGCGGGCGCGACCTTCGAGTCCAAGTTGGTCCAAGCCCTGGACAACGTTCTTGAGGACGACTTTCCCGACGTCATCTGCATGTCGGCCGGAACGTGGACATACGACGCGACCGGCTTGCTTGGTCTCAGGGTCTTTCACGAGACGCGGTTACGGCACCACAAAGGCGTCGTACTTGTCACCGCGGCCGGCAACGACTCTTCCCGCCAGCCGTTCTGGCCCGCGGCGGCGCCGTGGACGGTTTCCGTGGGTGCGCTCGCCACGAACTGGCGTAGCCGGGCGAGTTTCAGCAACTTCGGCGGCTGGGTCGACGTCTACGCCCCTGGCGAGAATCTGATCAACGCATTCCCGCGGGGTACCTACCCCTTCCACGAACCCCCGCTCCCTAGACCCAACGGTGTGTTCAGTGGCATGGCCCGCTGGAGCGGGACATCGTTCTCCACGCCTGTCGTGGCCGGCCTGATCGCAGCCCGCATGTCACGGACCGGTGAGAACGGCCGCGACGCAGCGTCTGCCCTGCTAGCGACAGCTCGTGCCGCGGTGCTGCCCGGAGTTGGAGCGGTGCTTCTGCCCCAGTAAGTCGAGGGATGCGCAATCGTTGGACGCCTAGCCGCATGATTGGAGCGGTTTTACGCGGTCAGGCGTCCAACGCTGAATCTCTTGGCGGTGTGGGCTTTTCGCCTGTACCCGCGCCCCGCAACCGACGTCGCCGACCGACGCCGGACCGAGGCGCCCTGGTACACCACCAAGACCCAACCCGCCTCCACGACATGATCATCAAGCTGCGCCGTACCCTCACCGCGGCCAGATTTCGTGGAGGATGACTCCTGGCCTGGGCAGACGCCGCCGCCTAGATCAACAAGACTCCGAAAGTCGGGGGCGGAAGGAATCCAAGACTTACCGGGGATCAAGAATTACACGGCCAAGTAACTGATAGGGGCACGCCGTACGTGGCTACGGGTTAGCCACACACTTTCGGGGAAAGTGGGCTCGAAATCGCTGACGAGGGGCCACTTTCCCCGAAAGTGGCCCTTCGTTCGATCTTGAGAGTCGAATTAGCGGAACGCGGCGATGACCTTGGCCATCCGCTCCAACGGACTCGCGTCGGTCAGGTCCGGTAGGCGCACCATGACCTCGGTGACGCCCGCCTCGGCCAACTCTCGGAAGCGACCGATCTGATCGTTGATGGTGCCGGCGTTGACCGCGACGGCGTATTCGGTGGCTGGTCGTTGCCGCGGGCGCAGACGCTTGACCAGGTCGGTGACGTCCGCGTCGGTGGCGCCGACCAGCACGGTAGACAGATGCGTGAGTGCGACCTCGGCGGGGTCGCGATCCACGTCCTCGCAATGCCGGCGTAGCACCGAAGCCTTATGCCGTACGGTCGCGGCATCGCCGAACACGTTCGCCGCATCGGCGTACTTCGCCGCGAGACGGAGGGTGCGACGCTCGCCACCACCACCGACGATGATCGGGATGTGGTCCTGCAGCGGGCGCGGGTAGCACATCGTCTCCGGCACCGTAAGCACCCGCCCCTCGAAGGCAGGGCTGCCCGGTCCCCAGAGCACGGGCAACAACCGCAACCCGTCCTCCAGCATGTCGTACCGTCGCCTGGCCGGCGGAAAGTCCCAGCCATATGCACGGTGCTCGGCGGCGAACCAGGCCAGCCCGAGCCCGCACACCGCTCGCCCGCCGCTAAGAACGTCCAATGTGGAGACAATCTTGCCGAGGTGGGCAACATTGCGGTACGTGATGCCGGTCACCAAGGCGCCGAGGCGCACGCGACTCGTGCACGCGGCGAGGTACGCGAGGGTGGTGTAGCTCTCCAGAAAGTCGTCCCACGCGCGGCCGACCTGTGGGATCTGCCGGAAATGGTCCATCACGTAGATCGAGTTGAACCCGGCCGCCTCGGCGCCCGCCGCGATTTCACGCAACCGCTCGCGGGTCGCGACCGTGCCACCCTCGAAGGCGAACGTGCCGAGGTGTAGGCCGAAGGCGAGTCCGGTCGGACGCTCATGCTGTCGGCGCGCCGCCTCGGTCACGGTGACGAGCGCCTCGGGCACAACCCGCACCTGCCGCGGCACAAGGACGTCGTCGTACCCCTCCGCGGGCAGCGAATCCCGAATGCGAGCCCAGGCGCGCAGTTGCGAGGTAAGGACATCGCCTGGGATGCGCTTGGCGCGGCCGCGGTTGCGCGCCCGGCACTCGGCGGCCGGAGTGTCGAACCCAACCGCGACGCACGCGAGGCCGTGTTCGCGCGCCATGGCCAGCCACGCCGTACGGCGCTGCGGGTCGAGGCCGAGCGTATCGATGACAGTGGTGAGCCGCCGGGCCATCCGGCGCCGTACGACGTCGTCCAGCACCGCGAAGGCGTCGGCGCTGGCCGCGAGGTCGTCCTCACCGGCGCCCACGAGTGCGCGGAGGCTGTCGCTGGAAACGATGCACTCGGGCGGGAAATTGGCGGCAGCCCACGTCGTCTTACCCGAGGCTCCCGGCCCCACCAGGATGACGATGGACGGCGACGGCAGGTTCAGCGGGTCGTTCACGCGAACATTCTGCTCGGGCCGACGCTCAGGTGGTTGGTCCGGGCCGGACGTCGGCCCCAACGGCGTCGTCCCATTGCACCCACGACGACCCGACTCCAACCCGTCGCCACCACACCACGTCGCGCGCGGCGAGGCGCTGTCGCAGCGTCGCGGCGTCAAGCCACGAGTCCGCCGCCACGACGCCGGGCGTGGCGAGCCGGCCCGCGAGAATATCCTCGACGGCGATGGCGGCGAGCAGCGCCGGGATCCGGCCGCCCTCCCGGGCCGAGGTCATCCCGACGGCCCGCGTGAGCAAGCCGCCGTCCCGGGACCCGGACAACTCAAGGACAAAGCCGCCGGCCTCGTCGCCGGCGCGGCCGACGAGCCAGGAGAACCCGCGGACCACCGGAGTGAATCGCTCGAACCGGCGGGGCCGGCCCGTGCGGGCGCGCACCGCCGCCGCTGCCCCGAGGATGCGGTTAAGCCAGGAGAACTCCGTGCCGGCCTTGAAGGACACCGTCCGGGCGCCGAAGCGCTCAACCATCAACTCGGCGTCGGCCATCTCGTACACCTGGTACACCAACCGCCGCCCGATCGGCGGCGGCATATGCACCCACTCCGGCTCCGACCACCCGTGAAGCTCGGTCGACACCCCGTCTCGCGGCGCGCGGAACCTGAGCCCGGCGCCGTGCAGCATCGCCCGGAACATGGCCTCGCCGCGATGCTTGCGTGTGTCCGGCGCGGCGACGCACCGGACGGCCGCCACCTCGTCGAACTCTCGAGCCAGCTCGACCGCGAGGATGACCTGCATGCCGGGCACGACGGAGGCCCCGGTCAACACCGGTACACCGCTGCCGCCGGCCAGCGAGAGCACCTCACGGCGGAATGCCCAATCCTCGCTGATATCGACGTACGGGGTGCGCGCGGCCAGCGCTGCGCGCAGCGGCCCGAGCGGATGCCCGGCGCCGGGCAGCGCCTGGAACGGACCGGCGCAGTGGACGACCACGGACGCGCCCCGAAGCAGCCCGGTCAACGCCGGGACGTCGTGATGGTCAACGGCGACGGCGCTGACCCGACCCGGGTACGCCGGCCACACCCGGTCAACAGGCACGCGGCGCCGGGCGGCAACGACGATAGTGGCGTCCGTGGTCCGGCACAGGTCCTCAACCAGGTACCGGCCGTAGAAACCGGTTCCACCCACCACGACGACGTGCGCACCGGCTCCCATTTCCACGGCACGCTACCACTGCGCGATACTTCGCGTCGTGTCGTTGTCTCGCGAACGTCTGCACCGGGCCGTGTTCGTTGCCGCCGGTCTGTACAACATCGGCTGGGGGCTGCTAGCTCTCGTGCATCCACAGTGGCTGTTCCTCTTCGCCGATATGCCGCCGCAGAACCATCCGCAGGTATTCGTGACGCTCGGCATGGTGCTCGGCCTGTACGGCCTGCTGTATCTCGAGGTGGCGCGCCGCCCAGCGGATGGCTTCCCCATCGCCGCGGTGGGGTTGGCCGGGAAGGTGCTCGGCCCGGCCGGATGGCTCTGGCTGTACATATCCGGCCAGTGGCCCTTCTCCTCGGGTGTCATCCTGCTGACCAACGACCTGATGTGGTGGTTGCCGTTCTCGCTGTACCTGCGCGACGCCTGGCCGGTCTGGCTGCGCACGTGGAGCACAAATGGGCTGGCCCCAAATGGGCTGGCCATTGAACGTGATCCTCACTAGGGTCCCATCCCGTGTCCCGTACCGTGACCCTGGCCCTCGTCGACCGCGGCGGCGTACCCCTCGGTGTTCTGCCGCCCTTTACTGTCGACATCCCGTACTGGCCCGAGGTCGCGGACGTGGTCGCCACGGCGCGCGAGCGATTCGCGGTCGACGTGGCCGTGCTCCGCATCCTCTCCACCGAGCGACCGGTCCCCCACGGCGGCGCGGTCACCTATCTGGCGGAGACAAACGAAATCCCGGCGGTCTACGCGGGACAGATCGGCGTTGACCTCGCCGACCATTCCAACCGGGCCGACTACGCCAAGCCTGGCGGACCCGCGGCGAGCCTGCGCTGGGCGGCACAGACCCTCGATGTCCGCGGCCGCGGCCCGGTCACCCGCGCGGTGCAGCAACGCACCTGGAACCTCTCTGCGATCTGGCGGCTGGAATCGCCGACCGGAACGGTCTGGCTCAAGCAGGTGCCGCACTTCTTCGCCCACGAGCCGACGGTCCTGCGGTGGATCGCCGAGAACGGCGAGAACCTGGCCGTTCCAACGCTGCTCGGTTCGCGCGATGGCCGGATGCTCCTCGACCACGTCGATGGCGAGGATATGTACGGCGCCGGGCCTGAGATCCGCGACGCTATCGCGGCCGACCTGCACCCAATTCAGCAAAAGGCGGCCGGACGGGTCACCGAACTTCTCGACGCCGGGGTTCCCGATCGTCGGCCAGGCACCCTCGCCGAAGACATCGCCGCGGTCGTCGCTCAGCACGGAGATGGCGACGCCCGCCTGGGCGGACTCGTCGCCGGCTTGGACGAGCGACTCGCGAAGATCGCATCGTGCGGCCTACCGGACACGCTCGTCCACGGCGACCTGCATCCGGGCAACGTACGCTCGGACGGCCGGAGCAGGGTTCTCATCGACTGGGGCGACTCGTTCGTCGGACACCCGGCGTTCGACATCCTCCGACTCACCGAGGAGCTCGCAGTCGGTGACGCGGGGATGCTCGTCGATGCCTGGGCCGACCGCTGGCGCGCAACCGTCTCCGACTCCGACCCGCACCTGGCCGTCGAGCTCATGCGCCCAGTGGCGGCGCTACGGAACGCCGCCGTCTACGCCCACTTCCTCGATCACATCGAGCCCGCGGAACACCCCTACCACGCCGCGGACGTCGGGATCTGGCTTGCCCGGGCGGCCGACCTGGACGGCTAGTGCCATCAGCCGTCTCCGCAGGCTAGTGCCATCAGCCGTCGTTACTGACCACAGACTTCAGGGCACCGACGACGGCGGTCAGCTCGGCGAGCAGCCCGGCGACGGTTGTCGAGTCACGACCGCCGATCGTCACCGCCTTCAGCTCCGCCGGCTTCGGCAGCTGGGCCACGATCTCCGGCAACGAATCCACCAGCTTGGCCTGGATGCTCTCCGAGGACTGCTCATTGTCGATGGCGGTCCGGATCCGATCGCGCTCGAGGTCGAGCAGCGCCGCGTCGTGTGCCGACTCGGATCGAGACCGGGTCAATGCCAGGTCGCCGTCGAGAGAGAGCCGCTTCATCGCGTACTCCCGCTCCAGGCGCAGTCGGCCCACCTCCAACTCCTCGGCGTCGCGTGCCCGCTCGAGGCCCAGCGCGTGCAAGGTTGTCTCGTTCTGCATCTCCGCCAGCCGGCGAGCGTCCTCCTGTTCGCGTTCGGCCCGGCGTACCTTCTCGGCGGTCTCGCGGTCAAAGGTCAGCGCGTCGTTTCTGGCCCGCAGTTCGGACAGGTCCCGTTCGTTCTCCATCCGTTGGGTCTCCTGTGTCCGCGCCGACGTCATTTCGCGGCCGGAGATCGCCTCATCGGCGTCGACCTCGGCGAGGCGGGCAATGCGGACCTGCTCGGAGCGGAACGGCTTCTGCAGGTTCTCCCACAGTCGGGCCGAGCTGACCACCGCCTCCTTGATCTGCACGGTGACGATGCGGAGCCCGAGGCCATGATCGCTGCGGGCGTCGCCCTCACCCTCGGCGACTGCCCGCAGTCGAGCGGTGAGCTCGGCCACGATGGGCTGCTTGTCGCTGAGAACCTCGTGCACGCCCATCGTGGCGACCTTGTCCTTGATCGCGGCCTCGGTCTGCTCCTTGAGCTGCAGGTTCACCAGGCGCATGGGATCGTCCGCGTCGCTGAAGTCGAGCCGACGGTACGCCGTACCGAAGTCCTCGATGATCCACTGAACGTACGCCTGGACGACAAGCCCCTGGAGCTCCCGGCAGATGCAGAAGGCGTTGATGAGGATGGTCTGCATCGCGCCTGGCACGACCAGGTACGAGTCGGTGGCGGGGTTGAAGCGGAACGACGTCCCCAAGCCGACGTGCAGAGGTTCGGTGTGACCGCGCCGGGTATGCACGATGAAGGCATTCGGCGGTACGAGGATGGTCTTCCACCGCCAGAACCCGGAGACCCGGACATCGACCGCCGACGGGGCCGGACCATCGCCGCCGGCCGGACCATTCTCCCCTCGGCCGAACGTGCCCGCGACGGTGGCCCGCACCGCCGCGGGCGCGGAAGGGGACGGCCGCTTGGACCGGAGATCCTGCTCGAGGCGCTCCTGCTGGGCGACGACCTGGTCGAGGTAGACATTGCGATTCTCGCTGGTCACGGTGACCAGTCTGCCGACGTCGTCAAGACCCTCTGCCGGGCAAGGAGGGTCCCCTCTGAACGCCTTCTGTAGCGGGGGGGTCCCCTCCTCACACACGTAGAATGCTCGCCGGAATCGACGGAGAGGGCGGATCAGAATCGTGACGACGGCAGTGGGCGACCAGAGGGCCCTGCATCAGCGGATCGCCGGCGAGCTCGGCGTGCGGGAGCGGCAGGTGGCGGCGGCCGTCGAGCTGCTCGACAGCGGTGCGACCGTGCCGTTCATCGCGCGGTATCGCAAGGAAGCCACCGAGATGCTCGACGACGCGCAACTGCGCACGCTGGAGGAGCGGCTCCGGTACCTGCGCGAGATGGACGAGCGTCGTTCCGCGATCATCGAGTCGATCCGCGGCCAGGGCAAGCTCGACGACACGCTCCTCGGGCTGATCATGGCGGCCGATTCGAAGGCGCGCCTGGAGGACATTTACCTGCCCTACAAGCCCAAGCGCAGGACCAAGGCGCAGATCGCCAGGGAGGCGGGCCTAGATCCGCTGGCCGACCAACTCCTTGCCGACCCCACCGTCGACCCCATCCACGCCGCCGTTCCGTACGTCGACGCTGAGCGCGGCGTGGCCGATGCCGCCGCCGCGCTCGAGGGTGCCCGCGCGATCCTGGTCGAGCGCTTCGCCGAGGATGCCGACCTCATCGGCGACCTGCGTGAACAGATGTGGTCCCGGGGCCACCTGGCCTCCAGGGTGCGCGACGGCAAGCAGGAGGCCGGCGCGAAGTTCGCCGACTACTTCGACTTCGCCGAGCCGTACCGAAAGCTGCCGTCGCACCGGATTCTGGCGATGTTCCGAGGCGAGAAGGAGGAGATCCTCGACCTGACCATGGCGCCTGAGCCGGCCGCTGCCGAGACTCCGGCGCCGGTGCCGAGCGACTACGAGCGGGCCATCGCGCAACAATTCGGCATCGCCGACCGTGGCCGCGCGGCCGATCGCTGGCTGCTCGACACCGTGCGCTGGGCATGGCGTACCCGGATCCTGACCCATCTCGGCATCGATCTTCGGATGCGGTTGTGGCAGTCGGCGGAGGACGAAGCGGTCCGCGTGTTCGCGGCCAATCTGCGAGACCTGCTGCTCGCCGCCCCCGCCGGCGTCCGCGTGACGATGGGGCTCGACCCGGGTTTCCGGACCGGTGTGAAGGTGGCGGTGGTGGACGCGACCGGCAAGGTGGTCGCAACCGACACGGTCTATCCGCACGTTCCGGCGCAGAAGTGGAAGGAGTCGCTCGCGACGTTGGCCCGGCTCGCCCGCGCGCACGCCGTGGAGCTGATCGCGATCGGCAATGGCACGGCCTCCCGCGAGACGGACAAACTGGCGGCCGACCTGATCGGTCTGCAGCCCGAGCTCCAACTCACCAAGATCGTCGTCTCGGAGGCCGGTGCGTCCGTGTACTCCGCTTCGGCGTACGCATCGCGGGAGTTGCCCGGTCTGGACGTCTCGCTGCGCGGCGCGGTCTCCATCGCGCGCCGGCTGCAGGATCCCCTCGCCGAACTCGTCAAGATCGATCCGCGATCGATCGGGGTCGGTCAGTACCAGCACGATCTCGCGGAGTTGAAGCTGTCGCGCTCGCTCGACGCGGTCGTTGAGGACTGTGTCAACGCCGTCGGGGTCGACGTCAACACCGCATCGGCCCCGCTGCTGACCCGGGTCTCCGGAATCGGCGAGGGCCTCGCGGCCAACATCGTCGCCCATCGCGATGCCAACGGACCGTTCCGGTCGCGCAAGGCGATCAAGGAAGTGGCCCGGTTGGGGCCCAAGGCATTCGAGCAGTGCGCCGGATTCCTGCGCATTCGGGGCGGCGATGACCCGCTCGACTCGTCGAGCGTTCACCCCGAGTCGTACCCGATCGTTCGGCGCATCCTCGCCGCGACCGGCTCCGACCTCAGGACGCTGATCGGCAACAGCACCGTCCTGCGTGGACTGAGGCCAGACCAGTTCGTCGATGACACCTTCGGTCTTCCGACGGTGACCGACATTCTGAAGGAGCTGGAGAAACCGGGCCGCGACCCGCGGCCGGCCTTCAAGACCGCGACGTTCGCCGATGGGGTCGAGACGCTCGCCGACCTGTCGCCGGGCATGCTGCTCGAGGGTGTGGTCACGAATGTCGCGGCATTCGGCGCGTTCGTCGACGTCGGCGTGCACCAGGACGGCCTCGTGCACGTGTCGGCCATGTCCAACGCTTTCGTCAAGGACCCACGCGACGTGGTGAAGCCGGGCGACGTCGTACGGGTGAAGGTGCTCGATGTCGATGTCGCGCGTAAACGCATCTCGCTCACGCTGCGGCTCGACGACGAGCCCGCGCGAGGCTCGTCGGGCCGCGATGCCACGAGCCGTACGGGGCAGCGCCCGTCCGGTCGCGGCGAACGCACTCGCGGAAACCGCGACGAGCGCCGGAGTCGGACGGAGGCAACGGCGACCGCACCCGCCGACACCGCACTCGCCGATGCCCTACGCCGGGCCGGCCTCGGCTGACCCTGAACTCAGGGCCGGGAAATGCGTTCGACGCAGGCATGGCGTTGGGCTGATCATCGAACCTGTGACTATGACGCAGCAGCGTCCGCGCGAGCGTGCGGTGAACGGAGGCTCGGTGACCATCACCGAGCCGACTGCTGCTATCCCAATGGTCCTGCAGTTCGACGACACCGACTCGCCCGCCGACGTCCTCGACGCGCTCGTGCTCTCCGAGTTCGTGAAGGGAACCCAGCCCTGGGCCCATTCGAAGCGGTTGGACCGCGTTCGCGACGAGGCGACGCTGCTGCCGCCGGACGTCACTCCCTGCCGGGTAGCGATCGGCGACGGACAGGACGCCAGACTCGCTGTCGGCGAGGGATGGACGCTGCGCTCGATTCGTTGGCGCAGCGGCGGAGCCCTCGTCAGCGTCACCGCGGTCTCCGACGAGTTGGCCCGCTCCGTACTTCAGCTCGCCACGGACGGCGCGGCCGAGCCGCCGGAGCCGGAGGACGAGCGGGTCGAGATCGGATTCTGGCACATGACGGGTCACGGCCCCCGCCGCCGGGCGAGGGCGATCGCCGCCCCACGCTGGACCGAAATCCGGCGCAACTACGCGCCCTCGGCGGCATCTGCCTTTGATCGGCTGGTCTCGCTCGACGGGACCGACCTGAGCGGCCGGATGCTGCTCGTGCACGGCCCGCCGGGCACCGGGAAGACGACCGCGCTGCGGTCGCTTGCCCGCGAGTGGCGTTCGTGGTGCCAGCTCGACTTCGTCCTGGACCCCGAGCGCCTCTTCGGCGACCCGGGATACCTCATCGAAGTGGTGATGGGGGGATCCGACGATGACGAGATCCCGTGGCGGTTGCTGCTCCTCGAGGACTGCGACGAACTCATCCACTCGGGTGCGAAGCAGTCGACCGGACAGTCCCTGTCGCGACTACTGAACCTGACCGACGGGTTGCTGGGTCAGGGGCGTCAGGTGCTGGTGGCCATCACGACCAACGAGGACATCGCCCGAATGCACCCCGCAGTCACCCGGCCGGGTCGCTGCCTCGCGCAGGTGGAGGTCGGACCGATGCCGTACGAGAACGCGGTCGCCTGGCTCGGCAGCTCCACTGGCGTCGGGGCGTCCGGGGCCACGCTCGCGCAGCTGCTCGCGATGCGGGACGGCACCGGTCCGGTCGCGACGCCCCAGCCGACACCGATCGGCGGCTTCTACCTGTAGCCGGCGCTGCGTATCGATCCGTGCGACCAGACCCGCCCAAGATCGCCGTGATCATGAGGTTCGCGTCGCCAGATCGCGCCGATCATGACCTCCAGGTCATGATCGGCGCGAGATGGTGATCGGCGCGAGAAGGGCGGAGGGGTGGTCGGGGTCGTGGTAGACCTCGACCTCGACCGGCCGCAGCTTCACCGCCGTGGCGAGCGGGTCGCCGGTGCCGGTGTTTCGGGCGTAGCGAGGATGTGCACCTCCGCTGACCTGGAGCCGCAGCCGGTGGCCAGCAGCGAACCTGTGCGCCGCCGGCCACATCTCCACCGCGACGGCGGTCACCCCATCGGGGTCGACCGGGAAGCGGCCCGGTACAACGCGTACCAGCCCGTCGCAGACGTTGAGGGAGCGTCCCGAAGGATCGACGTCACAGAGGCGTACAAAGACATCGAAGTACGGCCTGGAGGCGCGCGCGTGGACCGTCGCGCTGACCGGGCCGATCACATCGAGGCCGTCACGGAGCACCTCGCTCGTGTAGACGAGCACGTCGGTGCGCGCCTCCAATCTGCGGTTGTCGCGGGGGCCGGACAGATTCGACACCAGGAGCGGGCCGCCAACCGACGGCGTGGGGTTCGCTGGGTCGTACCGGTAACTGTCCGGAGTGGACATGTATGGTGCCGCCGGTGCGAGGGCGCCGCCCTCCCGCAGAAACCATGATTGCGCCTGATCGACCTCGGGTGGCCAGTCGTCGTACTCCCGCCAGCCGCCACCCGATTCGACATACAGCCGCACCGGACGCGCCCGAAGGCCGTCCTTCTCATCCCGCAGGTGGGCCTGGAGCCACCCGATGCTCTCTCGCAACGCCGTCGCTAGCAGTCCGTAACTGCCGTGGGTCCACGGTCCGATCGTCAGGTATGGCTGGACCCCCGCCGCTCGAAGAGCGGCGTAATCGCGCAGCTGCCAAGGGAGAAATATGTCGTGCCAGCCGCCGATCATGAGTACCGGGGCGGTGACCTGGGGTACGCGGCGGTCGTGCGCCAGCGCCCCCCAATACTCATCGGCATCGGGACGAGACGGGCCGGCGAACTCCAGCCACCGCCGGAAGAAGGCGACCTCCTCCCCGGTCGCGAGGCGGTCGGCCTCGCCGAGGGGCAGATGCGCCAACGCCTGCTGTAGGCGCGGCTGCCCGCGCAGCAGCTCGATCGCGTTCGCGAGCCACGGCCCGCCCTGGGCCTGGAGCAGCGACGCCCACGCGAGCGTCGTGAAGAGAGAGAACGACTCCCCGGCGTAGGTCGGACCGCGAAACTGTGACGCCGTGACCACCGTCGCCATCGCGGCGAGTTGGGGCACGTCCGCGTTGGCCCACTGGGTGTAGCCGACGTAGCTCGGCCCGAACGTACCGAGGCGGCCGGTGAACCATGGCTGGCGACGCAGCCACTCGACGGTGTCGAGCCCGTCGTCGCGCTCGTGCCGCATCGGGTCAAATACGCCGGTCGAGCCGGATGTCCCCCGGCAGCTGGAGACGACCACATGGAAGCCACGCTCGGCCAGGAGCCGCGCCGCGATCGAGTTGAGACCGCCGCGTCCGTAGGGGGTTCGAACGAGCACCGTCGGGGCATCGGGAAGTAGCGGACCGTAGTGGTCCGTGCGCAGTATGACGCCGTCGCGTGCGCGCAGACCGATCCCGCGCCGGACCCGAACGTCGCGGGTCAGCGACGGCGGCAGCCGAAGCGCACGCGCCGCCGTGGCGCTGGCGAGTGTCGGGATCGACGCCGTCGCAACTGTCACACCTCGACCGTACGGTCAGGGCGCGAGTACGTCAGGCAGACGTCAGTACGTCAGGCAGACGCAGTTGGTCATCAGCGCCTTGACGTTGTTGACGTAGCTCTGGTTCGGGATCGACAGCGTGTCGTCGCTGCCGTCCTCGGTGCCCTTGAGGTCCTCCACGTTTCCCGGCCCGACGTTGTACGCCGACACGACCACGTCCAGTAGCCGCATCGTCGCACCGCCGTCGCCTACGGGCGCGGTCGCCGACAGGTCGAACGCGCCGAAGTAGTACAGGCCGAAGTACATGATGAGCCACTCGATGTACGCGGCTCCGATCGCCGTGTTGCCGTCGAGCGTGTTCACATTGAAGTTCTCGCCGAAGCGCAGGTTCACCTTGTCACGGGTCCCCGGCATGATCTGCATCGTCCCGATGCCACCGTCGCAGGCGATGATCGTCGACTGCCAGCCGCTCTCCTGCCACGCGATCGCCTTCATGAGGTTGATCGGGACCGTAATGACGGGCAGCGGACCGTTGAGATCCGCCGGCGGGACGACGCCAACCCAATACTGGCGCTGCGCCGCCGTCTCGAGTGCCTGCTTGACGTCGGCGATCGGAGCCTTGGGGCCGGAATAGGTCGGCGTACAGCCGGGGCTCGGCGACGGTATGGGTGTTGGTGCCGGCGGGCGCTCCGCCGCCGGAGGTTTCTTCGTCGGAGTCGGCTTCGGCGTCGGCTTCTTCGTTGGGCTTGGCTTTGCCCGTGCCGAGGGACTCGCGGTCGGCGGTGTCGTCTGGCTGGGATCCACCGTTGGGTCGGCGGTGGGGGACGCGGTCTGCGACAGCGGGCGTCCCGACGCCGAGTCCGGTCGCGTCATGACCCAGCCCGCCGCACCGATTCCGAGCACCAGCGCGCATGAGCCGACGATGGCGACGACGGACTTGAGCCTCCGCGACCGGGCACGCGCCCTGGCAGCGGCATGGGTTGCGGCGGGCGTACCGCGTCCATACATCGTCATAGTTGCCTCCCCGTGACCCGCCGACTGTACCGGGCCGAGATCAGCACGCCCACCCGCAGCGGCGCCGGCCGTGCAGGCGCGGGCCGTGCAGGCAAACGGATCTGTCGGACTAATGCCGCGCGGGCGACCCAACCAGTTCTTCCGCCGTCGCGGCATCGGCGGCGCGGAGGCGGTCGCGGGTACGCCACGCCGTCGCGAAGACCACCACCCAGAGCGCGCCGAGCAGAATCGATGCGAGGATCTCGCTCGGCCAGTTCCAGCCCACGTACAACCGGGCAGCGCTGACGAGCACGACAATCACGGTTGCGACCGTCCATACCGCGACAGCGCCTCCCCACGGCAAGCGTTGCCGCGACAGGAGCCAGGCGAGCATCGCGACGCTCGCGGTGACGAGCGTCACCTGATTCGGAAAGAGACCGGCCTCCCCGGCCTCGCCCGCGGACGAGGGGCGGACCCAGTCGACCGCGACCGCCAGGATCAGCAGCGGGAGAAAAGCGCCGACCGTGCCGAGCACACCGAGCAGATCAGCACGCCATCGCGCCGGTCGGCTGTTGAGGACGATGCCCACGACGCCCGTGAGCACCACAAGATACGACCCACGAAGCAGCGACAACCCGGTCTGCGCCGCATCGATCATCGCGGGAGTGCGCTGGGTCGCGATCCAATCCGCGGCCAGCGGATCCATCAGCGGCACCCCGCTCGTGCTGACCAGACTGTCAATGGCCCACGTCAACCCGACCCCGAAGCCGAGCAGGACGCCGACGCCCAGCATCACGTTGACGGCCACGGCGCCGCCGACGCCCACCCGGTCCGTCAGCCAGCGGAACAGAGCGTCGTAGCCACGGTCAAACAGACGCAGCGGTCCCCACGTGCCCACCCGATCCCCGAAGGCCGTGACCGGATCGGGATGGCGGCCGATGTACCGCCCGAAGACCACGAGAGCGACGATCACGAGGAATAGCAGGAACAGCGCACCTGTCGCGCGTCCGAAGAGCTCCGCTACGCGGGCGTACGAAGTACCTACCAGGTAGCCGACCGCGACCGATCCGGCGACCTGCGCGGTCACGCCGAGGACGTCCCAGGGCAGAAACCGCCGGTACGGCAGCCCCGACATCGCGGCGAGGCGCGGCGTCAGGGTCCGCGCAAACGCCACGAATCGGGAGATGAACACCGCGCGACCGCCGTACCGCTCCAACAATGCGGCGGTTCGATCCCACCTCTGGTCGCCGACCCAGCGGCCCAGCCGGCTGGCCCGCAGATGAGGACCGGCGCGCCTACCCTCCGCGTACGCGACGCCGTCACCGACGAGCGCGGCGATGGTCATCACGAAAATCGCTGGTACGGCGCGCAGTGTTCCGGCATAGGCGAGAAACCCAATGAAGAGCAGCGTCACCTCGCCGGGTAGCACAAGCCCGACGATCAGTCCGGTTTCCGCGAACACGAGCAGCGCGGCGACGACATAGACGGCGACGGTCGGCAAATTGCCGAGCCAGGTGATCAACTCGTCCACGAGGCGGTTCCTCCCACGCTCAGATCATCCCACCCGCGGCGGCGACTGCGCGGACGCTGCAGCCGACGACCGCGGGTTTCGTCACTGGCGCGGGGCCACTGGGGGGGCCAACCTGGCGCGATCGCGGGAACGGGGAGAATGGTGCACATGCCCGACACCACCACCCAAGCTCGGCGCGCCGACCTCCGCAACGTCGCGATCATTGCCCACGTTGATCACGGAAAGACCACGTTGGTCGACGCGATGCTGCGCCAGTCGGGCGCCTACCACGCGCGGGCGGAGATGGCCGACCGGGTCATGGACTCGATGGACCTTGAGCGCGAGAAGGGCATCACGATCCTGGCGAAGAACACGGCAGTCGGCTACCAACCCGCCGCGGGCGAGCGCGTGACGATCAACATCATCGATACTCCCGGCCACGCGGACTTCGGTGGCGAGGTCGAGCGTGGGCTGACGATGGTCGATGGGGTGCTCTTGTTGGTCGACGCGAGCGAGGGGCCGCTGCCGCAGACACGGTTCGTGCTCCGCAAGGCGCTCAAGGCCCGCCTCCCGACCATCCTCGTGATCAACAAGGTCGACCGGCCCGATGCCCGGATCAAGGAGGTCGTGGACGACACGTACGAGCTCTTCCTCGACCTGGACGCCGACGACTCCCAGATCGACTTCCCGATCATCTACGCCTGCGCGCGAGATGGGATCGCTTCGCTGAAGCAGCCCGAGGACGGGTCGGTCCCGGCGGACTCGACGTCGCTCGAGCCGCTGTTCCGCACCCTACTGGACACGATCCCGGCGCCGTCCTATGTGGACGGAGCGCCACTCCAGGCGCACGTGACCAACCTCGACGCGTCACCCTTCCTCGGCCGGCTCGCGCTGTGCCGCGTGCGCCAGGGCACCATCCGCAAGGGACAGACGGTGGCGTGGTGCCGGGCCGACGGTACGACCGACCGGGTACGCATCTCCGAGCTGCTGATGACCGAGGGGCTGGAACGCAGTTCCGCGGACGCGGCCGGCCCGGGGGACATCATCGCCGTCGCCGGCATCTCCGAGATCATGATTGGCGATACGCTGGCCGACGCCGACGACCCGCGCCCGCTGCCGCGCATCACCGTGGACGAGCCGGCGATCTCCATGACAATCGGCATCAATACGTCGCCGCTGGCCGGACGGACCAAGGGCGCGAAGGTGACCGCTCGCTTGGTCAAGGACCGGCTCGATCGCGAACTCGTGGGCAACGTGTCGCTGCGGGTGCTGCCGACCGAACGGCCCGACACCTGGGAGGTGCAGGGTCGCGGTGAGCTGGCCCTGGCGATCCTGGTGGAGCAGATGCGCCGGGAGCGCTACGAGCTGACCGTGGGCAAGCCGCAGGTGGTGACGCGCGAGGTTCACGGCCGCGTCTGCGAGCCGGTGGAGCGCTTGACGATCGACGCGCCCGAGGAGTACCTCGGCGCCATCACGCAACTGCTCGCCTCCCGGAAGGGCCGGATGGAGCAACTGGTCAACCACGGCACTGGGTGGATCCGGATGGAGTGGCTGGTGCCGGCGCGCGCGCTCATCGGCTTCCGCACCGAGTTCCTCACCGAGACCAGGGGGACCGGCATCCTGCACCATGTCTTCGAGTCGTACGAGCCGTGGTTCGGCGAGCTCCGCACGCGTCCGACCGGCTCGCTCGTCGCGGACCGCGCCGGCATCGCGACCTCGTTCGCGATGTTCAACCTGCAGGAGCGGGGATCGCTCTTCGTTGAGCCCACGACCGAGGTGTACGAGGGAATGATCGTCGGCGAGAACTCACGCTCCGACGACATGGACGTGAATATTACAAAGGAGAAGAAGCTCACCAACATGCGATCGTCCACGGGCGAAGAGCTGGAGCGCCTCATCCCGCCGCGCAAGCTCTCGCTCGAGCAGGCGTTGGAGTTCTGCCGCGAGGACGAGTGCGTCGAGGTCACGCCGGCCGCGGTGCGGCTGCGCAAGGTGACGCTCGACCAGACCCAACGGGGACGCGCGGCCGCCCGCCGTAAACACCAGAGCTGACAGTACGGTCAGCCGTCGTACGAAGATCCCGGCGACCGTACATCGGCTGGCCACTTCCGTAGAACGGGAACGGGTCCCCATTCTCTGTGCGGCGTTCCCTATATTTCCGCGGCACGCACCAAGCCGAGCCGAGCGGCTTCGGCCGCCGCGACCGTACGGGTCGGAGCGCCGAGCTTTGCGAGTACCGCGGAGACGTGGTGATCGACGGTTCTTGCCGAGATGAACAGCTTCGCGGCGATTTCGCCATTGGTGTGCCCGCGACAGATCAGGTCGAGCACCTCATGCTCGCGTCGGGTAAGTCCCAGCGGATGCGTCCGCGTCGCGTCCCGAGCTCCGCTGGGGATCGACCGGAAGCCGAGCGACCGCATTTTCTGCCGAGTGACCCGCGCCGTGGCCGGCGCACCGAGGTCGTCAAGGATGCGTAGGGCCTGACGTAGCGCCGCCTCGACGTCCGAGTCGCCGAGGGCAAGTGCCGCCTCGTACGGACAGCCGAGGTCGGTCCAAAGCTTTGCGGCCTGCTCCCAACCTCTGTCGAGATGCAACCGGTACGGCTCGGCGAGATCGCCCTCCACGGCGTGCGTCGAGCCGGTGCGCCGCAGCCACACCGCGATAGCGCCGCGGTCCCAGGGGTCGCACGCCGACGATCGGCCTGTTGCCAACTCGACCTCGCGCCGCGCTGCGTGTCGGTCGCCGGCCAGCCAGTGAGCCTCGGCGCGGGCCAGTCGCGCCGGCACGATCCGCTGCGCCTCATCAGTCCCGTCGGCCGCCGCCATCGCCTCGTCGAGATCGCCCCACGCGTCAGCGTTGCCGCGCCGCGCCGCGATCGTGCCACGGTTCATCATCGACGAAATCCGGTTGACCGGGGAGGGTCCAACGCGATGAAGGATCTCCGTGGCCAACGCCAGCGACTCGTCCCAGCGCCCGAGTCGCTCCAGTGCGCTGGTCCGGTCATCGCGAAGCCAGCTGGCGAACGTGTCTAAATCGTGCTCGTCGCAGAAGGCGATGCCGTCCACATAGTACCGTTCGCCCTCGACGAAGCGTCTGTGCTTGGAGTAAACATCATAGATATTTACATATACTGACGCCGCCTGTTCCTCGACACCGCTGGACATCGCCAACGCCAGCGCACGCTGCAATGCACCGATCCAGTCGCCGCCGGAGTCTGCGGCGGCGACGCCCTGCGTGATAAGGGCGCCGATGAGGGCATCCGACACACCCAACGGCTCCGCGATCGCCTGGGCCCTCTGGGCCATCTCGATCGCGACAGCGTTGGCGCCTCGGGACAACTGTCCGAGGGCCAGGGTCGCGTAGGCCCGCGCCAGCTCGGCGGTCGGACCGTGTGGTTCGAGGGTCGCTACGGCGGCTTCGCCCGCGAGAGCCGCCTCCCTGCCGCGGCACTGACGCCACATTGTTCGCGAAAGCCGGCGCAGCGTGTCGCCTTCACGGAGCGGGGCGCCGACCCCCCGCCACAGCGCCAGCGCGCGCTCACTCGCGTCAGCAGAGTCCTGCCACCGGTCAACCAACAGCAGCTCGTTAGCAAGTCCATCGTAGAGTTCGGCCACCGTCGCGGGCTCCGGACCGGAGGCGAAGCGCAGCGCCCGCTCGTACTGGGCCGCCGCCTCCCGGTGCGACGTCAGCTCCGCCGCCCGTAGCGCCGCACGAGGGGCATGGCGGAGAACGGCTGCGCCGTCCCCGGCCGCCTCCGCGTGGAAGGCCATCCCGGCGTCGTCGTCGCTGCCGCGTACACGCAGCGCGTCGAGGATCCTTCCATGGATCACCGCCCGGCGGTGCGCGGCGACGGCCTGTTCGATCGCGAGCCGAGCGATCTCGTGTCGGAATCTCAGCCACGCGCCGTCGCCGACGAGCAACCCGGAGACGAGAACGTCGTCGATGATCGATGCCTCGCACCCGGTGACCGACTCCAACAGCCGCAGCTCAACCCGGGTCCCGATGAGAGCCGCTACCTCTAGCACATCACGGGCCACGCCGCTCAGGCCCGCGGCGCGCGCCAGCGACGCGTCCCGAGCCGACGGCGGCACCTCGCCGAGACCGGCTTGAACGACCTCGGTGACGAAGAACGGATTCCCTCCGGTCAACCGGTACAGCTCGGTTGCCTCGAGCCCGCTGCCACCGGCCAGGACACCGACCGCGTCCTCGGACAGTGGCGCCAGCCCGACACGCCGTGTCGACCGCTGGGTGGCGAGCTCACCAAGCGCGACTCGCAACGGATCGCTCGCCGCCAGACCGTCGTCGCGGTACGTGGCGATGAGCAAAACCGGGGCGCTGCGCAGCCGCCGGCCCAGGAACCGGAGCAGGTCCACCGTCGCCTCATCGGCCCAGTGCATGTCCTCCAACACCATCGCGCTCAGCGTCCCCGCCTCGCTGACCTGCCGCAGCAGGGCACGAAACAGCTCGAGGCGGGTGGCTCGCGCGCGGCACAGCTCGAGCAGCTCCCCACCCAACTGATCCGCCAGGTCGAACAGCGGCCCCAGCGGACTCGGGGTGAATTGGCCGTCGCACGCGCTCCAGAACCAGCGGGCATCCGGCACATCCCGCGCCAACTGCTCCACCAACGCAGACTTGCCCACCCCCGCCTCACCGGCCACCAGCGCGAGACGACCGTCACCCAGGCGCGCCTCCCGCGCGTACTCGCCTAGCGACGCCAGCGGCGCCTCACGCTCCAGCAAGTGCACCGCAACAGTGTCCCGCCGCTCCCAGCCCGGGCGCCATGGCCCATAAGGCCGGCGTCACAGCCATCAGAAGACACAGCGCGACGTGACCTCGGAGTGCGGGATTGGGCAGTCGCGATGAGCGGGGCAGGGCGCGCTCCACCAGCCGAGCAGCATCGTGTCGGTGCTCATCTTCCACACTGTCGCGAGTCCGCCGCACCGCACGAGCCCGTCCCCTCATCCGTCGACTGTAGACAGACGCGAGAAATCTTGATGTAGTTATTGGTGTCTCCGTGTCGATGCGATATGCTTGACACATGTGTACGACCGGCGAGGCGGACCCGTTGCAGCTGCTGCGGGCCGGCCTGACCGGTCTGGCCGAGGCGGACGCGCTCGACCTCTCCGACGAGCAGGTCCG
>JAXIPB010000082.1:0-43779 GCA_045403155.1 Micromonosporaceae bacterium
CTCCATCGCCTGCGCCTCCAACGCACCGTTCAGCGAATGGGGGCGCACCTTCACCGACCCCCGCCTCGCCGCCGCCGTCGTGGACAGACTCACCTTCCGCGCCCACATCATCCACACCGGCACCGACAGCTACCGGCTACGAGCCACCCGCACCGCCAAGAAGGGAGCCGCCAACAGCCGACCCGCCATCACCCACCGTGACCCCGCAACATGATCAACAGTGCGGCGACCGTCCATTGTGAGCGATGCCCACTCCGACAGCAGCGCGTCACGCCATGCGGCACGCTCAGCTGTGGCGTTCGCGGAGGCGAGCCGGCCGGTCACGTCGTCGAGCTGGCGCTGCATGTCGGTCATGACAGGGGCGAGCGCGACGACCGACGCCGTGCCCGCGCGAAGCATGTCGGCCAGTGTGGCAATCTCTGCTGTCAGCCGGTCCCGCTCGGCGTGCAACGGCGCGGTGTCCACAGAGTCCTGTGAGACCAGCGGGATGTACCGGCCCTGCCCGCCCAGCTTGCCGACGCGGCGCATGCCGATGATGGCCGAGGCGACGTAGGCTTCTACAGTGTCAGCGTTCGCCCGGACATGGCCAGCCATACAGACGTAACAGCGCACGCCACTCCTGCGCGACACGCGGGCGGTCTCCGGGCAGGCGTAGCACTCTGCGATACCGGACATGAGGTTGACCGCGCGCTTACCCTCTACTCTGGACTCACGGCCACGGGCGTCAAGGCGGGCGCACATGGCGCGCCAGCGGTCGGCCGGCAGGATCGCCGGGAACGCGGCTGGGATGTCCGGACGTTCGATCCCATCGACGGTCATGATGCCGGCGACCCGAGGCTGAGGCAGCATCGCGCCGAGTGTGGCGATGCTCCACCACTTTCCGCGCGTAGTCAGGATGCCGGCGGCGTTCCACGCCTTGACCAGCGTGTAGAGCGTGGCGTCCTGCTCGATGATGGCCTTCGCTGCGTCGCCGATCGCGTCTGCCTCGGCGAGGTTCAGGGTTGCCGCGCCAGCGTTCGGGGTGCCCTTGCGCGCGATGTCGTGGCCGAACGGCCGGTTAGTCCAGTTAGGGCGGCCAGCCTCGGTGCGGCGGCGGTGCGCGCGGGTCACGCGGCGGGCGGTGTCGTTGGACTGTAGGCGCTTGGCGGCGGCCATCACTCGCGCGTTCATCTGTCCGCCCGATGATCGGAAGTCGAACATGCCCGATGTCACGCCGTGCCAGTCCGTGCCGTACCGGCCGGCGGTGCTCATGGCGTCTTCCAGGTCAATCGGGTCGCGCAGAAGACGGTCCATGTCGAGACCGATCACGGCGCGCACGCGGCCCGTGCGGACATCGGTCATCATCGCGTCCCACACAGGGCGCACAACGCGCTCGGCGTCCTGTTCCACACCGTTGATCACCGCGTGCACCGTCTGACGCTTGTATGCCGAGCGGTCGTTTTCCCGGTAGACGATCATCAGCGCCTCGGCGGCTGCGGGGTTTGCCACCCAGCGCGCAGCCTTGCCCCGCCCGGTCAGCGTGCCAGCCTCAGCGGCGGTCGACGGGTCGATGCACAACACGCGGGCGGCGTACGTGATCGCGTCGTCGACCTGCTCGCCAACATTGCGGCCAGCCATGCCGGCTTTGATCAACGCTTTGTCATCCGAGATTCGCGCGTAGATGACGACGCGTGTGGCCTCAACGGCGGCGGTCCGGACGCGGCGGGTGGCAATGGGGATGCTCATGATCTTTCTCCCTGGTCGCGTCGGGGGTCAGCGCGACCGGGACGGGCAACGCTACCCGCCCCGATCGGTCGAACGGGGTCAGGCAGCCCGGACCGTGACGTAGGCGACGGCGCGGCGGACACAAGCGGATGCGGCGCGGCGGATGATCGGGCACGTCTGGCCGTTTGGCGCAAATCCGCCATAGCAGAACCGTCGGCGGACACGATCAACTCCGCCAGCCGATCAACGTCGGCAGGATCAACGACGGCCCTGCTCGACATGGCGTGGTCCAACGTGTCAGCAAGCTCGTCCATCTCGCGAACGGCGGCGGTAACGTCCATTGCTGTGTCCCCTGTCTGCTTGCCGCGTCAGGGCCACGCGATCAAGGGGCACGCTATGTGCAAATTGGGGCTCGCAAAATCGCGGCCATACTCCTTGATTGGCGCTGAGGTGAGGGCGACCCCCAAGAGCTTGGCGCCATCGCGCCCTACCCGATCAAGAGCCTTGGGTCGTGGATGGATCTCTCGCAACCACGACCACAGGTCCTTGATCGCGAAGATAATGTGGTCTTGACAAACCACATAAACGGACGTAAACATGTGACAAGCAAAAATTGAAACGGCGGTGAAACCACATGTACGCCGAGGAGCGCCAGCAGGAGATCGTGCGGCTCGCCCGATCCGATGGTCGGGTTGACGTGGCTGCGCTCGCCGACGGCTTCGCGGTCACCGCCGAGACGATCCGCCGTGACCTGACCACATTGGAGCGGGCCGGCGTGCTCCGGCGCGTACACGGCGGGGCGATTCCCGTGGAGCGGATCGGCTTCGAGCCGGCATTGGCGACGCGCGACGCGGTGCTCACCGACGAGAAGGAGCGCATCGCCAAGATGGCGCTCGCCGAGGTTCCCGATGAGGGGGCGATCATCCTCGACGCCGGTACGACGACGGCCCGACTCGCCCAGGCGATCCCCGGTGACCGTGAGCTGACCGTCGTCGTGAACTCGCCGGTGCTGGCGACCACGCTCGGCACCCGCGCCAACTTGACCGTGCTCCTGCTCGGCGGCCGGGTCCGCGGCAAGACACTCGCCACAGTGGACGATTGGGCGCTGCGGCCGCTCGCCGACCTCTACGTCGACGTGGCCTTTCTCGGCACGAACGGGTGCTCGGTGGAGCGCGGACTCACCACTCCCGATCCGGCCGAGGCCTCCGTGAAGCGGGCGATGATCGCGGCGGCCCGCCGCAGCGTGCTCCTCGCCGACCACACCAAGATCGGAAACGACTACTTGGCCAAGTTCGGCTCTCTCGCCGACATCGATCTTCTGATCACCGACACCGGTCTCAACGACGACCTCGTCGCCGACGTGGAGGCCGAGGGCGTCCGGGTGATCCGAGCATGATCATCACGGTGACCCTGAACCCCAGCCTGGACCGGGCCATCGAGGTCGAGGGTCTCGCTCGGGGTGAGGTCATCCGCGCCACCCGGGCCCGTCTGGACCCCGGCGGAAAGGGCGTCAATGTCAGCCGGGCCCTGCTCGCCAACGGGGTGGCATCCCGGGCCGTGCTGCCCTGCGGCGGCGAGGAGGGTCGGCAGCTCATCGACCTGCTCCGGGCCGAGGGCGTCGACATTGTCGCGGTGCCGATCGCCGGGCATACCCGGTCGAATATCACCCTCGCCGAGCCCGACGGAGTCGTCACGAAGATCAACGAGCCGGGGCCGGTGCTAACCCCGGAGGAGTTCATCGCGGTCACCGCGACCGTTCTCGCCGCCGCCAGCGGCGCGTCCTGGGTGGTCGCGTCCGGCAGCATGCCGCCGGGCTTACCGGTGGAGGCGTTCGCCGAGCTCTGCTCGCGCCTGGGTGCCGCTGGGGTTCGGCTCGCGGTCGACACCAGCGGCCCGGCGCTGCGGGCCGCCGCCGCCGCGGGCGCGGCCCTCGTCAAGCCCAACCGGGATGAGCTCGGCGACGTGGTGGGCGCGGAACTGACCACATTGGACGATGTCGCTGACGCCGCCGCCGAGCTTAGATCCTGGGGGGCCGGCGCGGTCCTGGCCAGCCTCGGTGCTGAGGGCGCCGTTCTGATCGACGCAGACGGCGTCGTCGTGGGTGACGCGCCGGTCGACCGTCCGCGAAGCGCGGTCGGCGCCGGCGACGCCCTGTTGGCCGGGTTCATCGCCGCCGGAGCGCGCGGCAGCGATGCCCTCGCCGAGGCACTCGCGTGGGGCGCCGCGGCGGTCAGCCTGCCCGGCAGCCGGATGCCCGGCCCGGCGGACCTCCAACGTCATCGAGTCCATGTCCGTCGAGGCCCGCCAATCCCGCGGGCCGAGCACCTCACAGCCCATCCGCCGGATCAACTCCGGCCCGTCCACGAATAGGCCGGGCGGTCGCAACCCCCCGCTCGGCGCACCACCCGACCAAACCCCCGGCGCACCCAGCGCCTCCCGCGAACAAGCTGGCCTCTCCCCGGCAGCCCGACCCACAGGAGCCGTCCCATGACAACGTCGTACACCCGCCGGTCACCGGGACCGGCTTCAAGGCCTCCGTGCAGCGCATCGGCGGCTACCTCGCCTCGATGATCATGCCGAACATCGGCGCGTTCATCGCCTGGGGACTCATCACCGCGCTCTTCATTCCGACCGGCTGGCTACCCAACGAGACATTCGCCGCCCTCGTCGGCCCGATGATCACTGTGCTGCTGCCGGTGCTGATCGGCTACACCGGTGGTCGGCTCGTGCATGGGCAGCGCGGCGCCGTCGTCGGCGCGGTCGCCACGGTGGGCATCGTGGTCGGCGCCGACGTGCCGATGTTCCTCGGCGCGATGATCATTGGTCCGCTGACCGCCTTCATCCTCAAGCTCTTCGACGGCTTGTTCCAGAACAAGGTCAAGCCCGGTTTCGAGATGCTCATCGACAACTTCTCCGCCGGCATCATCGGTGGCGGCATGGCCCTCTTCGGCCTCTGGGGCGTCGGCCCGGTCGTCGAGTGGATCACCAAGCAGGCCGGCACCGGCGTGGACTGGCTCGTTGACAACAACCTGCTTCCGTTCGCGTCGATCCTGGTCGAACCGGCGAAGGTTCTGTTCCTCAACAACGCCATCAACCACGGCGTACTCGGGCCGCTGGGCGTGGCGCAGTCCACCGAGACCGGCAAGTCCATCCTATTCATGATCGAGACCAACCCCGCGCCTGGGTTGGGACTCCTGACCGCGTACCTTCAGTTTGGACCGCGCTCGCTTCGTCCAACCGCTCCGGCCGCGATGATCGTGCACTTCCTCGGTGGCATCCACGAGATCTACTTCCCGTACGTTCTCATGAAGCCCCGGTTGATCCTCGCGATGATTGCCGGTGGCGCCTCCGGCGTTCTCTTCTTCATCATTACCGGTGCCGGCCTCGTCGCGACCCCATCGCCGGGGAGCATCTTCGCCTGCATGGCCGTCACGCCCCGCGGTGGCCACTTCGTCGTGATCCTCGGCATCCTCATAGCCGCGGGGGTCACTTTCGCCGTCGCCTCGGTGCTGCTCGGGTTTGGCCGGCTCGAGTCGGACAAGGAGGCGGTCGTCCCGCCCGACGCCGACGTCGTCCCAGTGCCGGCCCAGGCCACCGCGTCCGACGCCGCCCCCGCTCGAACGTCATAGGGGGAAACGCGCCGTGCCTACCATCAATGGAAGCAAGGTCCGTAAGGTCGTCGTGGCCTGTGACGCCGGTATGGGCAGCAGCGTGATGCTCGCGAGCCAGCTCCGCCGGCAGCTCAGCGCCAACTCGGTCACCGTCGAGCACACCCCGGTCAACTCGATCCCGGCCGACGCCGACGTCGTCGTCGTCCACAGGGGACTCGCCGATCGAGCCCGGGCGAGTGCGCCCAACACCGTGATCGTGACTGTGCAGGTGTTCATCGGGGATCCGGCGGTCAATGCCATCGTCGCCGCGGTCAAGAACGGTAGTGACCTCAATGGCTGAACAGTCCGGCGAGGGATCGGCGACTCTGCTGGCGCCGGAGGCGATCCGGCTGGCCGAGCAGGCCACCAGTCGGGACGACGCGATCCGGCGCTGCGGCGAGACCCTCGTGTCCATCGGGGCGGTTGGCCCGGCGTACGTGGAGGCGATGCTCGAACGGGAGCGTTCGATCTCCACGTACGTCGGGGAGGGGGTGGCCATCCCTCACTCCACTCTGGAGGGAAAGGAGGCCGTCCGCCGGGACGCGCTCGCCGTGCTCCGGTTCCCGGACGGCGTGGACTGGGACGGCTTCCCGGTCACCGTGTGTGTGGCCATTGCCGCCGTCGGCGACGGCCACGTGGAGATCCTGGCCGAACTGGCCCAGATCCTGCTCGACCCGGACCGGGCGCGGCAGCTTCGGGAGGCGACCGACCCGGCCGATGTGCTCGACCTGCTCGCGCCGGTTGGCGCGGCGGCCCCGCCGGCGGCCTCGCCAACAGATGGGGCGGCACCTCCGCCACCGGCTGGGGCGGCGGCATCTTCGCCGCCCGCGGGAGACGCGTCATGAAGGTCGTTCGGTTTCATGCGCCGGGCGACGTCCGGGTCGAGTTGGCGGCTTCGCCGTCGAGCGGCCCGGGCGACGTCACCATTCGTGTCCGCAACTGCTCCACCTGTGGCACTGACGTGAAGATCTTCCGCTTCGGACACCATCACATCGTCCCGCCGCGGGTCATGGGCCACGAGATCGCGGGCGAGGTGGTCGAGGTCCGCAACGGTGTCAACGACGACGGCGACGGCTGGCGGGTCGGTGACCGGGTCCAGGTCATCGCCGCGATTCCGTGCGGTACGTGCGTTGAGTGCCGGCGAGGCCGGATGACGGTGTGCCCGAACCAGGAATCGATGGGCTACCACTACGACGGCGGGTTCGCCGAGATGATGGTCGTGCCGGCGAAGGTGCTCGCCGTGGCCGGACTCAACCGGATCCCGGACGGCGTCGACTTCGCGGAGGCGTCGGTGGCCGAGCCGTTGGCCTGCGTGCTGAACGGCCAGGAGCTCGCCCGAGTCGGGCCTGGCGACGACGTTGTCGTCATCGGCTCCGGACCGATTGGCTGCCTTCACGTGCGCCTGGCCCGGGCCCGCGGCGCAGCCCGCGTCGTACTGGTCGACGTCAACGCCGAACGGCTCGACCTGGCGGCCAGTCTGGTGGGACCGGACGCGACCGTCGACGCATCGCGGCAGGACGTCGTCGATGCCGTCGGCAAGCTCACCGACGGTCGGGGCGCCGATGTCGTCATCACCGCGGCGGCGTCAGGGCAGGCGCAGGAGCAGGCGCTCCGGATGGCCGCGCGGCAAGGGCGGATCAGCTTCTTCGGCGGCCTGCCCAAGGACGATCCGATAATCGCTCTCGACGCCAACCTGGTGCACTACCGCGAGCTCACCGTGGTCGGCGCGAATGGTTCCTCCCCGGCCCACAACGCCGAGGCGCTGCGACTCATCGCGTCCGGAGCGGTTCCGGTCGCCGACCTCATCACCCACCGTCTCGGCCTCGACGACGTGCTTGCCGCGTTCGACATCGTGGGTCGGGGCGAGGCCATCAAGGTAACCATCGAACCTTGACCCCCGACGCCGCCCACGCAGGAGTGAGCATGCCCTCGAGAACCGTCACCGTCGGATCGGCCAGCGGCCTGCACGCCAGGCCGGCCGCCCTCTTCGTCGCGGCCGCGGCTGCCCAACCGGTCACGGTCACCATCCGGACCGGCGACAAGCCGGCGGTACCTGCCCGCAGCATGTTGTCTGTGCTCTCCCTCGGTGCGAAGCGTGGCACCGAGGTGATCCTGGAGGCGGAGGGGGAGGGAGCGGAGGCCGCGCTCGACGCGCTCGCCGACCTGATCGCCCGCGATCTCGACGCCGAGGAGCCGGCCAGTGCCACCTGAGACGCCGCCCGAGTCGATGCATGGCATCGGCGTGAGCCCCGGCTTCGCCAGCGGACCGGTCCACCGGGTCGTGCCGCCGCCCCGCTTGCCACCACCGGCCACAGTGGACGATCCCTCGAGCGAGGTCCATCGCGCTCGGGCCGCGCTCGCGCACGTCGCCGCGGACCTGACCAGGCGGGCCGACGCCTCGGATCGACCTGCCGTGGCGGAGATCCTGCGGGCGCAGGTGATGATGATCGAGGACCCGGTGCTCGCCGACGCGGTGGCCGACGAGATCCGCGCCGGCGCCGACGCGGTGCACGGGATCGACCGCGCGATCGCGGTGCACCGGGCCGCGTTCGAGGTGGCCGGCGGATATCTCGCCGAGCGGGTGGCCGACCTGGACGACCTCCGCGACCGGGCGGTCGCCGCCTGCCTCGGGGTCGCCATGCCCGGCATCCCCTCGCCTGGCCACCCGTTCGTGTTGGCGGCCCGCGACCTCGCTCCGGCGGACACCGCCGGCCTGGATCCCTCAGCCGTGCTCGCGCTCGTGACTGAGAACGGTGGCCCGACCAGCCACACCGCGATCGTGGCCCGCGCCCTCGGCATTCCAGCCGTCGTACGCTGCTTGGGGGTGCTGGGGCTCGCCGACGGCACGCTGGTCGGCGTCGACGGCGGCACGGGGCGAGTCCTCACCGCGCCCGACGAGGCGACCGTTACGGCGCTGGCCGCTGAGGATCACGCACGGCGGGAACGACTGGCCCGATCGAGTGGCCCGGGGCGCACCGCCGATGGGCACGCCGTCGCCCTGCTGGCGAACATCGGCTCGGCCGACGACCTCGCGGGCGATGCGGGCGCTGGCGCCGAAGGTGTCGGACTGTTCCGTACCGAGCTGCTCTACCTCGACCGCGCCAACGCGCCCACATTGGACGAGCAGGTCGCGGCGTACGCGGCGGTGTTCCGGGTGGCCGCGGGACGGCGCGTGGTCGTGCGGTCCCTCGACGCCGGAGCGGACAAGCCACTCCCCTTCGTCACCGTCCGGGACGAGCCCAACCCGGCCCTCGGCGTGCGCGGCCTGCGGCTCGCAGGGCCTCATCCGCAGGTCCTCGAGACCCAGCTTGCGGCGATCGCGGAGGCCGCCCGAGCGACCTCGGCCGACGTCTGGGTGATGGCGCCGATGGTCGCAACGGTCGCGGAGGCAGGCGACTTCGCCGCCCGGTGCCGGGCCGCCGGCCTGACCAAGCCGGGCGTGATGGTGGAAATCCCCGCGGCCGCGCTGCGGGCCGCCGCGCTGCTTGAGGTCGTCGAATTCCTCAGCATCGGCACCAACGATCTGAGCCAGTACACGTTCGCGGCCGACCGGCAGATCGGCGACCTCGCCCACCTGCTCGACCCTTGGCAGCCCGTGCTGCTGTCGCTGATCGAGACGTGCGCCGCCGCCGGCCTCGCCGCCGGCAAGAGCGTCGGAGTCTGTGGCGAGGCCGCCGGCGATCCGGCTCTGGCGCCGGTGCTGGCCGGCCTCGGCATCACCAGCCTGTCCATGGCGCCGCGCGCCATCCCCGCGGTGCGCGAGTCGCTGGTCTTGTACTCGCTCGACGAGTGCCGGGCGCTGGCCGCCGCCGCGGTCGCGGCCGCCGATGCCCGCTCCGCGCGGGCGCTCGCGAGCCACGTCCGGCCATAGCGCGCATTGAGCAAGGCGCTCCCGTCGGTATCGTGGCCGTGTGGACAGAGACCAGGTGGCCGGATGGGTGGCCGCGTACGAAAGTGCGTGGCGGTCTCCCGGCACGGCGGCACTCGCCCAGCTCTTCGCGCCGGATGCTACGTACTCCCAGCGGCCCTTCCGCGAGCCGGTCGCGGGCCTTCCGGCGATCGCGGCGATGTGGGACGAGGAGCGGGACGGGCCCCACGAGGTCTTCCGGATGGCATCCGACATCGTCGCGGTCGAGGGGGACACGGCGGTGGTACGGGTCGAGGTCGCGTACGGCGATCCGGTGAGCCAGCAGTTCCTGGACCTGTGGGTCATCCGGTTCGGCGACGACGGGCGGTGCGTCGCGTTCGAGGAGTGGGCGTTCGCGCCATAGCGCGGTCGTCTACGCCCGCGGGCGCAGGATCGGTCGCAGCGCGTCGAGCACGGAAGTATCCTCGATCGTCGAGGGGACGGGTTCGTCGCGTCCGTCCGCAATGGATCTCATCGACTTACGGAGGATCTTGCCGGACCGGGTCTTGGGTAGGCCGGCCACGATGTCGACATCCCTGAACGCGGCGACCGGACCGATCTCGGCCCGCACCGCGGCGACGAGTTCGTCCCGCAATTGATCGGGTGAGATCTCGACTCCGGCCTTGAGGACCACCAGCCCGCGCGGCACCTGACCCTTGAGCGAGTCGTACACACCGATCACCGCACACTCCGCGACAGCGGGATGAGAGGCGAGCACCGCCTCCATCGAGCCGGTGGAGAGGCGGTGGCCGGCCACGTTGATGACATCGTCGGTGCGGCCCATGACGTACAGGTAGCCGTCTCCATCGCGGTACCCGCCGTCGCCGGTGAGGTAGTAGCCGTCGTACTGGGACAGGTACGACTCGATGAAGCGCTCGTCGTCGCCCCACAGCGTGGGCAGGGTGCCGGGAGGCAGCGGCAGCTTGATGCAGATCGCGCCCTCGGTGTCTTCGGGCACCTCCGAGCAGGCCGGGTCCAGTATCCGTACGTCGTAGCCGGGCACCGCCACCGTCGGGGAACCCGGCTTGATCGGCATCGGATCGAGCCCGCGCAGATTCGCCGCGATTGGCCACCCAGTCTCGGTCTGCCACCAGTGATCAACCACCGGGACGCCGAGCGCGTCGCTCGACCAACGGTAGGTCTCCGGGTCGAGCCGCTCGCCGGCGAGAAACAGGGTGCGGAAGCCGGACATGTCGTGGCGCGCGAGCTCCTTGCCCGCCGGGTCGACCTTCTTAATGGCGCGCAGCGCGGTGGGTGCGGTGAACAGAGCCTTGGCTCGGTGCTCGGAGATGACCCGCCAGAAGGCGCCGGCGTCCGGCGTGCCGACCGGCTTGCCCTCGTAGAGGACAGACGTGGCCCCAACTAGCAGCGGCCCGTAGACGATGTACGAGTGGCCCACGACCCACCCGACATCGGAGGCGGTCCACCACACGTCACCGGCGCGGATGTCGTAGATGTTCGCCATCGACCATTGCAGCGCTACGGCGTGGCCGCCGTTGTCGCGCACGACGCCCTTCGGCTTTCCGGTCGTGCCCGAGGTGTAGAGGATGTACAGCGGATCCGTCGCGGCCACGGTGACGCAGTCGGCCGGGGACGCGCTTCCGGTGAGGTCGTCCCAGTCGACCGCCCCGCCGGAAAGGTCTGCGCGGGCCTGGTCGCGCTGGAACACGACGATGTGTTCGGGTCGATGGACGCTGAGGTCGAGCGCCGCATCCACGATCGGCTTGTACTCCACGATGCGGCCGGGTTCGATGCCGCACGACCCGCAGATGAGCACCCGTGGCTTGGCGTCGTCGATCCGGACCGCGAGCTCCCTCGGCGCGAAACCGCCGAATACCACGGAGTGCACCGCACCGAGGCGCGCGCAGGCGAGCATTGCGATGACGGCCTGCGGGATCATCGGCATGTAAATGATGACCCGGTCGCCGGCCGTCACGCCCAGGTCCCGCAGGGCGCCGGCGGTGCGGGAAACCTCGTCGCGGAGTTCGGCGTAGGTGAATGCGCGCCGTTCGCCGCTGTAGGCGGAGTCGTATATCAGAGCGGTACGCGAGCCGACGCCCGCGGCGACGTGGCGGTCCAACGCGTTGTGGCAGGTGTTGAGCTCGCCGTCATCGAACCAGCGATAGAGCGGTGCGCGCGCGTCGTCCAGTGCGCGTGACGGCGGTCGCGCCCAGTCGATGGCGTGGGCGGCCTCAAGCCAGAATCCCTCGGGATCAGCGAGGCTCCGGCGGTAAACCTCGGCATAGCCGGCCATGTGCCCAACATACGCACCAGCGAGCGTCGGCGCACGTGGCGGGCGGATCGCACCGCCCGCCTAACGCGCACCGCCATGTGCTACTTCTTCTTGTTCTTCTTGTCCTTCTTGCTCTTCTTCGCCATCTCAACTCCAATCCGGTCGGTTGCGGCCTGCAGGAGAACCTTAATGGCCAGTTCATCAATGCGAAAGCGTCCCCTAGACCGTTGCTAGGCTGCCTGCGGTCGGCGGCCACTGGCAGGCACGGTGACTGACCACTGTGGACGTCACTATGGACGATGGTGGACTCGCTGGCGATATGGAGATCCGCTCGATCCGGCGGTCCGGTTGAAGCATTGCTTGAATCAATAGCACAAGCGATGTAAGATTTTGGAGTGCGAGACGTCGACGACACGCCGGCCCGGCTGGTTGCCGCGGCTGAGCGGCTCTTCGCCGAGGCCGGCGAGGAGGCCACGTCGCTCCGGGCAGTGACCCGGGCCGCGCGGTCCAACGCCGCGGCCGTGCACTACCACTTCGGTGGACGTGACGAGCTGACCCGCGCGGTGCTCGAACGCCAACTCGGCCCGCTGAACGTTCGCCGGCTCCAGCTGTTGGATCGGGCCGTGGAACGGCACGGCGACCCGGCACCCGTGCCGGCGCTCCTGGAGGCCGTCGCGCGCCCCGACCTGGAGCTGCTGGCCAAGCTACGCCGCAACCGAGTCCTCGTGGCCAGATTCCTGGGGCGGGCGCACACATCCTCCGGCAAGCCGGTGGTCGAGTTCCTGGACGGGCAGTTCGAGCGGTGGGCCGTGCGGCTGATTCCCCTGTTGCGCAATTCCCTGCCGGATGTGGATGCCGCCGACGTTAAGCTCCGGTTGCGGCTGTGCCGCGATGTGCTCGCGCAGATCTTCGCGACCGCGCCCGATCCGGATCAGCCGGGACCGCTGGGCACTGACGACGTCGATGAGCAGGTCCGGCGGATCGTTGCCTTCTGCGCCGCCGGCTTGGCGACGCCGTCCACTCGTACCGCGATCTTGGATGATTCAAGGGCCCAGGACACCGACGATCGTCCAAGATCTGCGGAGAAGTCGCGGAAGCGAAAGAAGTCAGGTGGCGGTCCCCGCGCCTGATTGATCGACAGAGGGCGCACGGATCGGTGCGATAGGATGCCGCCGACGGCCTCGGCATGCTGGCGGTGGGTTGCGGTGCTCGGGGCGAAGGGATGGCCAGTGTGGACTCCACGGTAAAGGTCATATTCTTGGGCGGCCTCGGGGAGATCGGGCGCAACTGTGCGTGCATCGAGGTCAACGGTCGGCTCATCATGGTCGACTGCGGCGTACTCTTCCCCGAGATCGACATGCTCGGCATTGATCTCGTGCTCCCAGACTTCTCGTTCATTCGCGAGAACGCACATAGGTTCGACGGGCTCGTGCTCACGCACGGGCATGAGGATCACATCGGCGCCATCGCGTTTCTCCTTCGTATCGTCGATTCGTTGGACATCTATGGCTCGCCGCTGGCGATCGAGTTCGCCCGAGGGCGGGTGATCGAGCACGGGCTTGCCGGTCGCGCCAACTTCATCGCCGTGAGCGACAACGAGAAACGCCACATCGGCGGGGTCGATGTCGAGTTCATTCCGGTGACTCACTCCGTTCCGGAGGCATTCGCGCTCGCCTTCCACACCTCGCTGGGTGTCATCCTGCATACCGGAGACTTCAAGATCGACCACACGCCTGTCGATGGTCGCAAGACCAACCTCGCCCGTATGGGGGAGATCGCCAACACGGTGGGGGTCAAGCTGCTCCTGGCGGACTCCACCAAGGCCGAAGAGCCGGGCTTCTCCGACTCGGAGTCGTCAATCAAGCAGAGTCTGGCCGACGTCATCACCAACCACCCGGGCCGGGTGATCGCCGCCTCGTTTGCGAGCCATATCCATCGGATACAGCAACTGGCCGACGCGGCCGTGGATTCCGGCCGATACATCGCCGTGCTGGGCCGTTCGATGAGGAAAAACATCGCCATCGCCCGCCAGCTTGGCGCGCTGAAGATTCCTGAGGACCGCATCCTCGACATCGAGCAGACCGAGGCGCTGCGCCCACGCGAGACTCTCGTCATCTCGACCGGAAGCCAGGGTGAACCCATGTCCGCTCTGTCGCTGATGGCGGAGGGCGAGAACCGATGGATCACCCTCTACCCCGACGACCTCGTGCTGCTCTCGAGCCATGCGGTGCCGGGAAACGAGACCGCGGTCGGCCGAGTGATCGACAAGTTGATGCGCAAGGGTGTGCGGGTCGTGCACTCCGGCATCGCCAAGGTGCACGTCTCCGGCCACGGCCGGCAGGGCGACCTGAGCACGATCATCTCCGTTGCTCGCCCGCAGAACATGATTCCGGTACACGGCGAGTACCGGCACATGTGGCACAACGCCGATCTCGCCATGCGCATGGGGATCCCCGCGAGCAACGTGCTCATCTGCCAGGACGGCGACGTCGTCGAGCTCACCGAGTCGACGATGGCCGTGGTCGACAAGGTGCCCGCCGGCTACACCTATGTGGACGGTACTGTCGGGGATGTCGGCGACGAGGTCATCAGGGACCGGCAGGTCCTCGCCGAGGAGGGCGTGGTCGTCCTCGTGCTCACCGTCGACGCCAAGACGGGCAAGATCCTGTATGGCCCGGAGATCGTCACCAAGGGCTGGATCCATGCCCCCGAGGCCGAGTCATTGCTCGACGAGGCGCGCCAGACGGTCGCCGCCGCACTCGAGGGGATCCACACGGAGGGCGTCTACGACCCGGAGGTGTTCCGGCGGCGCGCCCGGCGGGCCCTCGGCCGGTTCGTCGCCGAGCGCACCCGGCGGCGGCCAATGATCGTTCCCGTCGTGACCGAGGTCTAGAGTCCCGCGGTCGCGGGACGGGTGCCCTTAACGAGCCGACTCCTGCTCGAGCTGGCGGCACTGGCGCTCGAGGTCGGCGATCGCCTCTGGATCGCGCGTCTTGACCTCCTGCTCCTTGCGGCCTGAGAAGTATTTGCCGGTCACGCCCTCGAGTTCCGAGGCGGTCGCGACCCATACCGGCGTGTCCGCGCCCTTCTCCGGTGGGACCGCGAAGAGCTTCAGCGAAAGGTTGATCATCGCCGTCCGAAACCCGCGCGCGTTCCGGTTGAAGTCGGTCTTCACGAATCCCGGCGCAGCCGTGTTCGCGGTGACCCCCGTGCCCGCCAGTCTCGACGCCCATCCCCAGGTCAGCATCGACAGGGCCTGCTTGGATTGCGCGTACGCCTTGTATCCATCGAAGGGTCGCCGGGTGAACTGCAGGTCCGTCCCGTCGTAGTCGCCCTGAATCGAGGAGACGACATTCACCACCCGTCCGCCGGCGCCGGCCCGGAGTTGGTCGAGCAGCAGTTCCGTGAGCAGGTGCGGGCCGAGCACGTTCGTGGCGAAGGTGAGTTCGAGCCCGTCCGGACTCTTCCTGTGGTCGGTGAACCAGGCGCCGGCGTTGTTGACGAGGATTGCCAGGTCGCCAAAGCTGCGGGAGACGTTGGCGGCAAACTCCCGCACGGAGGCCTGGTCAGCGACGTCGAGCCTCAACACCGAGATTGGACCGGTCGTGTCGGCCGCGATCTGGGTCCGCGCGGCCTCACCGCGGTCGACGTCGCGGGCGCCAATCACGACGGTGGCGCCCATCCTGGCCAACGCGCGTGCGATCTCCTTGCCGATGCCGCCGCTCGCTCCGGTGACCACGGTGACCCGACCGGTCAGGCTCGCATCGAGTGGGCTACCCATCGTGACTCCCTCCGCCGCTAACATGATGACGCCACGTGGCGTGGACGTTCCATGTGCTGTCATCCAGAATTGGTGTCTGATCGTCCGGGGAGGTGGCGATGGACGTCCTGTCGGACATGCTGAGCACCGTCCGCCTGCGGAGCACGGTCTTCGCCCGGACGCAGCTCTCCGCGCCGTGGGGGATCCGTGCTGAGGGGCAGGACCACTTCGCCTTTCACGTCATCACCCGGGGCCGCGGCGTCCTCGAGGTCGACGGCCTGAGAGGCGGCTTGGTCGACGTTGAGGCCGGAGACGTCGTCGTGGTGTCGCCGGGGCGTGAGCACACGCTGCGGGATCGGCCGGAGAGCCCGGCGCGCGACCTGATGGAGCTGTTGTCGGCCGGAGTCTTCGATCGGGGCACGTCTCCCGACGAGTCGCGCGGCACGACGCAGCTGATCTGCGGATGCTTCCGCTTCGACGACATGCGCAGCAACATCCTGATGTCGGCGCTGCCCACGATGATTCACACCCGGGAATTGGCCAGCGACGCGGGTCCATGGCTGTCGCAGACCATCAAACTGCTGGCGTACGAGTCGTTCGCCGACCGCCCCGGCATGGCCACCGTCGTGGACAGGCTCTGCGACGCGATGTTCGTCTACATCCTGCGCTGCCACCTGGTGCAGGTGCCGGCGCAGGAATCGAACTGGCTCCGCGCAATCATCGAGCCGCAGATCGGCACCGCGCTTGGCCTGATGCACGAGAATCCCAGTGCTGATTGGACGGTCGCGACGCTGGCCGCGAAGGTGGCGATGTCTCGATCGGCCTTCGCCGCCCGCTTCACGCAGTTCGTCGGGGAGCCCCCGATGCTGTACCTCACCCGGTGGCGTATGCAGAAGGCCGCCGGTTTGCTGCGTACTTCCGACGCCGATCTCGGCGAGGTGGCCGCACGGGCGGGGTACGAGTCGCCGGCGGCGTTCAGCAAGGCCTTCAAGCGCACCATGGGCGTGGCGCCCGGGGCCTACCGCCGCGAGACGGCCTAACACCCTGCTCCGGCGGCATTTTCAGGCGGCGTTCAGTCGACCGGTATACCGTCCTGACATGGCCACGGTAACTCTCGACGCCCGGGCGCTGACCAAGCGATTCGGTACGCGCACCGCCGTCGACGAGGTGAGCTTCACCGCGCGGCAGGGTGAGGTGGTGGGGCTGCTTGGTCCCAACGGTGCCGGAAAGACGACCACCATTCGACTGCTCACCACGGTGTTAGCCCCGACCAGCGGCGAGTTCTCCGTGGACGGGATCCCGTCCGACCAGCCGTCCGAGATCCGGCGACGGGTCGGTGTGCTGCCCGAAAGCGCCGGCTACCCGGCCCACCAAACGGGTGGCGAGTTCCTTCGTTACCACGCGCGGCTCTTCGGCCTGCCGCGAGGCGACGCCGCGGCGGTGGCCGAGCGCCTGTTGACGGAGGTTGGTCTCGCCGAGCGCGCCTCGTCGCGCATCTCGACCTACAGCCGCGGTATGCGGCAGCGCCTCGGTATCGCCCGTGCCCTTGTGAACGACCCGGTCGTCGTGTTCCTCGACGAGCCGACACTCGGTCTCGACCCGGCCGGGCAACGGCAGATCCTGGGCATCGTTCGCGATGCCGCCCAGCGCCGAGGCGCCACGGTTGTCCTTTGTACGCACACACTGCCCGAGGTTGAAGAGATCTGCACGAGCGTGCTGATCCTCGACCGGGGGCGGGTCTTGACGTCGGGCACCGTGAACGAGGTGACCCACGCGGTCGCCTCGACGCGGTCCGCCCTGCTCCGAGTGCGGCTGGACTCGGTCGATCGGGCGCGGTCCGCACTCGGCGCCGTCGCCGGTCTTGCTGTCGAGGCCGACTCGGACCGACCTGATGTTCTCCGGATCACCCTCGCGGGAGACCGGGCCGGCACGGGGGACGGTGCGATGAACGTGGCCCTGCGGGCGGTGCTCGCCGCCGACGTACCGGTCTTGTCGTTCGACGTTGACGGGGCGCGGCTCAGCGACGCATTTCTTGCCATGACCGAGCAGGGTCCACTGTGACCGAGACCGTCGCGAAGAGCGGGCGTGCCGAGACCGGCGCCGCCGCAGCGACAGGCCCGAGTCCGGGCTGGTGGGTCGTCGCCGGTCAGGAGTGCCGAGACCTGTGGCTCAGCGGCAGGGCCCCCGTGCTGCTCTTCGTCTTCAGCGTGCTGCTGAGCGCCGTCACGTACCTCGCCGCCACCAACCAGATTCTCAACTTCCTCGAGCAGCGGGAGGCGGTCAACCTCGTGCTGCAGATCGCGGTGGCGGTCGCCGTCCTGGTCACCCTGGTCGTGAGTGCCGACGGCATCAGCGGGGAGCGGGAGCGCGGAACGCTCGAAAGCCTGCTGCTCACACCGGTGCCGCGCAGGTCCATCGTGGCGGGCAAGCTCGTTGCGACGTTCTCGTTGTGGCTGGCCGCCTTCCTGGTGAGCGTTCCGTATGTATGGGTGCTCGGGCGGGGAGTCTCCATCGTCGGGCTCGCGCTCGCACTGGGATTCGCCGTGGGCACCTTGCTCGCCGTGGCGCTGTCCGCCTTCGGTCTCCTCGTCAGCGCCCTGTCGAGTTCGAACAAGTTCAGCCTCGCCGTGTGCTTCTTCATCCTGTTGGCACTATTCGCGCCGACGCAACTACCCGCGACGGCGTCGAGCCCGGTGGGGAACGTCCTCGTTCGAATCAACCCCGTGGGTGCGGGTGTGCATTACCTTTCGGCGGTGCTCGTCACCGGGCACTCGTGGACGCGCGATCTGTCGTACCTGATCTCGCCTGTGCTCGCCGCCGTGGTCGCCCTCGGCGTGCTCCTAATCCTCGCCCCACGCATCGTGCGGCTGATCGGTGGGGTGAGCGGAGAATGACATCACTCGTCGTGCTCGCTGGTGTCGTGGTGGCGTTCTTCGGTGGGGCGGCGCAGCCGAACACCGTAGAGGTCACCCTGGACCAGAGCCAGATCTCGGCCGCCGTGGGCGACTCGCTGACCCTCGAGTCCAGAATCGTCAACACCGGCTCGGTGCCGACCGACCCTCTCGTGGCGCACATCAACGTCGCCAGCCTGGACGGGACCTATGTCGACCTCGAGGACTGGTCCGCGGACGTCACCAACGCATTGCCCGCACTGGCACCCGGCGCTTCCACCACACTCAGCTGGGAGTTTCAGGCCGTGAACACCGGCGCCTTCGACGTCTACGTGGTCGTCCTGCCCAACGGCGCGACCACGGCGGGGACCGGCCCACTGGTTGCCAGCCCACCGGTGCACGTGACCGTGGCCGGCCGTCGCACCCTCTCCGCCGGCGGGGCGCTCCCCGTCGTCGTCGTGATCCCGGTGCTGCTCGGACTTGCAGCGGCCGCCACCCTCTACCGCCGCCTTCGACCGTCGATCATGACCGGGGGGTCATGATCGACGCCGTGTGACGACCGCCACCTCAAGATCGTGGCGATCTTGGGGGCCGGGTTCAAGCGGTGAGTGGAGATCAGAGGGCCCGCAAGGGCAGGATCCGGGGGTTTTCTCAGGGTATGCGAGGCACATCCGATCTAGGCGGATCGGATGCGCTCTGCCTATTGTTGTGGGGATTGAACCCGGCAGAATGCAAGGCTTGGAAGGTAACTCCATGCAGCCATCCGCCACGCTTTTCTCCGCCGTCACCGGCAAACCGGGCATCACGATGGCGACAGTCATCGGAGCTTCCAGCGTGTACGCCGCCCAGGCCTGGGTTGACGTGACACCGTTCCCGCATCGCGTACCGATGGAGTTCTGGGTCCTCGCGGCGTTGGCGGTGATCGCCGATTTGCGTCCGTTACCGGTGCCGTGGACCAGGCGGCGGTTGGGCACGATCTTTGTCTCGGTCTGTTTCACGTCTGCGATCATGCTGCTCTGGGGGGCCGGACCGGCGATTGTGGTGCAAGCCGCTGCGGTCCTTGGCGCATCGCTTCGACTTCGTCTCAGTGTCGCTCGGACCGCGTTCACCGTGGCGCGATTCGCACTCGCACTGCTCGCCGCCGACGCGGTGCTCGATCTCTTCGGCCCGCCGCCCTTCGCCCTGGGCATCCGTGTGGACCGAGCCGACATCCTGGCCGTCCTCGCGGCCGCAGCGGCCTGGTTCGCCGTGAACTACCTCCTTCTGACGATCGGTCTCCGGATACGGTACGGCGGCGGCCTTCGCCAGGTGCTCACCCGCACGTTCGGCTACGAACTGCTGTCGACCGGCGCTCTGCTGTTGCTCGCGCCGCTGCTGGTCAGTGCGCCAACCGGCTGGGTGATCCTGCTCGTGCTTGTGCCGGTCTTCGCAGTCAACCAGATGGCACAGCTCTCCAACGACCAGGCGGAGCAGATTCGTATCGACCCGCTGACCGGACTCCTCAGCCGCCGCGCGCTCCGGGCCGAGGTGGACGAACTCGCCCGACCGGAGGAGCGCAGTTCACCGCCGGGTGGCAACGTGAACAGATTCGCCCTGCTACTACTTGATCTCGACAAGTTTAAGCACGTCAATGACGCGCTCGGCCACGCGGTCGGGGACAGACTGCTGCACGACGTGGCCCGGAGATTGGCTGCGGCGGTGCGCCCAACCGATCTGGTCGGCCGGCTGGGCGGCGACGAGTTCGCCGTCATTATCCCCGGCGTATCGGATGCGACAGCGGCGGTTGCGATCGCAACGGACCTTGGCCGCGTCCTCGATCAACCGTCCTATCTGGATGGTCTACCGCTCGATGTCAGCGCCTCAATAGGTGTCGCGCTCTGCCCCGAGCACGGCGGTGACTTCGCGACTCTGATGCGCCACGCGGACGTCGCGATGTACGACGCGAAGCAACGGAGCGACGCGGTCGCGATCTATACGCCGGCGACGGACCACAACTCGGCAGAGCGGCTGAGCCTTCTCGCCGATCTGCGCAGGTCTCTCGAGGATCCGAAGCGGGCCGGCGAGATTGAGTTCCACTATCAGCCACAGGTTGCACTCGCCACCGGCGAGGTGGTCGGCGTCGAGGCCTTGCTTCGCTGGCGGAGCACGGAAAGGGGCCTCGTGGCACCCGCCGAACTCATCGGCGCGGCCGAGCACAGCGCGGTCATGCGGATGCTGACTTTGCGGGCGATCGATGACGTTGTGCGGCAGGTCGCGACGTGGAACTCGGACGGGATCCGACTACGCGCATCGATCAACGTCAGCGTCCGAGACCTGCACACAGCAGACATGGTGGAGTTCCTGACCGACCGCCTCCGCTTGTACGGCGTGCGCGCCGACCAACTCGAGGTGGAGATCACGGAGACGGCGCTCATGGCCGACCCCCGCCGCGTTCTGTCCACTGTGCAGCTGCTCTCCGACCTCGGCGTCGCGCTGTCGCTCGACGACTTCGGCACGGGGTACTCGTCGCTGCTCCACCTGCGCCGGCTGCCGCTCGCCGAAGTGAAGATCGACCGCTCGTTCGTGCAGCGGATGGCCCACGATCCTGACGATGAGGCCATCGTACGGTCGATCATCGAGCTGTCAGATGCGCTCGGGCTGCGCACAGTCGCCGAAGGGGTTGAGGATTTCGCGACCGCTCAGCTGCTCGCCGACGCTGGCTGCGACATTGGTCAGGGGTGGCTCTACGCTCGGCCGATGCCGGCGCCGGAACTGACGGCCTGGCTCGCGCGCCACCACGGCCCGGCCTGACGTAGCTCAGAGCGCGTGCAGTTGGACCTGCGCGAGCGCGCCATCGACGATCTCTGCCGTTTGGTAGGTGGCGAACGGCTGGCGGCGTCGGTCGGTGGGCGAACCCGGGTTCAGCAGCCGCAGGCCGTTCGCCGCCACGCTGTCCCACGGGATGTGCGAATGTCCAAAGACGAGCACGTCGCGGTCTGGGAAGCGGGCGGCGCACCGTGCTTCGCGACCGGTGGCCGGCCCCGTCTCGTGGACGACCGCAAGGCGTACCCCGTCCAGTTCCACCCTCGCCACCTCCGGCAGGCGCGCCCGCAGCGCCGGTCCGTCGTTGTTGCCGAACACCCCGATCAGCCGCGCGGAACGAGCCTCCAACGCATCGAGCAGACCTTCGGCCACCCAGTCGCCGGCGTGGATGACCGCATCCGCGGCGTCGATTGCGCGCCACAGCTTAACCGGCAGGTCTCGAGCACGGGCCGGTACGTGGGTGTCCGCGGTGAGAACGAGGCGCACAGCAGCCAAATATACGGCGATCTTGGATGATTCCCGGGTCCCCGACACTGAGAATCATCCAAAACGGGATCTGTCACTCCCAGCGGAAGAACCGAGCCGCGACCCCACCGAGTGCCACCGTGAAGAAGACCATCACGCTGAGGTGCAACGGCAGCGGCCATGCGCCAGCCCACGAGTCCTGCATCGCCTGCGAGGCGGCGCCCAGCGGCGTGTAGTCGGCCACCCTCCGGACGGCGGCGGGCATCAGCGGACCTGGAGTCCACACCCCTGCGGCGAACATCATCGGGAAGTACACGAGCGTACCCAGGCCCGATGAGGCGCGGGCCGTGGGTGCCAGCGCCGCGATGAGCAGCGCGACCGCGCACATTGCCGCCGATCCGAGGACGAAGGCAAGGATGACCCCCCCGACTCGCGCAGGTGGAGCGATGTCGAAGGCAATGGCCGCGCCGACATACGCCAGCGCCGAGCCGATCAACAGGGCGCCGACGTTGACGATCAGCTGCGCCGCCAACAACGTCACCGGCGAGACCGGCGTCGTGGAGAGCCGGCGAAGCACGCCTCTCTCCCGATATGCCGAGAGGACGCCCAAGAGGGTGACCATCGTGATCGTGGCGATCGCCAGGGCCAGCACGATCGGCAGATAGACGTCGATCGGGCGCCGGCCGCCGATGTCCGGACTCGGAGCGGTGAAGCCAGGAATCGCGCTGCCCAGGACGAGGACAAGCACGGCGGGGAAGGCGATCCCGAAGAAGGCACCGATCGGTTCGCGCAGGAAAAGCTTGGCCTCGGTGAGGGTCAATTTTGCGAGCGCGGTCATGACGCACTCCTCTCGCGAGCGTGTGGACGCGTGAGAGCGAGGACGGCGTCCTCGAGGGTTGGACGGGCGACCCCGGGCACCTCTGCGCGGCCGACGAGCGCGGCGGGCGTGTCGAGTGCGACGACCCGGCCGGAGTCGATGACCGCTACGCGGTCGCAGAGCCGCTCTGCTTCCTCCAACGTATGTGTAACCAGAACGACCGTCACGCCCCGATCGCGGACATCGCTGATGAGTTGCCAGGTGTCTCGACGAGCCTGCGGATCCAAGCCTGTCGTCAGCTCGTCGAGGATCGCGATCTCCGGGTTGCCGACCAGGGCCAGGGCGATCGAGAGCCGCTGCTTCTGGCCGCCCGAGAGTCTGCTGAAGACGGTGTTGCGCTTCTCGCTCAGGCCCAGGTCGGACATGAGCCGCCGCCAGTCGGCGGGCCGCGGATAGAACGAGCTGTACAAATCCAGCGCCTCCCAGACCTTGAGGCGGTCCGGAAGCTGGCTCTCCTGGAGCTGAACGCCGAGCCGGCGCCGAACCTCGGCCCGGTCCCGGCGCGGATCCAGCCCTAACACCCGGATCCTGCCCGCGTCGGCGACGCGCATGCCAGCGATGCTCTCCACCGTCGTCGTCTTGCCGGCTCCGTTCGGTCCGACGATGCCGAAGATCTCGCCGGCCTCCACCGTGAAAGAGACGTCCCATACGGCGACCTGCTCCCCGTACCGTTTCGCAAGGTTCTTGACTTCGATGACTGTCATGCCTCGACGCTAGGAATGCGCGAGGCCCGCGAGAATGGGTCTGCGCGCCAAACGGGGGTGGGGCTAGCTCCACCCACTATCGGGTTCCGGCTGCACTGTGCGCCGCCGACGCGCTCGGCGAGACTAGGAGGCGTGATCCGGCGCTACGCACTCGCACCCGTACGATGCCTCGTCCTCGTTGGCCTCGCGGCCGCCGGGGCGATCGTCGCACTGGTCGCCGGCGTCGTGGTCGCGCTCGTCGTGACCTATCCGGCGGCGGTCGCCGCCACCAAAGCGATGGCGAGTCTCGGCCGCCGACTGGCCCGCGAATGGGGAGGTGTCGAGGTCGCGGAGGAGTACCTGCCCGGGCCGCCGGCGCCGCAGCCGCGCGCCGACGGCTGGTATGTCCACGACAACCTGCTCTTTCGATCGCCTCGCGTGGCGGGGTTTCTGGCGAAGACGACGACCATCTCGAAAGACCCGGCCATCCTGCGTGACTGGTTGTGGCTGGCCCTCATGCCAATCACTGGCGGCGTCGCCGTCCTCGTGCCGCCCGGACTCGTCGCGGCAGGCGTGGCCATCGCGTCCGGCCGGGCCATCACCGCCGGCTGGGCGACCGCCCTCCCGGGATGGCTCGGCGCCCCGGCGGGACTGGTGCTTGTAGTCCTCGGTTTCGCCCTCGGGCCGGCGATGCTGCGCCTGCACGCGCTGTGGAGTCGGGAGCTGCTCCAGCCGGTGGCGAGGTCGTGGTGGCACACATCCGGTCTTGGACCCCGCGTGGGTCGGTCGTCGTACGCCACCTGGCATGGTGCCGGGCTGTCGGGTCTCGCGCTCGGCGCGTTCGGATTCTTCCTCTTCCAACTGCTGGCCGCCGTCGTGTCGTGGGGCGGTCTCTTCCCGTACGCGGCGACGTATAGCCGGCCGTATCTCCACCATTACCGCCGGCGGGCACGCGAGTGGACGGGCGTCGAGTTCCCGGCGCCGTACCGTCCGCTGCCCGAGCCGCCGGTGCGCGACCCTGATGGCATGTACCGGGTGGGGCGCAGCCTGCATTCCGACCGGATGGCGGCAGCACGCTCGCAGCAGTACAACACAACCTTGCGCGACCCAGCGACCTGGCGCGATCTACTGTGGACGGCGACTGGACCTCTGATCAGCCTCATCGGCCTGGTGCCCGCGATCCTGGTTGGCGTCGGCTTCTTCGGCCTGTTCTGGCAGCCACTATGGTGGGCGCCGTGGGCCGTTCCGATCGGTCTCGCCACCGGCGAGTGGGTCACGCCCTGGTACGTGTGGTACGCCGTGACCCACGCCGCACCCTCGCTGAGTTGGATACCGGGCTGGGTGAGCCCGTTCATTGGCCTCGCCTTGGCCGCCTTTGGGGTCCTGATCGCGCGGCCGCTGCTGCGCCTGCGGATAGCGTGGGACCGCCTGCTACTGGCGCCCACGGAGGCCGCCCGCCTCGCCCAGCGCGTCCGCCGCCTCACCGAAACGCGAACCGAGGCCGTCGACGCGCGGGCCGCCGAGCTCCGCCGCATCGAGCGCGACCTCCACGACGGCGCCCAGGCCCGGCTGGTGGCCCTGGGCATGAGCCTCGGGGCGATCGAGGAACTGATCGAGAGCGATCCGGAGGCGGCGCGGGCGCTCGTGACGCAGGCCCGCGCGAACTCGGCCACCGCGCTGAGCGAGTTGCGAGATCTGGTACGGGGCATACACCCGCCCGTGTTGGCAGAGCGTGGTCTCGGAGATGCGGTGCGCGCGGTCGCCCTGGACAGCCCCCTTCCAGTGGACGTGACCGTCGCGATGGACGGCCGGCTCGACGCGCCGGTGGAGGCGGCGGCCTACTTCTCGGTCAGCGAGGCGTTGGCGAACGCGATCCGCCACTCCGGCGCTCGGCGGGTCGGCATCGACATTCGCCATTCTGATGGCGTGCTGCGGATGACGGTGACCGACGACGGCCAGGGCGGTGCCGATCCGGCGCGGGGCGGTGGCCTGCGCGGAGTTCAGCGCCGGCTCGGTACATTCGACGGTGCGCTCGCCGTGCAGAGTCCGCTTGGTGGCCCGACCGTGATAGCGATGGAGGTTCCGTGCGCGTTGTCCTCGCCGAGGACCTCTACCTCCTGAGGGACGGTCTGATCCGGCTGCTCGAGGCGCACGGCTTCGAGATTGTCGCCGCTGTGGAGAGCGGACCCGAGCTCCGGCAGGCGCTGGTCGAGCTCAGGCCGGACGTGTCCGTTGTGGACGTCCGCCTTCCGCCGACATTCACCGACGAGGGCCTGCGGGCCGCCCTGTTCGCCCGGCGTGAGATCCCCGGGCTCCCGGTGCTCGTACTCTCCCAGCACGTCGAGCAGCTCTATGCCCGCGAACTGCTCGCCGACGGTGCGGGCGCGGTCGGCTACCTCCTGAAGGACCGGGTGCTCGGGGCGGACCAGTTCATTGACGCGGTACGGCGTGTCGCGGCCGGGGGGACGGCGATGGACCCGGAGGTCATCGCGAAGCTGCTGAGCACGAAGGCGGTCAACGAGCCATTCGGGCGCCTGACCCCCCGCGAGCGGGAGGTGCTCGAACTTATGGCGCAGGGACGGTCGAATGCGGCGATCGGACAGCGGCTGTTCCTCAGTGAGAGCGCCGTCGGAAAGCACACGGCGAGTATCTTCACCAAGCTCGACCTGATTCCGTCCGATGACGACAACCGGCGCGTACTCGCCGTGCTCGCCTATCTCAACCGAGCGGAGGAGTGAGCATGAGTTCTGTGTCTATCCTGGACGCTCCGTTCCCCCGGGTGGTCTTCGGCGTGGGCTCCGTCTCGACGGTCGCGGACGAGGTTGGGCGCCTGGGTGCGCGGGCGGTGCTGCTCATCGTTGATTCGAGCGCGCTCCCGACCGGCGACGAGATCGCCTCGGCGCTGGGCGACGCCATGGCTTCTCGGATCGATGGCGTCGTGATGCATGTGCCGGTGGACGTGGCGTCGTCCGCCGTCGCCCAGGCCCGCGATGCCGGCGTTGATCTCCTACTCAGCGTCGGCGGTGGGTCAGCCACCGGCCTGGCGAAGGCGGTGGCGCTCGAGACCGGGCTGCCGATCCTGGCGGTACCCACGACGTACGCCGGCAGCGAGATGACGCCGATATGGGGGCTGACCGAGAGGTCGAGCAAGCGTACTGGCCGGGATCCGCGGGTGCGTCCGCGGGTGGTGGTCTACGACCCGGCGTTGACGGTGTCGCTGCCGCCCGGTCTGTCCGCGGCCAGTGGCCTGAACTCGATGGCCCATCTGATGTCGGGCCTGTTCACGGCGGAGGTGCCGCCGGGCGCGGCGCCTGTCGTCGCGGCGCTCGCGGAGGAGGGAGTGCGGGTCCTCGCCAGCGCGCTGCCCCGAGTCGTCGCATCGCCGGGGGATCTGTCCGCGCGCTCCGATGCCCTCTACGGAGCCTGGCTCGCCGGCTGGACCCTCGGGGCGGGGGCGACGGGAGTGCATCACCGGGTGTGCCATGTGCTCGGAGGCGCCTACAACCTCCCGCACGCGGAGACCCATGCGGCGCTGCTTCCGTACAGCACCGCGTTCCTGGCACCGTATGCGCCGGCCGGGGCGGAGCGGGCGGCGCGGGCCCTCGGCGGCCCGAGCGGGGCGGAGGGCTCGGGCGGTCTCGGCGGCCCGGGGACCCCGGGCGGTCTCGGCGGCCCGGGCGGTGCGCTCTACGACCTGGCGCGATCCATCGGAGCGCCGACGTCGTTGGCTGATATCGGATTCGAGCCGGGACAGATCGATGTGGTGGCCCAACAGGTCGCCGCGGCGCCCCCTCCAAGCCCTCGCCCCATCGACGTGGACGCCATCCGTACGCTCCTGATCGCCGCATGCGATGGCAGCCGCCCGTCCTAGCAGACCACCCGGAGTGGGGCCATCGTTCAGCTGATCACTGTGAAACGTTGCCGCCCCGCATGCAACGGAACCCAATGATCAGACGCTCTTGATCGAAGTGATCACGCAGTTTGGTCCGCAGGGTCGTGGGAAGCCAGGCCAACCGTTTCGGCGCAGTTGCCGGGCGATCTCCGCCGCCATCCCGCATGGTCGCCCCGACACATCCTCCGGTCCGTAGCGGAGCGTCTCGAGTCCGTCGGCCAATCCGGCGTTGTCCCTGCGCCTATCCCGGCCGACCGCGTCTTCTGGGTGCGCACTCGGTCCGTCAAGCTCGACGATCGTGCGGTAATCCCGGTAGAGCACATCGTCGTACCAACGCCCGCCGCGACGAATCCGGATCGCCTGCCGCTTCCCGGTTGGCAGGCCGTGCCGGCGTTCGACGTTCCGCCGGTAATGAATCTCCACCATGGAGTGACACCCACTGCCGACATCATCGAGCGCCGCAAGCAGATCGGCCCGCCACCGCAGCTTGGCCCGCGCAGCAAATGCGCTCCTGAGCCGCTCCGTTGTGGTCAACCGTCGCGCGCAGGCGCGAACCACCCAACCGACGGCCTGGCCGGCATCGCAGGCCGACTGGGTCAGGTCGACCACAGTCTCCTCGATGCGCGTCTGCGGGGGAAGGCGCGTCGGATGCCTGGCGGATCGGGCGCGCACGGAGAGGTGACGATGGACCCCGGCGGGGGCCCTGGGGGCCCGGTCGGCCGGCACCGTCACGTGAATGTCGTCTGCCGGTGCATCGATCAGGCCAGACAACTCCGCCGCCGTCTGATGGCTGAGTACCGCGTCGCGGCCCGACGCGAGGAGCGCGGCCCACAGCAGGGCGGGCCGGGTCAGCGGGCCGGTGAACGTGGCGTATACACCGGCGTGCACCGCGCGCCACCGACCGGACTTCAGCCGGGCGCGGACTGCACCAGGTGTCAGACCCGCCGAGAGCGCCTGCTTTCTGGTGACGACGCCATGCTGGCGCTCGAGGACCTCATCCCACACGGATGCAATGCTGACCAAGGCGGCTACCGCTGTCATCGCGCGATCGCGCATCTGTGGATAAACTCCGTGATCACTTTGTCCCGTTGCACCTGATCACAGTGAACCGTGGTCGCCCCGGGGGCACCGGAACCCAGTGATCAGATGCAACGGTCCGCAGTGATCATGCGGCGTGGCTTAGGATCCGAGAATGATCAGCGTTGATCCCGCGCTGGCCGAGTTCAATGCGCTCCCCGCAGACGGGGCCGAGCGTGAACTGCGGGCCTGCTGCGCCTCGCGGGCATGGACGGCGGCCGTCGCGGCGGGTCGTCCGTACGCCGACCGGGATTCCCTCGTGGCCATGTCGGAGGAGGCGCTCACCGCGCTCGACTGGGCGGGTATCAGAGAGGCCCTGGACGCCCACCCGCGCATTGGCGAGCGGGTCGGTGGCGCCGGCCGGGAGGAATCCTGGTCACGCAGCGAGCAGTCCGGGATGGACACCGCCACCGATGGGGTCAAGGCCGCTCTGGTCGAGGCGAATCGCGCCTACGAGGATCGCTTCGGCCATGTGTTTCTCATCTTCGCTACGGGGCGCACCGATACCGACATGCTGGCCGCCGCCCGCGAGCGGCTCGGCAACTCCGAGGAGGAGGAGCGAGAGGTGGTACGCGGTGAGCTGGGTCGCATCGTGACGCTCCGCCTCACCAAGCTCCTCGACTCAAGATCCTCACGATCATGACCTCACTGTCGCCCAACCGCGCCGATCATGACCTGCGGATCATGATCGCGGGGATCTTGAAGGAGGTGAGGGCGTGAGTCTGTCGACACATGTGCTCGACACCGCGCTCGGTGAGCCCGCTCCCGGCGTACCGGTGCGCCTGGAGTGGCAGCACGACGACGGCTGGATAGAGATCGCGGCCGGGGCGACGGACGCGGATGGGCGGCTGCGGGACTGGGTGCCGTCCGACCGGTGGCATGCTGGAACGTACCGCCTGGTCTTCGACACCGCCGCGCGCTCGGCGTTCTTCCCGGAGATCTCGGTGCTCTTCTTCGTCGCTGAGCCGTCGCGGCACCATCACGTGCCGCTGCTGTTGAGCCCGTACGGCTACACGACCTACCGGGGGAGCTGACATGGCGATCAGACTTGGTGCCAATCAGTACGGCAAGGCCGAGGTGCGCGTGGTCCGGGTGCGCCGGGACGGGGAGCGGCACGATCTGGCCGACCTCAACGTGAGCGTCGCGCTCGGCGGCGACCTGGCGGCCACGCACGAGACCGGCGACAACGCCAACGTGCTGCCGACGGACACCCAGAAGAACACCGTCTACGCGTTCGCCCGCGAGTTCGGCGTCGACCAGATCGAGGAGTTCGGGCTGCGCCTGGCCCGACACTTCGTGGACAGCCAGCCGACGATCGCCCGGGCCAGGGTGTCCATTGAGGAGTATGGCTGGCGCCGCCTCGGGCCCCACTCGTTCGCTCGCACAGGCGAGGGCACCCGCACCGCCGCCATCACCTATGACGGGGAGATGGCCTGGGTGGTGTCGGGCGTGACCGACGTCGTGCTGCTCAACTCGACCGACTCCGAATTCCACGGGTTCATCCACGACCGCTACACATCACTGGAGGATGCTCGCGACCGGATACTGGCCACAGCCGTGACCGCGTCCTGGCGTCACGACACGGCCGAGGGAGACTGGGCCACGTCCTACTCGGAGTCACGCGACGCCCTGGTGGGCGCGTTCGTGCGGACGTACAGCCTGTCCCTGCAACAGACCCTCTACGCGATGGGGCGGGCGGTGCTCGACGGCCGGCCTGAGGTCGCCGAGGTACGGCTGTCGCTGCCCAACAAGCACCACTTCCTCGTGGACCTCGCCCCCTTCGGACTCGAGAACCCGGGTGAGGTGTACTTCGCGGCCGACCGCCCGTATGGCCTCATCGAAGGCACGGTCCTCCGCGACGATGCGCCGCCGGCCGGGTTGGCCTGGTCTATGTCGGAGTAGCCCGACCCGGTAGCGTCTGAAGGCATGAGTTCCTGGATCACGAAGCTCGACGTCTTCAGCCCAGAGGCGCGCTCGTTCATCGAGGACCTGAACCGGCGCTTCCGGCCGCGACGCAACGAGCTATTGGCGCGGCGCTCCGAACGTCGCGAGGAGATCGCCCGCACCGGCCGTCTCGATTTCCTGCCGGAGACCCAAGAGATTCGTACGTCCGAGTGGCAGGTGCCGCCCCCGGCTCGAGGGCTCGTGGACCGTCGAGTGGAGATCACCGGGCCCACCGAGCGCAAGATGGCGATCAACGCACTTAACTCCGGCGCGAAGGTCTGGCTGGCCGACCTCGAGGACGCCAACACGCCCCACTGGACGAACGTGGTCGAGGGGCAGGAGAACCTGTACGACGCGGTGCGCCGGCGAATCACCTACGACTCACCGGACGGGCGCCACTACGCCCTGAACGACGGTCCACTCCCGACGATCGTCATGCGCCCCCGAGGCTGGCACCTGCCCGAACGTCACGTGCTCGTCGATGGCGAGCCGGCCGTCGCCGCCCTCGTGGACGCCGGTCTCTACCTGTTCCACAACGCCAGCGAGCTCCTCGTGCGCAGGTCCGGGCCATACCTGTATCTGCCCAAGATGGAGTCGCACCTCGAGGCGCGCCTGTGGAACGATGTCCTCCGCCACATCGAGGATGTCCTGGACATCGTTCGCGGTACGATCCGGGCCACCGTGCTCATCGAGACGATCCCGGCCGCCTTCGAGATGGACGAGATTCTGTGGGAGCTGCGGCCGCACGCGGCCGGCCTCAACGCCGGCCGCTGGGATTACCTGTTCAGCATCATCAAGAACTTCCGCGATGCCGGTCCCGAATTCGTGCTGCCCGACCGCGGGGCGGTCACCATGACGGCGCCGTTCATGCGGGCGTACACCGAGCTTCTCGTCGCCACCTGCCACCGCCGGGGGGCGATGGCCATGGGCGGAATGGCGGCGTTCATCCCCAGCCGGCGCGACCCGGAGGTGAACGCGGTGGCGCTGGCCAAGGTCCGCGAGGACAAGGAGCGCGAGGCGCGGGACGGTTTCGACGGTTCCTGGGTGGCCCACCCGGACCTGGTGCCGATCTGCCAGGAGGTCTTCGACCGGGTGCTCGGTGACAAGCCCAATCAGCTCGACCAGCAGCGCGCGGACATCACCGTGACCGCGGCGAGGCTGCTGGACGTGGCGGCGACGCCGGGCGCCGTCACCGAGGCGGGTGTACGGAGCAACGTGTCGGTCGCGGTGCGATACCTCGCCTCCTGGCTGAGTGGGAACGGTGCCGCCGCGATCGACAACCTGATGGAGGACGCCGCCACCGCCGAGATCTCGAGATCCCAGATCTGGCAGTGGATCCGGAACGGGACCACATTGGACTCCGGCGAGACGGTCACCGCCGACCTGGTGCGACGGATCCTCGACGAGGAGATGGCCAAGCTCGGCCCCGAGTACGGGCAGGCCCGCGCCCTCTTTGAGCGGGTGGCCCTGTCTGATGAGTTCGAGGATTTCCTCACCCAGCCGGCGTACGAGCTGATCGACTGATGCTCAGCGACGACGTCTACGACGCGCTCGACGCGCGACTCGCGCCGATCGACGCGGAGCTGGGCCGCCGCTACCCGGGCGAGGGGTTCATCCGGCAGCCGGTGCACACGGTCTACGTGCCGGCGGACCGGTTCCGGCCCGGGCTGCCAGACTCGTACGGCCGGGCCGCGCTCGAGTCGATCGCGGTGCACGGGCCGCTGCCGTTCGGCGAGGACGTGACCGCGCGGGTGCTGTCCAAACTGGAGCGTGAGCCGATCGAGGATCTGCGGATCGACTTCGAGGACGGGTACGGGGTGCGCGCCGACGACGAGGAGGACGTCGCCGCCCGTACCGCCGCGCAGGCGCTCGCCGACGGCGGCGCGCCCGCCGTCGTGGGCCTTCGATGCAAGAGCCTCGAGTCGACTACGCGGCGCCGGGCCGTACGGACGCTCGACGTGTTCCTGGACGCGCTCGGGCCGCCGCCCGAGGGATTTGTCATAACGCTGCCAAAGGTGAGTGCGGTCGAGCAGGTGGCGACGATGGTCGACCTCTGTGCCGACCTTGAGAACGTGCACGGACTCACCGAGGGTGCACTGCGGTTCGAGATTCAGATCGAGACGCCGCCGGCGGTGCTGGGAGCGGACGGTGCCGCGACGGTCGCGAAGATGGTGCACGCGGCACGGGAGCGATGCACGGGGCTCCACTATGGAACGTACGACTACAGCGCCTCCATCGGGATCGCCGCGCAGTACCAGAGCATGGAGCATCCGGCCGCCGACTACGCGAAGGCGGTGATGCAGGTCGCCGTGGCGGGCACCGGGGTGCGACTCTCGGACGGATCTACAAACGTCCTTCCCATCGGTGACACCGCGTCAGTCCGATCGGCCTGGGACCTGCACGCGCGCCTGGTGAGACGCTCGCTGGAGCGAGGTTTCTATCAGGGTTGGGACCTTCACCCGGCGCAGCTGCCCACCCGCTTTGGCGCGACGTACAGCTTCTTCCGCGAGGCGGCGCCCGCGGCCGTGGATCGGCTCGCTCGCTATCGCGAGCGCCGCGCCGGAGGCGATCAGCGCGGCCCAGTCCTGGACGAGCCCGCGACGGCCTGGGCACTGCAGCGGTTCCTGCTTCGTGGACTGGATTGCGGCGCACTCGATGCCGATGAGGTTGGGTTCGACCGGGCCAGCCTGGTGAGCCGATGACCGTGTACGACCTCGTGCTCCGGTCTCGTCGGGTGATGCTGCCCGACGGCGGGCGGCCGGCGTCGGTATGCGTGCGGGCGGGCAGGATCGCCGCCATCACACCGTACGACACCCAGTCCTATGGCCCGTTCGATCACGACCTCGGCGACGTCGCGCTCCTGCCCGGCCTGGTGGATACGCACGTGCATGTCAACGAGCCCGGTCGCACCGAATGGGAGGGCTTCGCCACCGCCACACGGGCCGCGGCGGCCGGGGGAGTCACCACCATCATCGACATGCCGCTCAACTCGATCCCGCCCACCGTGGACACCGCGGCGCTGGAGACGAAGCGCAAGGCGGCGACCGGGCAGTGCCACGTCGATGTCGGCTTCTGGGGCGGCGCCGTGCCGGGTAACGCGACCGAACTGCCGGCGCTGCACGCGGCGGGAGTCTTCGGGTTCAAGTGTTTTCTCATCGACTCCGGCGTACCGGAGTTCCCACCGCTCGATCCGGCGGGGCTCGACGCCGCGCTGGCCGCGGTGGAGGCGCTGTTCGTGGTGCACGCGGAGGACCCTGGCTCGGTCCTTCCCGCACAATCGTCATCACGCTACGTGGATTTCGTGGCGTCACGTCCGCCCGCGGCGGAGGAGTCGGCCGTGGCGCTCGTGGTGGAGGCTGCGCGCCTGGCCGAGGCGCGGATTCACATCTTGCACCTGTCGGCGGCGAGTGTGGTGCCGATGCTGCACCGGGCGCAGGCCGACGGCGTGCGCGTCACCGCCGAGACCTGCCCGCACTATCTGGCGCTAGCGTCCGAGCAGGTGCCCGACGGCGCGACCCAGTTCAAGTGTTGCCCGCCCATCCGCGACGCGGCGAACCGGGAGGAACTCTGGCGCGGGCTCGCCGACGGCGTGATCGACTGTGTCGTCTCCGACCACTCACCCTGCACGCCTGATCTCAAGTGGCTCGACACCGGCGATTTCGCGGCCGCGTGGGGCGGCATCGCGTCGCTCCAGCTTGGACTGTCCATTGTGTGGACCGCCGCCAGCGAGCGTGGCCACGCTCTGGACGATGTCGTTCGTTGGATGGCCCGTCGACCGGCCGACCTGGTTGGCCTGGCTGACAAGGGTCGCATCGAGGTGGGGGCGTCTGCGGACCTCGTCGCATTCGACCCGGACGCTACGCGTGTGGTCGATCCGGCCGGATTGCTCCACCGCCACGCCGTCACGCCGTACGCAGGGCAAACCCTGCGCGGGGTGGTCGGCGAGACGTGGCTGCGCGGCGTTCGGGTCGACGGTGTGACGCCGAGCGGGCGGTTATTGACGAGGAGATCCGTATGACGGAGTTTGCTTCCTTGCCCGATCTCGCGTCGAGATCGCTCGGCGGCGGTGTCGTGGCGTGCAACGACGAGTTCTTCGCTCCCGCCGACAGCCTGGTCGAGTCGGCGCCGGCCGTGTTCAATCCGAAGACGTTCGGTGCGAAGGGTCAGGTGTATGACGGATGGGAGACCCGGCGGCGGCGCCAACCAGGCCACGACTGGGCGATCGTCCGCCTGGGCGCACCCGGCATCATCCGGGGTGTCGTCATCGATACGGCCTGGTTCACCGGGAACTTTCCACCGTTCGGGTCCGTCGAGGCATGCGAGGTCGAGGGATACCCGTCGCCGGACGAGCTCGCGGCCGCCGAGTGGTTCCAGATCGTCGGCAAGTCACCGCTGATGGGCGATACGGTCAACCCGTTCCCGGTGAAGTCGGACCGGCGGTTCACCCACGTGCGGCTGTCGATCTATCCCGACGGCGGCGTGGCCCGGCTCCGGGTGCATGGCGAGGCGGTGCCCGATCCGCGGCTGCTCGGCGTCGGTGGCTTCGTCGATCTGGCGGCGATGGAGAACGGCGGCCTGGTCATCGGGTGCAGCAACATGTTCTATGGGACGCCCAACAACCTGTTGCTGCCAGGTCTGGCGAGAACCATGGGCGAGGGCTGGGAGACGGCTCGGCGCCGCGACGACGCCAACGACTGGGTTCTGGTACGCCTTGGCGTGCCCGGCGTGGTGCGCATGGTGGAACTGGACACGACCCATTTCAAGGGCAACGCACCCGGCGAGGCGATGGTGACCGGTGCCGACGCCTCTGTATCCGATGTGGACGCTCCCGCCGCCTGGTTCGGTGTCCTGCGGCGTACGCGCCTGCAGCCCGATACGCGGCACCGCTTCCTGGTGTCGCGTTCGGTGCGTAGGACCACCCACGTGCGGCTCGATGTCTACCCCGACGGCGGTATGGCCCGCTTGCGCCTCCTCGGCGAACCGAGCTAGCAATGACCGACGAGGCTTTCGACGAGGACGGCCGGGACGCGTCCGAGGTGATCCTGCTGACGGCGAACGGCGTCTACCGTTGGCGCGGCCGAACCATGGGGCAGACGATTCTCCGCGCCCATCTCGGAACGCTGCTCCTGACGAACCTCCGGCTGGTCTTCGTATCCTCGGGCCGTAAGGATGTCTGGTTGAAGATGGCCTGGGCCAGCCTCGGTCGACAACGACCACAACGGACGAGCGGTGCAACGCTACCTCCGTCCAGCGAGGGAGTTAGCCGAGCGCGGCAAGCAATTCCCGGCACGCCTGCTCGCAGCGCCGGCATTCCTCCGCGCACACCCGGCAATGCTCGTGCATTCCGGCATGGCTGGCGCACTCATCACCGCAAGCCTTGCAAGCCTGCGCACATGCTTGCAGCACGGCACGGGTTAGATTGGCGTCGTAGCCGGTGTGCCGGGACAAGATGCGGCCAGTGGTGTCGCAGATGTCCGCGCAGTCAAGGTTCGTGCGGATGCACTTGGTCAGCTCCGCGACCATCGCCTCGCTCAAACACGCGTCCGCGCACGCCGTACACGTCTGGGAGCAGTCGAAGCACGCCTCGATGCTGGCCGACAGGACCCGCTTGTCAATTCCACCCAAGTCCATGGGGTAGGTGTCCAACATTGCGCTCGCCTGGCTCATCATGCCTCCAGTCTGTGTCTGCATTCGTTGGGCTCACACCCGTTCTACACCCGGCCAACGGCCGACCAGAGGCGTTTGGCAAGTCTGCCTCTTCACCACGAAGAAGTAGATGGACGGCCGTCGGCATCGATCGGTGGTGGCCCGCCGGTCGGGCCCGACTGTCACGCCGGATCGACGGGAAAGGTGCCCTCGACAGGTTCGTCGATCTCCAGATCAACGATCACGGTCGGCTGCAGGCGGAGTAGACCCAGGGTCGAGCTTCAGGGTGAGTCCAGGGTAGGACCCTGATGGCAGTGAGTCGCCACGAGCGCATCCTGGAGGTCGTACGTCAGACCGCCGAGAGAGGTATACCGCCGTGAACGACATCCATCAGCGCTTCCGCAATCAAGGGCTTGTACGCCCCGCACAGGGACGCCTGTTGGCCGGCGTCGTGGCCGGGCTGGGCCGTCGCTTCGGGATCGACCCGTGGCCCGCCCGCCTCCTGTTCATCCTGATCTTGATGGTCATTCCGGGCAGCCAAATTCTCATCTACCCGGTCCTGTGGATCCTGATGCCGGCCGAGCAGCGCCCCGAGTCCGCCCAGTCACCGCTCCCGCGTGCCGCGGCGTAGCGGTCGTTACGTGAGGTACGCCACGTGCGCCGGCCCGGCCGTCCCACGCCCGTGCGCGCAGGGACACCGGGCTGCAGTCTGCGGCTAGTGGGCGGCGCACCGCGCATATCGCTGGCGGCGCCCGCACCGCCGGAGCGACACGGCACTGTGCGTGACCACGTCGTCAGCCGATGTGCCCCCACCGTCCACGTGATCGGGCGGCTAGTCTGACGCGGTGGCAGCGCGTCCCGAGCAGACCATGGGCCGTCGCACGCGACGGTCTTGCGGTCTCTCCGGGGTAACCCCGGGGGCGTACCAGGTATCACCGCACGGCACCGCATGCGCGCCCCGGCGCTTCGCGCTGCACTGCGCACGCACGACGGGGACACGTCGGGGCGCGCTGCCCACACCTCCCGGACTGAAGTGATCCCGGTCCATGGACTTCGCCGGCGAGATCGTCGACGCAACCATCGAGGCAGCGGCCCGCGCGGCCGCCCGAGCGGCCCGCCAGGCGTATCGCCAGGAGGTTCGCCGGGCGGAGCGCAGCGACCGACACGCGGCCGCGGTCGGCGCCGGGCTGACCGGTAATCAAATCGCGACCGCCCTGGCCGATGCCTACCTCGCCGCAGGCGTTTGGCGCCGGCCGGCGCTCACCGGTGCGACCCGCACAGTACTCGGCACAGCTCCCCGGTGGATCTACGACGTATTGAACGAGATCCTCGGCGCCTATCACCATCCGCCCGCGGATCGTCCGCGGGAACTCGCCCGATTCATCGCACGGTTGCGCTCGTTCCGCGCCAATGTCCCGGGAGCGCCGGGAGCGTCCCCATCGACCAAGTCGCTGCGGATCCACGCCCGGCCAGTCACGCCGACCGGTACCGTGCGGCGGCCGTGGGGCACGCCACTGCTAGACGATGTGGCGGACATAGCGGCATGGCTTGGATTATCCATTTTGGAGCTTGACTGGTACGCCGACCCGCGGGGGATGAATCGACGGGCTAGTGACCGTCGGCTGCGACACTACCGGTACCTGTGGCTCAACGGTCGGCTCATCGAGGCGCCCAAGCCGAGACTGCGAGCGCTCCAACGAGCCGTCCTGGCCGACGTGTTGAGCGTCATCCCGACCCATCCGGCGGCGCACGGATTCGTCCGGACCCGCTCTCCCCACACATTCGCTGCGCCGCACGCCGGGCAGCCCATGGTCATCCGGCTGGACGTGACGTCCTTCTTCGCGGCGGTGACGGCGACCCGGGTCTACGGGCTCTTCCGTGCGGCCGGCTACCCGGAACACGTGGCGCACACATTGACTGCTCTGTGCACCACCCGAACTCCGCCCGGGGTGCTCCGTACCGCGTCCGCGAACGTTCCGGACCGGGACTACCGGCTCGCCCTGCTCCGCACCCCACATCTGCCCCAAGGAGCGCCGACGTCGCCATCGCTCGCGAACATGTGTGGTTTCCGGTTGGACCGGCGGCTGTCCGGACTGGCGCAGGCGTACCAGGCCCGTTACACCCGATACGCCGACGACCTCGCCTTCTCAGGGCGCTTCACCAGCTCTGGCGCGTCACGCTTCGTTGAGCGGGCGAGCGCGATCGTGGCGGATGAGGGTTTCCGGGTGAACCCTGCGAAGACCCGCATCCGCGGACGTGGTGATCGGCAGGCGCTCGCTGGACTCGTGGTGAACGCATCGCCGGCCGTGCCGCGGCCTGAGTACGACGCCCTTCGCGCACTGATGCACAACGCCGTCCGCACCGGGCTCGACGAGCAGAACCGCGATGGGCATGCCGACTTCGTGTCCTACCTCGCCGGCCGTATCGCCTGGGTCGGGCACCGGCACCCGGCGCGGGCGGCCAAGCTCCAGGTCCTCTTCTCTCGGGCCCTCGACGCTAGCGCTCCCCCGTGAGTGTGGACCTACGCCGGCGGTTAGAGCGGGCGGTCACGCTTCCCAACCGCTGCTGATAGCAGCATCGACGGTTTCGTGGCTGGTCAGACCAAGAAGCGTGGTTGCTTTATGGATCGGTCTGTCCGATGCGAGAACGATGATGACGGCGTCAGGCTTGAGGAGCCGATATACAACGGCGCTGGCACATCGCACCACCAGCGCCAGCGTGCGACCTATGCCCTGACGGCTGAACATGCTGAATGGCCGATCGGTATTGGCGCACCTCGAGGGCGTCCGCCGCCGCGGCCGGCCCCCAAAGCGGCCGCTAACGACTCGGCGACCCGACGGGTACGTCGGCTACCGCTGTGGCCCAACCGGCTGGGCCCCTTGGTCGAGTACCTCGACCGCTGGCTACTAAACGCTCTGCGGTGACACAGCGCCGCGTCGGGCTGATCACGCCCGAGCGACCGCGGGCGCGTCCAGCAGCCCGGCGAGCTGGCGCATGTTGGCCGCGACGGGCCAGTAGAACACCCAAGTACCGCGACGTTCGCCTTCGATGAGGCCAGCCTCACGCAGCACCCTCAGGTGATGGGAAATGGTCGGACCCGAGACCGCGAAGTCACCGCCGGTGAGGTCACAGACGCAGATCTCTCCATTGGGAGCGGAGGTGATGCGTGAGAGCAGTCGCAGCCGAATCGGGTCGCCGAGAGCCTTGAACATCCGGGCCAAGTCCGAGGCCTGGGCTGGGTTGAGCGACGCCTCGCTGATCGGTGTGCAGCATGCCTCACCGGCGGGGTCTAGCACGACGAGCTGTTTCGACATGGCTCTAGGTTGACAGATCTCGAAACAACGTGCAAGCTAGGGTCGACACTGTTTCGACGACCATCAAGACAGATAGTTCGAACCCTCGTCTTGGACTTCGCAATCGAGAACACAGGAGCAGACATGACGACCCATACCACAGCGAGCAGGACGGGTGCGCACGCCAGCGACTCGATGGAGGACGCGTCAACCGCGTCGCAGCGTGCATGCTGCGGCAACCCCGTGACGACCGCAGTGACCGCCGTCGAGCCGGACGCGGGTACCTGCTGCGGGACGCTAGCCGAGGCGCAGCAGTCCGGAGGGTGCTGCGGAACGGCGGCCAGGGCTCAGGCCGTCGCCGCCGGTGCTGGGTGCTGCGGATGACGACGACCTGATAGAGTTAATCGCCTATCGCCGATTAACGATGATATTGAGGGCGTCTGGTGGAGCTGCTGAACCGAACGACCGCACAGGAGTACGCGTCCTGGTTCAAGGCGCTGGCCGACCCGACCCGGGTGCAGCTGCTCGAGCTGGTTGCCCGGACTGGAAGGCCGATGAGCGTGGGGGAGCTCGTAGCCGCGATGGGTCTGGCTCAGTCCACCGTGTCGCAGCACCTGAAAGTGCTCGCCGACGTGCGATTCGTGCTCGTCGAGCCGGTGGGCAACGCCCGCCTCTACCGAATCAACGACGCCTGTGTCTCCTGTTTCCCGTCGGCCGCCGATGTGGTCATGGGCCGGCCCGCCCCGCGAACCCCGTTGGGGATTGATGCCAGCCCAGCCGACTGACGTACAGACGCCTAACTGAACAGCAACCCAAACAGTACTGATTCGACACATCTCTAAACAGTTTCGATGATCGGAGAAAGACTTATGAGTACCTCGCCCGCACAGCTATCGGTCGCCGTGATTGGCGCCGGACCGGTCGGCATGGCCGCCGCCGCCCACCTTGCCGCCCGTGGCCTGGACTTCGTCGTCGTCGAGGCCGGCGATAGCGTCGGCTCCTCGGTCCGGGATTGGGCGCACGTACGGCTGTTCAGCCCGTGGCGGTACAACATCGACCCCACGGCGCGGGCACTTCTGGAAGCGGCGGGCTGGCGCGCGCCGGACCCTGACCTGCTGCCAACCGGCGGCGACCTCATCGCCGGCTACCTGGCCCAGCTCGCCGCGCACCCGATCATCGCTCCGCGCGTGCGCTACGGGAGTTCGGTCACGACGATCGTCCGGCGCGGCGTCGATCGGGTCCGCACGGCCGGTCGCGAGCAGGCTCCGTTCCTGCTCCGCCTCTCTGACGGCACCGAGCTGCTCGCGTCGGCAGTCATCGACGCTTCTGGCACCTGGCGCACGCCGAACCCGTTGGGTGGAAACGGCATCCCCGCCGACGGGGAAATGGACGCACGGCGCGCGGGTCGCGTGTTCGACGGCATGCCCGACGTGACCGGAGCCCTGCGGGCCAGCTTCGCCGGCAGGACGGTGGCCGTTGTCGGCGCCGGGCACTCCGCCACCGGCACCCTGCTCGCCCTCGCCGAGCTGGCCGACGCTGAACCCGGCACCGTCATCCATTGGCTGCTGCGCGCACCGAACCCGGACCGCGCCTACGGCGGCGGCGAAGCCGACGCGCTACCCGCACGAGGTGCGATCGGCACCCGGGTCCGTGCCCTGATCCAGGCCGGAAGGGTAACCGTCCACACCGGATTCTTCGTCCACGAGGTGACTGACCATGCCGTGGTGTCGGCCGACGGCCGCAAGGTTGACGCCGACGTGATCGTCAACGCCACCGGTGCCCGCCCCGATCACAACCCAGCGGCCGAGCTACGTCTGGACCTGGATCCGATCCTCGGCTCGACTCGGTCCCTGGCACCGTTGATCGACCCGAATCTACATTCGTGCGGAACCGTGCCGCCGCACGGCGTGGACGAGCTGGCCCACCCGGAGCCGGGCTTCTACGTCGTCGGGGCGAAGTCGTACGGACGTGCGCCGACGTTCCTGCTCGCCACCGGCTACGAGCAGGCCCGCTCGGTCGTGGCCGCACTTGCTGAGGACTGGGACGCCGCCCGCGATGTGCGGCTGGAACTGCCTGAGACCGGCGTCTGTTCGTCCAATCTCGGCGACGACAACTCCGACGCCGCGTGCTGCGGCACGACGGATGCGCCAAGCGCCAAACCCTCACGTGGCCTAGCGACTGGGATCGGCGACGGACTACTGAGCCTCCCGCTAGTCCAGGTTGGCAGCGACAGCATTGGCGCCGGCTGTTGCGGCTAAGCGAATGATCGCGACGCTGCCGCGTCCGGCCGTCGCCGATGATGTCGGCGGCCGGATGCATCCGCGCCGCCTGGTGGCCGCGCTCGCGGTCACGCAGACCGTCGGGTACGGGGTGCTGTTCTACGCCTTCCCCGTGCTGCTCGTGCCGATCGCCACCGACCTGCACGCTTCCACCACAGCGGTCACCGGCGCGGCCACGGTGTCGATCCTGATTGCCGCCGTCGCGGCGATCCCGGTGGGCCGATGGCTCGACCGCCACGGCGGACGGGCGCTGATGACCGCCGGGTCGATCCTTGGCGTCGCCGCAGTGCTGGCCTGGTCCCAGGTCCATACAACCGGACAGCTGTATGCGGTCTTCGTCCTCATCGGACTCGCCGGAGCGGCATCGCTGTACGAGGCGGCATTTGCGGTCGTTATCGCCGTGACTCGTCCGGCGCAGCGGGACTCCGCACTGCTCGCGGTCACCATTGTTGCCGGTTTCGCGTCCAGCATCTTCTTCCCGGTCACCGGAATCCTGCTGGCCCAGCACGGCTGGCGCACCACACTGGTCGTCCTCGCAGGGCTGCTCGGGGTAACAGCCATCCCGGCCCATCTGTTGGCTGTTCCCGCCCGCCACGCCCACCACGCGACCGCGCGCCACCGAAGCGGCACTCGCCTAGCCGAAGCATTACACGACACCAGGTTCTGGCTCCTGACCGTCGCGTTCATCGCCCATGCCGCTGCGGTGTCCGCCATGGGCGTGCTAATTGTCTCGTTCCTGCGCCAAGCCGGGCACACGGCAACGGTCGCGGCAACTGTCTCCGGGTTGCTGGGCGTTCTGTCCGTGACCGGCCGGCTTGCCACCACCGGGCTGGCCCGCCGGCATGGGATGACCACCGTGAGCGCCGGCGTGTTCGCCGTCCAAGCCGCCGGAGCCGCCGCGCTGCCGTACGTCGCCGGCTCGCTCGCCTGGGCGGCCGTGTGCATCACCGCGTTCGGCCTCGGCTTCGGCGTCGCCACCATCGCCCGGCCAGCAATCCTCGCCGACCGCTACGGCAACCACCGCTACGCCACCATCGCCGCCACTATGACCGTCCCGATCACCCTCGCCAAGGCCGGTGCCCCCCTCGCGGCAGCCGCGCTTGGCGGTGGACGGTTCCTCACCTGGGCAGCGGCGGCGTGCCTGCTCGCTGCAGTTCTCCTATGGGCCACCCGTTGCAATGACGCTCGGATCGGTCCCGTCGCACGCCACGACGGTCAATGCGGACACCGGGCGTCGGCCAACGGCCACATCGTCCGGACGGGCTAACCCGGGTAGCCCATCGCCGGCGCGGCGGCGGCCAGGGCGCGCAGGGCGGAGACGAAACACTCCATCGGCGGGGTGACGAGTCCGGCCCCAACCTGACCGGTCCCGGCGACCCGTCCGGCGATGCCCGTGTTGATTTGCGGCAGGATTCCGGTGCGGACGACCCGCGTCACATCGATCCCCGTGGGCGCGCCGCGGAAGTCAAGCACTGGCAGGGAGTACGCCGCGTTCTCGGCCAGGGTGATCTCGTACATCTCCCGTGTTGTGCGCATCGCGTCGGCTACGGAGCCGCCGACGAATCGCACGATTGCCGGCGCCCCGGCCATGGCGAACCCGCCCAGTCCGATCGTCTCCGTGATCGCCGAGTCACCGATGTCGGGGTTGGCATCGCCGGGTCCGTACGAGCCGAGGAACAATCCCTCCACGACACCCGCCGGCCCGGTGAACCACTGCGAGCCGGTCCCGGACACCTGAACGCCGAAGTCGGTACCGTTGCGCGCCAGCACAGTGACCACAGTGGACCCCGGCACACTCGCAGCCGCGAGCGTCTGCAGCTTCGCCGCTGGCATCACGAGGTTGAGGAAGAAGTGGTCGTTGCCGCCGATGAAGCGGGCCACCCGAGCCACCTCCGCGGACGGGAGACCACCGTGCTCCACCAGCGCGGGCAGGAGGTCGCGCAGGAGCATCAGCGTGCCGGCCCGGTTGCGGTTATGCCCCTCGTCGCCCATCTGCACCATCTGGCCGACCAGGGCCTTCACGTCAATGGGCCCGGTGGCGCGCAGGGCGGCGGCCAGTGCCGGACCGAGTACGTGCCGCATCCAGCGCAGCCGGTCGACCACCTCCGCGGAGTAGGCGCCATACCGGAGCACCTTGCCCAGGCCCTCGTTGAGAGTGCACCAACTCGTCGTGCCGTGGACCTCGTCGCGCAGTAGCCACACCCACATCGACGGCGACACCACGCCCGCCATCGGACCGACCCCGCCGCGATCGTGGCACGGCATCAGCTCGATCGGGGTGCCGTCGGCGAGCCGGCCCTCGGCCAGCATCCGCGCGGCCTCGCCCGAGTCCGACGCCAAGCCCTCGAGCAGCATCGCGCCGATCAGCGCGCCTTGCATCGGCCCGCTCGCGCGCGACCAGTCCACCGGAGGGCCGGCGTGGCAGAACTGCCCGGGGGCCAGACCCACCACCTCCGCCGCCGGGCGCACATCCACGAGGGAGGCTCCGGCGGCCAGCATCCGCGCGACCGCCAGGGCGTTGGCGGCCAGGCGGCGCGGATCGGCGAAGACCCGCACCAGGTCGTCCTCGGTGCCCGGGTACGGGGGGCGCCAGTCGACGCCTACGTAGCTCGCCGCCTGATCGGCCAACGCGGCGGTGAGCGTCTCGGCGCCGACGGCGACCACGCTCGGCTCGTG
>JAXIPB010000032.1:0-54511 GCA_045403155.1 Micromonosporaceae bacterium
GTCTCCCGCAGTCATCTCGGCCTGCCGCGCCCGACTGCCTGCTCTTTAGCAAACCGTACGTCCGTCTTGTTAAATCGTCAACCCGAACCGCTCCAAGATCGCGGTGATCATGAGGTCAGCGTCGCGAAACGGCGCCGATCAGGACCTCCCGGTCATGATCGGCGCAAAGGTGATCGGCGCAAAGGTATTCGGCGCAAAGGTGTGGGGGGTTAGAGGGTGACGGCGAGTTCGAAGCTGGAGGACGCGGCGACGCCGCCGGGGTTGAAGCAGACGATGTCGACGTCGAGATCGGCGCCGGCCGCATTCCACCCGGACACGTGGCAGTACGTGGAGAATGTGCCGCGGGCGACCACGACCGCTTGGCCCTTGTCCTGCCCGAGGCCCGGAACCCGGATGGAGTAGTTGCCAGTGGACGGGTTCTCCACCCCGTCGTTGGCCTCGCTGAACGCACCGTACGGGCGATCGGTCCGGCCCAGGTAGCTGCCGCTCGAGGCGAAGCTCAGCGAGAACCGGCTGTCCACGAAGGACCCGCCCGCGGTACGGCAGGCCACCTGCGCTTTGCGGCTGCTCGAGGAGAACCCGGCGAGCTTGCACAGGTTCGCCCCGCCATACGCGGTCACCTGGAACGTCCACGGGCCTTGCAGGCTCGGTCCCGAAGCCGGCAGGAACACCTCGTACCGGCCCGTGTTGGTCCGCTGCACTGTGATGTCGGCGGACTTCACCGCGTCGTACCGATACTGGGCATCGGGCTTGTACTTGGCCGTGTTGCCCTGCTGGTCCGCCCATAGGTAACTAAACCGCGCCGCGCCCATGCTTCCAACGGCGAAGTTCGCCGTGAACCTGGTGTCGGCGAGTGCCCCGGTCGCGTCGTAGCATCGCACCCGGACGTTCTGATCAGCGCCGCTGTCGCTCCAGCTTGTGACGCTGCAGTAGTTGGAGGTCGACCCGTACGCCTGGGCGTGAGCGACGCCGCCCGGGTCGCCCAGGCCGCCGAAGCGAATCGTGTAGGTGCCGGTCGCGGTGTGGCTGACGTCGATCGGCCCACCGGCGGAGTTGTACTGGTAGGCGGTGTTGGCCATGTAGGTGCTCGCCGCTTGGTCGACCCACACGTAGCCGACCTTGCTGGCCAATGTGGAGTGTGGCTGCGGAGGGTTGTTGACGGGCGGCGGCGCGCCCGGCCCAGGCGATGCGGTGGCCGACGCGCTGGCCTGCGGCGCGCCGCCGAGGCCCTGGTTCGGGTCGCCCGGGCCAGGCTGGTCGTTCGGCGGCGACTTCGGACCGCCGCAGGCGGAGGCGATGAGGCCCAGCGCGAGCAAGGCGCTGGACAGCAGCACAGCGGGTGTACGGCGCATGATCGCCTCCGGGGGGCCGGCGTCGTTCGTGCAGGCATGTCGCACGCCTGACGGGATGGGCGCACTATAGCGGTTGCCGTCTATCAGGTTGCCGACAGCGATCCCGGAAGGCGCAGGCCGGCCTCGCGCTGAGCGGCGAGCCAGGTCTCCACGTCGCTCGGGGTGCGTGGGAGTCCGTCGGAGAGGTTGCGCGAGCCGGTCGCGGTGACGAGGACGTCGTCCTCAATGCGGATCCCGACACCGCGAAGCTCCTCGGGAACGAGCTCGTCGTCGGCCTGGAAGTACAGGCCAGGCTCGACCGTGAGCACGTAGCTTTCGGCGAGCGCTCCGTCGCGGTACATCTCCTTACGGGCGCGCGAGCAGTCGTGCACGTCCAGGCCGAGCATGTGACCGAAGCCGTGCAGGGTCCAGCGGCGGTAGGACATGTTCTCCTTGTCCAGGGCCTCGTCCACGGAGCACGGCAGCAGCTTGAGGTCGTAGAGGCCTTCGGCGAGTACGCGGTTGCAGGCCATCGCGACATCCTCATACCTCACTCCGGGCGCGACCGCGTCGATGCCGGCCTGCTGGGACCGGTACACGATGTCGTAGATGTCGCGCTGAGTCGGCGAGAACCGCCCGCTGACCGGGAGCGTGCGGGTCACGTCCGCCGTGTAGAGGTTGCGGTTCTCCACCCCCATGTCCATGAGCAGCAGTTCGCCGGGGACGGTGGCGCCGGTGTTGCGGATCCAGTGCAGGATCGTCGCGTGCGGGCCGGCGCCCACGATGGAGGAGTAGCCGAGTCCGTTTCCGTCGTGGCGGGCCCGCAGGTTGAAGATCCCCTCCAGGAACCGCTCGGTGACCGGGCGATCCGAGGGGAGCAGGCGAGCGACGTCGGAGAAGCCACGCACGGTCGCGTCGATCGCGTCCTGCAGTTGGCCGATCTCCCACTCGTCCTTGACCAGGCGCAGTTCGGACAGCCGCTCGGCGAGCTCGCGATCGCGCGTGCCGGCGTCGGCGCTGTCGTAGGAAAGGATCGCCGCGTCGACGGCTGAGTCGTAGCCGCGAAGCACGCGGGTGCTCGCCGGTGCCAGGGCAGCGAGCGCGGCGGGCAGGTTCTCCAGGTTCTCGGTGTCGATACCGAGCTCGGCCGCCTTCTGCTCCAGCGTGTGCCGCCGGCCGATCCAGAGCTCACCGTACATGGCGTTGCGGAAGAACTCGTCCGTCTCGCGCGAGGAGCGGGGCCGGATGAACAGGGTGGCTTCTGCATCCCGTCGCAGGATCAGGATGGCGTCGGGGTCGTGCTCGCCGGTGAGCCACACGAAGTCGCTACCGGGCCGGAACGGGTAGAGCGTGTCGTTGGCCCGGATCTTCTCCCGCCCGCTCGGGATCACGAGCGTCTCGCCGGGGAACGCGGCGGAGAGTTCGGCCCGGCGGCGGGCGTGATTGGAAACCTCGGCCCGAGGACTCATCGCGAGGCCGGACTCGCCCCACCCCGTAAGCATGAATTCCTTGAACTTCTCCGGGAACTCGATGTCGTAGGGCCGACTGCCGTCCGCCACGGCGTCGGTCGGCGCCTTTTCGGCGGGCTGCTCTCCACTCGTCTCCGGAGTGATCTCCCCGGCGGTGGCCTCGGTCACATCGTCGGCGTTGTCGTCCATCGTCTGCCCCTCCCTCGACGACGCGGGGATCGCCCGCGAGCCGCGTTCGAGGCTACCGCGTGGCAGGATGTCGGCCATGTGTGGAGTGCTCGTCTTCATCAGCGACGCGGGAGCCGCGGCCGCCCAACGCGACGCGATCACGGCGGCGCTGGAAAGCCTGCACCATCGCGGCCCCGACGACACCGGCGTGGAGCTGGCCGGCTCTGACGTGATCTTCGGACACAAGCGCCTGTCGATCATCGACGTCGAGTTCAGCCATGAGCCTCTTCCGTACCCCCCCACGGGGCCTGAGATGGGGCGCTACCTGTTGACGTTCAACGGCGAGATCTACAACTACATCGAGCTGCGCCGGCAGCTGATCGACGAGTTCGGTGCCGAGTTCGCCACCCAGGGAGACGGCGAGGTCGTCGTCGCGGGTTACCACTACTGGGGCGAGGCGGTGCTCGAGCGCCTTCGGGGGATGTTCGCCTTCATCCTCTGGGACAGCGCCCAGGGCCGGGCCTTCGGTGCCCGCGACCCGTACGGCATCAAGCCGCTGCACTACATGAAGACGGCCGATGGGTTGTACTTCGCCAGCGAGAAGAAGGCGCTGCTGCAGCTGCTCTGGGCGGACAGCTCGCCTTCGGCGGCGGGGGGCGACGCCGGACTGAACACGGCGAACCTGTCGCACTACCTGACGCTGCAGTATGTGCCGGAGCCGCAGACGCTGCACAACGGCATCAGCCGGATCGGCTCGGGAGAGTCGTTTACGTACACCCCGGGTTCGGAGATCTCGACGCGGCGCTACTACCGGGCCCGGTTCCGCCCGACGCCGACGTCCGACCCCGCCGCGCTGTACCGGCGGATCCAGGACACGCTGCGGGAGAGCGTCCGGCTGCACATGCGCTCGGATGTGCCGGTCGGCGCGTTCCTATCGTCCGGCATCGACTCGACCGCGGTCGTCGCGCTGTCGCGGGAGTTCAACCCGAACATCCTGACGTTCACCGTCGGGTACGACGTGCCGGGCTACTCCGAGATCGAGGTGGCGCAGGAGTCCGCGCGCCATCTTGAGGTGACCACCATCCCGACGAAGATCGGGCCGCAGGAGATGATGGACGCCCTACCCAAGATCGTCTGGCACCTCGATGATCCGGTGGCCGATCCCGCGCTGGTGCCGCTGTACTTCGTGGCGAAGAAGGCCGCCGAACACGTCACGGTGGTCCTGTCGGGGGAGGGCGCGGACGAGTTCTTCGGCGGCTACACGATCTACCGCGAGCCGCTGTCGCTGGCCGCGGTCCATTCGCTGCCGACGCCGCTGCAGCGCGGGCTGCGCGCGGTGTCGCGGGCGATTCCGGAGGGGGTCAAGGGCAAGAGCTTCCTGGAGCGTGGGACGACTCCGTTGGAGCAGCGCTACTACGGCAACGCGCGGATCTTCACCGAGGAGGAAAAGCAGGCGCTGCTTCGCCGGTACGACCCGACGGTGCGGTACACCGACGTCACCGCGCCGCTGTACGCGGAGGTGGCTGGGCTGGATCCGGTCACGGCGATGCAGTACATCGATATCTACACCTGGCTGCGCGGCGACATCCTGGTCAAGGCCGACCGCATGTCGATGGCGCACTCGCTCGAGCTTCGGGTGCCGTTCCTCGACAAGGAGGTCTTCGAGGTCGCCGCCACGGTCCCGGTGGATCTCAAGCTGCCGCCGAGGTCGATCGAGACGAAGTTCGCGCTGCGCCGCGCGCTCGAGGGTGTTGTGCCGCCGGCGATCGTGAATCGCAAGAAGCTGGGCTTCCCCACGCCGACCCGGGTCTGGCTCAAGGGTGAGATGTACGAGTGGGCGCGCTCCATCCTGTCTGAGTCCGGCGCGGGGGGGTTGCTCAACCTCTCCTACGCGGTGAATCTGCTCGACGCGCACCGACGCGGCGACGCGGACAACTCGCGCGAGGTGTGGACTGTGCTGATCTTCTGCATCTGGCACGCGATCTTCGTCGAGCGTTCGCTCGACCCCGGCGTGGAGCGCAACCAGTCCGCGCTGCTCACGAAGCCTGTCGTCGGGTCGATGGTCGCCTGACCTCCGGGTCAGTAACGCTCGGTGAGGTGCTCCCGCCCCGGTGGTGGTTCGTATGGCGCCGGCCAGAAGTCGGTGATGTGCGCGATCAGGCCCTGCTCATCGAGATCGAAGAAGCATAGGCCGGACTGCGTGCCGCCGTCGACGTGGAAGCTTGTCCAGCTGGCGGCGTGCCGATCGTCACCGACGACGCGCTCGACGGTGAGGTGCCAGTCGCCGGGATACGTCGCGTTGAACTCGACGTACGTGGCCCGGCCGCGGATGCGTTCCCGGGTCTGCGGCGCCTCGTAGATTACGTTCTCGGCGATCAGCTCGCCGAATGACGCCCACTCGCGGGCCTCGCAGGTCGCCCAATAGTGGGCGACGACATCAGTTGCTTCACCCATTCCGCAACCATGCCAGACAGGTACGACAATTCCTGGAGGTTGCCCGAGTAAAGTCGGCATTGGTGAAACGCCCGTTCGCACTGGATCAGGCTCGCGTCGGCGTAACAACGCAGGGGGAACTCCGTGGTGTCCGTGAGCTTCCTCGGTCACGCGACCGTACTCCTCGATCTTGGCGGCGTACGGGTGCTGACCGATCCTGTCCTCCGGCCGCGGCTGTTGTTCCTGCGTCGCGTCGTGGCTCCGGTGCCGCGTTCGGCCTACGCTGGCGTAGACATCGTATTGATCTCGCATCTTCACCACGACCACTGTGATCTGCCATCGCTGGCGATGCTCGGCCACGACACTCATGTCGTCGTTCCAATCGGCGCGCTGATTTCTTACACCGCAACGGTTTCCATAACGTCGTCGCGCTCCGCCCGGGGCAGACTCACACGTTCGGTGTGCTGACGGTGAAGGCGACACCCGCCGCACACGACGGCCACCGAAAGCCCTTCGGCCCACACGCCGCGGCGATCGGATACCTGCTGCTTGCGTCGAGCAGCGCTGTCTACTTCGCAGGTGACACCGACCTCTTCGAGCCATGACCGAAGCCGGGCCGGGCTGGATCGAGGTGGTGCGCCGGGCCGCTGTGTTGCTTTGGCGAGCCGTGCGAGGTCAGGAGTTGCCCAGCGCGGCGCGGAGAGCATGGAGAGCGGCTCCGGGCTGTTCGAAGCAGGGATCATCGCGCGCGTCCTCGATCACGTGCAGCGGCCATCCGTACCGCGCGCTCGCGTCTTCGGCCACCGCCAGCCGCGTCTGAAGGTCATGGCGCCCCCAGATCAGGGTCGTCGACACGGCGATTCTGGCGAGGGTATCCCGCGGGATTGGCCGCATTCCGAATTGCGTCATGAGGCTGCGTAGAGCGGCCTTTGTAGTCTTCGCACGCGCCCATTCGAGGGAGTACGCACCGAACGGTTCGAACCGCTCGCCCATCTGCCCGCGCAGCCCGTCGAAATCGACGAAGCACTGCGTCAGGAAGCGGTCCCGCGTGCTTCTGTCGGCCGGGCCATGTAGGCCAACAATGGGAGCGCGAACTTGGGCGACGGCCGATTCCAGCTCAGACCGAAGCTGTCCACGAGAACCAGCCGGCTGAGCAGGTCGGGCCGCTCGCTGGCGAACCTGGCCGCGATCGCGCCTCCGAGCAGGTGCCCGACCAGCGCGGGCGGCGAATCGCACGTCTGCTTGATCAGCTCGCCAAGCCACGCGAGCACGCGCTCGCCGTCGAGCGGGCCGTCCGGTACTCCGGAGGCGCCGTGGCCCGGTAGGTCAGGCACGACGACCCGATGTGTCGTCGCGAGGTCCGGGATCACCCGCGCCCATAAAGCCGCGAACTCACCGGGGCCGTGCAGCAGGATCACCGGCGGTCCATTCCCACCCTCCAGCACGGCGGTGGCGACGCCGGCCAGCTGCAGCCGTCGATCTGTGACCGGCAAACCAGTTAGCAATCGTCGACGCAGGTCGTCCGCGGACTGCTGGTCATGTTCGTCCACGTCGTGTTGGCTACTCATAGTCGCCTCCTGGCAGCCCGTACCTGAGGTCGTCGATCACGACACTAAGCCGCGGTCGGCGTTTGCCGCGTCGGGAGAAACATGCAAGTCCACCGGAGCGGCCGATGTGGGTAATTGTGTGTAGGCGTCCATAGCAGTCGTGTTCGGAGGCGGTGGACAGGGAGACACCAACTGCGCCACGACCTTCCGGACTGCACAGTGGACAACTGACCTGGCTAGATGCGGCCGGCGAGCTGCGCGTACCCGCGGCTAACCGCCGTCAGTGCCGACTCGGGTCCAAAGGGTGCCTTCGCGGCGACGACCTCGCTGGGCGTGTCGTCGCCGAACCCCTCGTGGATGAGCGTGGCCAACTCCGTCAACGCACCTTGCTGGTCGCGAACGAACTCGAGGTCGACAACGCCGCCGTGCCCGGGCACCACGGCGGTATCGGCCGCGATTGCCTCGAGCATGCCTGCGACGGTAGATGGCCAATCGATGGGGAACGAGTCACCAAACGAGGGCGGGGCACCCTGCTCTACCAGATCGCCCGCGAGCAGCACGGTCGCGTCGGGAATCGCCACGACGAGGTCGCCTCCGGTGTGGCCGCGGCCCAGGTGACGAAGTTCCAGCACCCGGCCGCCGAGGTCCATCGTGGACTCGGTCGACACGGTCCGGTCGGGCGGGCGCAACTCGACAGCGGCCAATCCCTCAGCCAGCAACGGCTCAGTCGGCAGCCACTCCTCGTACCATTCGCGTTGCCACTGATCGCCGCGGACGCGCAACTCGGCCGCGGCCGCCTCGTGCGCCCAGATGGCGCATCCCGGCGACGCGTCGGCGAGCAGTCCATTGCCGTAGCAGTGGTCGAAGTGATGGTGTGTGTTGATGAGCACCAGCGGCAGCGCGGTTACCGAACGCACCGCCCCCCACAACTCTCGCGCCTGGGCGTCGGTCGAGAGCGTGTCCACGATAGCGGCCACCTCGCCGCCGACGATGAGGGTGGCGTTGACGTCGAGTACGGGATAGCGCAGCACATACACGGCGGGCGCAATCTCGGCGAAGGTGGGGCCGGACATGTCAGCCTCCGAGCGCTTTCTCAACGAAGCGGTGGCGGTCTACGAGCACGCGGTCGACCGTCCCCTCCGCGGCGAGCGTTTGGCCGTCCCGGACAGTGACGTCGAACGTGAGCCGGCGCCCCTCCACGGTGACCAGCTGAGCCTCGGCGACGACGGTGTGCCCGACTGGACTGGCCGCCAGGTGGCGCAGCTCGACGTGGGTACCGACCGTGGTGAGGCCGGAGTCGAGCTTGGTGGCGGTCGCGAGAACGGTTGCCGCCTCGACCAGTGCCAACACGCGCGGGGTCCCGAGCACCGGCACGTCGCCGGAGCCGAGCGCCTGGGCGGTGTCGGCATCCGTGACCGTCAGTTCCACCTTGGCGGAGAGTCCGGCCGACAACTCCATAGGTGGCAGCCTACGGGTTGGGCTAGGGTCGCGACTACGGCCGTACGAACCTCGTCCGCGGCGGAGGTTTGCGACAGAAGCCCGTCGTGGACCTTGATCGACATAGCGAGCGGGAGCATGTAATGGGAGCCCTCCCTGACGATCCTTTCGGTGGTCGGCAACCAACCAGTCACGAACGGCTGACTGGACTGCCGTGGGATGCGGCGTACCACGACGGCCCCGCGCCTTGGGATATTGGCCAGCCGCAACCAGCAATAGTGCGTTTGGCATCCGAGGGTGGATTCGCCGGAGCGGTGCTCGACGCGGGCTGCGGGACCGGCGAGAACGCTCTTCACGTCGCCTCGCTGGGATTGTCGGTTCTGGGCGTTGACGTGGCTGAGACGGCACTGGCGATCGCCCGAGCGAAGGCCGACGAGCGTGGGATCGAGGTTGAGTTCGCTGCGGCCGACGCGTTCCAGCTGGAGCGTTTGGGGCGCAGGTTTGAGACGGTGCTGGACTGCGGACTGTTCCACACGTTCGACGCCGAGGAGCGCCCGGGATACGTTGCGAGTCTAGCGTCGGTGACCCAGCACGATGGAACCCTGTATGTGTTCTGCTTCCGTGACGATGGTCCCGAGACTGGCCCGCACCCCATCAGTCAGGAAGAGTTGAGTGCTGCGTTCAACCCCAGCAATGGATGGAACGTCGCCGCCATCGAACCGGACCGGCTTCAGACGAGATTCCACGACGGCGCACCGGCCTGGTTCGCGACAATCAAACGGATCTAGATTCGTACCCCATGCGTGAGCCGGCTCACAGCGAGACAGGGTCGAAGGTGCAACTCCATAGCTTGCAGCCCACGGGTTGGGCTAGGGTCGCGACTATGGCCGTTCGAACCTCGTCCGCGGCGGAGGTAGGCCAATGGTTGGCGACGTCCCACCGGGTGACCGTGTTGACCGGCGCGGGGATCTCGACCGAGTCCGGAATTCCTGACTTTCGTGGACCGAACGGCGTCTGGACGCGCGATCCCCAGGCGGCGCGCCTGTTCACCATCGACTCGTACGTCGCCGACCCGGACGTACGACGGCGCGCCTGGCTCAGTCGTCGCGACCATCCCGCGTGGGCGGCCGAACCCAACGCCGGTCACCGCGCACTCGTGGACCTTGAGCGAGCAGGGCTCATCCATGCGATCGTCACCCAGAACATCGATGGGCTGCATCAGCGCGCAGGTAGCGATCCTGAGCGGGTGATCGAGGTGCACGGCACAATATTCCAAGTTGTCTGTCTATCCTGCGCCGAGATGACCACAATGGAGGAAGCACTGGATCGCGTCGCCGCGGGCGAGGAGGATCCCGCCTGTCTGGCCTGCGGTGGCATCCTCAAATCGGCGACCATCTCCTTTGGACAGTCACTGGAACCGGCCACATTGCGCCGTGCCTACTCCAGCGCCGCCGAGTCCGAGCTGTTGATGACCGTCGGCACTTCGCTGCAGGTCTTCCCGGTGGCCGGCCTGGTCGACATCGCACTCGGCGCGGGTGCGACCGTAGTGATCGTCAATGCCGAGCCGACGCCGTACGACGACCGGGCCCAGGCCGTTCTGCGCGAGCCGATAGGTGCGGTGCTCCCGGCCTTGGCCCACGCGACCCTCGGCCGTGCGACCTGAGACGGGCTAGGCGTCGACGGGCACGACCTCGCGCAGGAATCCGCGAGCATCGAGGAACGCGGCCAGGTGCATGCGGTGCGCGTCGCAGGCCAGCCACGTCTTACGGCGATCGGGGGAGTGGAGTTTGGGATTGTTCCATCGCAGCGCCCACACAGCCCGCTCGCGGCAGCCCTTCGCGGAGCAGGTCAGGGTGTTCGTGCCGTCCGTCGCCACGGCCGAAGTGTCGCAGACTTGGGCTCCGCGGCCGGAACCGGGGCGGTGCCGGTGGTTGGCGCGCCGGGCGACCACGGGGGAAGCCGCCCGGCGACGGGACACATCGTAACCACGATCCGGCCCGTCGTGCAGCCCCCGAATCGGGCCCGGCGCGCGGCGGCCATGGGAAGGAACGGACCCGTGACGTACGCGGCCCGGTGACGTGCTTGGTCCTGTGAAGACACTGGGAAGTCGCGGTTGCCGCCGCGAGCGTGGCCGGCTCATGCGACGCTGTTGTCAGTCGTGGCCGCGATCTCAAATGGAGGAGTGAACGTGTCGGATCCCGTACCCAGCCCGCCGCCGCCCCCGGACGATCCGCCGCCGACTCCGCCGCCCAACAGTCCGCCGCCCAGCAGTCCGCCGCCCGACCGTCCGCCGCCCAACAGTCCGTCGCCCGACGCTCGGGAGGCGCTGAGCACGCCGGCGCAGGACGCGACGCTGCTGGAACGCACCCTCTTCGAGGTCAAGAAGGTGATCGTCGGCCAGGACAAAATGATCGAACGGATGCTCGTGGCTCTGCTCGCCCGCGGGCACTGCCTCCTCGAGGGTGTACCGGGCGTGGCGAAGACGCTCGCCGTGGAGACCTTCGCGACCGTGGTCGGCGGCAGTTTCGCGCGGATCCAGTTCACCCCGGACCTCGTGCCAGCCGACATTGTCGGTACCCGGATCTACCGTGCCTCCAGCGAGCAGTTCGACGTCGAGTTGGGCCCGGTCTTCGTCAACTTCCTGCTCGCCGACGAGATTAACCGTGCTCCCGCGAAGGTGCAGTCGGCCCTTCTGGAGGTCATGCAGGGGCAGCAGGTCTCTATCGGCGGGCACACCTACAAGGTTCCGACGCCGTTCCTGGTCATGGCGACGCAGAACCCGATCGAGCAGGAGGGCGTCTACCCGCTCCCGGAGGCGCAGCGGGACCGGTTCCTCCTCAAGATCGTCGTGGGTTACCCGACGGACATCGAGGAGCGCGAAATCGTATACCGAGTAGGCGTACGAATTCCCCAGGCCAGCCAGGTGCTCAATCCGATACAACTCGCCCAACTTCAGGAGAAGGCGGACGCGGTCTTCGTCCACAACGCGCTCGTTGATTACGCCGTACGGCTCGTATTCGCGACCCGGGAGCCCATCAAGTACGGGGTGCCGGACGTCGCTCCGCTGATCCAGTACGGGGCGAGCCCGCGCGCCTCGTTGGGGATCGTTCGGGCCGCCCGCGCCCTGGCGCTGATGCGGGGTCGCGACTATGCCTTGCCCCAGGATCTTGCCGACATCGCCCCAGACATCCTCCGGCACCGCCTCGTTCTGAGCTATGACGCGCTCGCCGACGACATTTCGGCCGACAAGATCGTGGAGCGCGTGGTGCAGTCGACGCCGATGCCGACCCTGGCGCCGCGCCAGAGCGCGCTGCCGAATCCGACGGGCGACTTCGTGATGCCGCCGGCGGGGCCGACCGCTCAGGTTCCGCCACTGCCAGCGTGGCCGAGGAGCTGACATGGCGCCGAGCGGGTTACCGCTTCGGGCAGAGCGGGCGGACGCCACCCTGGCCCGGCTGCAGCTCGTGATCACGCGAAAGCTCGATGGCCTGCTCCAGGGCGATTATCTGGGGCTACTGCCGGGTCCTGGCACCGAACCAGGAGAGTCGCGCGAGTATCGCCCGGGCGACGACGTACGCCGCATGGACTGGCCCGTCACGGCCCGCACGACCGTGCCCCACATCCGCCAGACCATCGCTGACCGCGAGTTGGAGACCTGGCTCGCGGTGGACCTGTCGGCCAGCCTCGACTTCGGCACCGCGACCTGCCTCAAACGCGATCTCGCCGTCGCCGCTGCGGCAGCCATCGCGTACCTCACCGTCCGTGGCGGCAACCGAATCGGCGCGGTCGTCGGCACTGGTGCCGAGGAGAATTACGGTGGCACTGGTGCCGAGGAGAATTACGTCGGCACTGGTGCCGAGCAGAAATACGGTGGCACTGGTGCCGAGCGATTGGCCAGCGGTAACGGCGCCGAACACGGCGTGAAGCGCAACGGCGGAAAACTGGTACGCCTACCCGCGCGCCCAGGTCGTAAGGAGGCGCAGGGGCTATTGCGCGCCATCGCGCGAACCGAGTCAAGGCCCGGTCGGGCAAACCTTGGTTCGCTGATCAACGCGCTCAACCGGCCGCCGCGCCGGCGCGGCCTCGCTGCCGTGATCTCGGACTTCCTCGTACCTCCGCAGGAGTGGTCCAGGCCGCTGCGCATGCTCGCCGTACGCCACGACGTGCTCGCGGTCGAGATCATCGACCCGCGCGAGCTCGAACTGCCCGACGTCGGGGTGCTCGCCGTGGCCGACGCCGAGACCGGCCTCGTCCATGAGATCCAGACGTCGGATCGGCGGCTGCGGGAACGCTATGCCGCCGCTGCCGCGGTTCAGCGCGGCGCGGTGGCCGCGGCGATCAGGTCGTCCGGGGCCAAGCACCTGCGCCTGCGCACGGACTCGGACTGGCTGGTGGATATCGTGAGGTTCGTGGCGGCGGCACGGCATGCGCGCTCGAGGGGAACCACCAGATGATCCGTTTCCTCTCGCCGTGGTGGCTGCTCGCGGTGCTGCCGGTGCTGGCCATGGCGGGGGTCTATGTCTGGCGCCAGCGTCGGCGTAAGGCGTTCGCGGTCCGCTTCTCCAACGTCGACCTGATCCGTTCCGTCGCGCCCGGCGGCATCGGTCGAATCCGGCGGCACGCTCCCGCGGTAGCGCTGCTCTCGAGCATGATGCTGTTGGCGCTCGCGCTGGCACGCCCGTCGATCGATGTGAGGGAGCCGCTGGAGCGCGCCACCGTGATGCTGGCCCTGGACGTCTCGCTGTCGATGATGGCCGAGGACGTCGAGCCGTCGCGGATCGTGGCCGCTCAGGGGGCGGCGAAGGAGTTCGTCGATCAGCTGCCCGAGCAGTTCAACGTCGGCCTGGTCGCCTTCTCGAAGTCGGCGAATGTCTTGGTGCCGCCGACGAAGGAGCATTCGGCCGTCGTATCGGCGATCGACGGGTTGCAGCTGGCCGAGGCGACCGCGACGGGCGAGGCGGTCTTCAGCTGTCTGGAGGCGATAGCGGCGGTGCCACCCGACGGCGCCCAGGGTGCGCCACCCGCACGCATCGTCCTGCTCTCCGATGGATACCGGACGTTTGGGCGCTCCATTGAGGAGGCGGCGGCCGCGGCGTCGGCGGCGAACGTTCCCGTGTCCACGATCGCGTTCGGTACGGACACGGGCATAGTCGACATCAATGGAAGCGCCCAGCGGGTGCCGGTGGACCGGGGCGCGCTCGAGCAGTTGGCGGAGTCCACTCGGGGGTTTTTCTACGAGGCGGCCACCGGTGAAACGCTCAAGCAGGTGTACGAGGACATGGGTAGCTCGATCGGCTTCCGGACGAAGGCCAAGGAGATCGGGGTGTGGTTCATCGGCTTCGGCCTCGCGCTCGCCCTCGGCGCCGCCGGCATGAGCATGCTCTGGACGTCCCGACTGCCCTGAGTTTGGGCCTGGCTCGGCCAAGGTCGTCGCAAGTGTTCATGAGTCGCCCGGGTTGGCTCGGCGCGACCGGGCAAGTGTCGTACACCTGCCCCGGCTGATCAGTGGACGACGCCGCTGGACAGCACGAAGACGACGGCGATCCAGATGGCAACGAGAGTGAACCCCAATGGGGCGGTGTATCGGTTCATCGACGGCTCCCGGCGAGATCGACGGCGCGCGGGTCTCCCCGCCGCACCGGAGGGCAACGGCATGCGGGGTTAGTCGTGGCGAAGCTGAGTCAGCGCGGCGCTATCGCGGCGGTCCGGCGGGAGTGATCCCGCTCCTCAGCCGGGCTGACGGAAGGTTCCTGCCACGACTAGGAGGATCGCTATCTCGCACAGCGATCACCTCCCGCGGTCGATACCAGCACGGACCCGTACTGCCATCGATGCTATCGGGCGCACCGCCGTCTCGGCTCCGCCGTTGGCACCCTTGCGGATCATCCGTTCGGCCCCAAGATCTCGCTCGCTCGTGGGAAGGTCACGCCGCACGTCGCATGCGTTCCGCGAAGGGCGATCTTCCGGCGGAAGCTCCCGATTGCCTGCTACCAGGCGGTAGCGCCTACTCTCAGCGAGGGATCTTCGAGGGTTGGAGGCGGACCATGGCGCGCACCGTGTTGGTCACCGGCGGTAACCGGGGAATCGGACTGGCGATCGCGCAGGCATTCGCCAAGCAGGGCGACCGGGTGGCGATCACCCATCGCGGCAGCGGCGCCCCGGAGGGTATCTACGGAGTGACCTGCGACATCACCGACGCGGACGCCGTGGACGCCGCCTTCACGACGATCGAGGCCGAACTCGGCCCGGTGGAGGTGCTCGTTGCCAACGCCGGCATGACCGACGACACGCTGCTGATGCGCATGAGCGAGGAGCAGTTCACGAAGGTGCTGGACACGAACCTGACCGGCGCCTGGCGCTGCGCCCGCCGGGCCGCGACCAAGATGGTACGGGGACGCTGGGGGCGGATGATCTTCGTCTCCTCGGTGGTGGGACTGTATGGCAGTGCGGGCCAAGTGAACTACGCCGCCAGCAAGGCCGGCCTTGTCGGCATGGCCCGCTCCATCACCCGCGAGCTGGGCAGCCGGAATGTGACCGCGAACGTCGTCGCCCCCGGCTTCGTCGAGACGGACATGACCGCCGCGCTGCCCGACGAGCGGCAAGCCGAGTACCGCAAGGCGATCCCGGCCGGCCGCTTCGCCACTCCGGATGAGGTGGCCGCTGCGATCACGTGGCTTGCAAGCGACGCCGCGGGCTATGTCAGCGGCGCCGTGATCCCGGTCGACGGCGGCCTGGGCATGGGCCACTGACCCCCCTCTTCCGCGCGATCATGATTTGGAGGTCATGATCGACGCGGGTTTCCGACCGTCAGCTCATGATCGACGCGCGCACGGCACAGGACGCGCACACGGCACACAGAAGGAGGCAGCGTGACTGGATTGATGGCCGGAAGGCGGCTGCTGGTCACTGGCGTGATCACCGATCAGTCCATCGCGTTCTCGGTCGCGCGACTGGCTCAGGAGCAGGGTGCAAAGGTGGTGCTGACAGGGTACGGCCGGCTCTCCCTTGTGGAGCGGATCGCGAAACGGCTGCCCACAGAGGCGCCCATAGTGGAGCTCGATGCCACGAACAGCGAGCAGCTCGACTCGCTGGCCGATCGGGTCCGCGAACACGTCGACGGACTCGACGGCGTGCTCCATGCCATCGCCTTCGGACCGCAGAGCACGCTCGGTGGCGGCTTTATGACGGCGCCGTGGGAAGACGTCGCCACCGCATTGCACGCGTCGACGTACTCGTACAAGGCCCTGGCGGTGGCGACCGAACCGCTGATGGGCAAGGGTGGCTCGCTGGTCGGCCTGACCTTCGACGCGACGCAGGCTTGGCCCGTCTACGACTGGATGGGCGTGGCCAAGGCCGGCTTGGAGTCGGCCAATCGATACCTCGCGCGTTACCTCGGGCCCAAGGGCATCCGCGTCAACCTGGTCTCGGCGGGGCCGCTTCGCACGATGGCCGCCAAGTCGATTCCCGGATTCGAGGCGTTCGAGGATGCCTGGGTCGGTCGAGCCCCGCTCGGCTGGGATCTCACCGACCAGGAACCCGCCGCCAAGGCCTGTGTGGCGCTCATGTCGGACTGGTTCCCGGCCACCACGGGCGAGATCCTCCACGTCGACGGCGGCTTCCACGCGATTGGCGCCTGACGGGCGCGCGGGCCCGACCAAGATCTTCGTCTTCCGACAAAACGTCAAGCCAGACTAAGCCAGACTGCACGTTTTGCCGGAGAACGGCGATCTTCCGGCCGGCCGGGCTGCGCCGCGGGCCGAGCGCGCGCTATGGGCCAGGGCCGCGCTATGGACGGGACGGTATGGGGCGGGCGGCACGCGAGCGGTCCGCGAGCTCCAATGCGAGGGCCTTCGCCTCGGCGACGTCGCGGTGGAGTGCCACCGCGTCGAGGCCCCCGCCCGCGGTGTCCGCCCATACGCTGGCGAGACGCAAAAGGCGCTGCACCGGTCCCTGCCGGATCCGTACGCTCTGGATCCGGCCGTACGGCACGATGACGAGCCGCCGGGTGAGCAGGCCGTCGCGGGTGACAAAGGCGGCGTCGGTGAGCTGGTACCCGAGAACATATCGGCGCAGCGGTGCCAACCACTTCGCCCGAGCCGGGACCGCTCTCACCGCGACCGCAGTCAGGACGAATGCCGGCATCGACTCGCTGATCACCCGTTCGGCGGTGGCGACCGTTCCGACCGGCAGCAGACCGGCCCGCTCATTGTCCCGCTCGCCGCCCGACATCCCGGCGACGTGCATCTGTGCCCGCACCCACCCATGCCCGCGCCAGAGGAGCGGCCACTGAACGCCGACGGATTGGATCCGGCCGGGAGGAACGGTCTGGCTCCGCGTCTCCAGAAGCCCGCGCCGGATGCGGAGACCGTCCACGGCAATGCCGAGGGTGAAGTTCCAGTCGCCGAGGATCGCGCGCACGGGCGCCTGAACCGCGCCGATCACGGCAGTGATCATGCTGGCGACCGCGATGAAGCTGAGCTGCGCCTCGTTGGCGAAGAAGAATATCGGCGCGGCGATCGCGAACGGAAGCGCCCACCACTGCGGACGAAGCAACTGCGATACGACCAGGTCGCGGTTTTTGATGACGTGGATGAGCCGCTCGCCGGCCACCGGCACCTCAACTGTGGCCGCCGGCACCCCAGCCGCGGTCGCCGGCGCCGGTGTGGCCGTCGCAACCGGCCGTCCGGCCCTGGCCAGCTCGAGCAGTCGCCTGCGCAGCGCAGTTGCCTGCCCGACCGTCAGGTACGCCAACGGTGCCTCGGTCTTGGACGCGCCGACTACCTCGAGTCGCAGCTCGGCGAGGCCGAAGAGCCGGGCGAGTACGCCCCGGACGAGCTCCACCGACTGCAGCCGTTCGAGCGGGATTGCCCGGGTACGCCGCCACAGCAGACCCTCGTAGATCCGCAACTCGCGCCCGACCACGTGGTATCCGGTGTTGAGCCAGCTCACCACCGATCCGATGAGCACCAGCACGGCCACCACGGCAACGGCGAGCAGCCACCGCTGCGTACCCAGATTCTCGTAGCCCTGCCAAGAAATGGCGACGATAGCCAGAGCGGCGAGCCGGCCGCCGCGCAGGATCGGGGTCAGCGGGTGCAGGCGCTGGCGTGGCTCGGTCGCAGCCCTTGGCTCGGTGACTGGACCTGGCTCGGTCACAGACCCTCCGCCCGGCTCTGACCGAGTTCCGCGAGGCGGTCGCGCAGTCGGGCGGCCTCGTGCGGCGGAAGGCCGGGAATCTTTGCGTCGGTGGCCGCGGCCGCCGTGTGGAGCTGCACTGTGGCGAGCCCGAAGACTCGTTCGACCGGTCCGGCCGTCACGTCGATGAACTGCATCCGTCCATAGGGGACGATGGAGAGCCGGCGAAGCATGAGACCGTGCCGAACGAGCAGGTCGTCGGCGCGCTCGGCATAGCCCCATGAGCGCAGACTGCGCGGGAGAAAGAGCAGCCGGATCAACGTGAGGACGGCGAACCCGCCGGCCACCCACAACGCCGGCTGGAAGTCGAAGATCAACCACACCGCCAGGCAGATCCCCGATATGACCGCGAGCCCGGTGAGGTACGAGAGCAGCTCGATGAAGAACAACTTCGGCGAGACCCGATGCCACACGACGTCCTCGGGCCAGATTGTGAAGACCGTCACCCTGCCAGGGTAGGGCGCGGGCGCCAGGGAAGGATGTCCGGTATGGGGTACGACGCCGTGGTGCTGGTCTCCTTCGGTGGACCGGAGGGTCCCGACGACGTCATGCCGTTTCTTCGCAACGTCGTACGCGGCCGGGGCGTGCCCGATCAGCGGTTGGCGGCGGTCGCTGAGCATTACCAGCACTTCGGCGGAGTTTCACCCATCAATGCCCAGTGTCGCGACCTGCTCGCCGCCCTCCGGGTGAGCCTGGACGAGGCGGGAGTCGCTCTGCCACTGTACTGGGGCAACCGCAACTGGCATCCGTTCCTCGCCGAGACTCTGGTGGCGATGCGCGACGACGGCGTCCGGCAAGCGCTCGCGTTCGTCACGAGCCCGTTCGGGTCGTACTCGTCGTGCCGGCAGTACCTCGAGGATCTCGATTCCGCACGAGCGGCGGCGGGACCCGGCGCGCCGGCCATTGACAAGATCCGGCACTACCATGACCACCCGGGTTTCGTCCGGCCGCACGCCGACGCCGCGCACTCGGCATTGTCTGATATGGACCGCGCCACAACCCGGCTTGTGTTCACCGCGCACTCGATACCGTCCGCTATGGACGCTCACAGCGGACCGGATGGCGGGCGCTACTCGGCACAGCTGCGGGAGACGGCGACGCTCGTCGCCGCCGCGGCCGGCCCCAGCCTGGACTGGGATCTGGTGTGGCAGTCGCGCTCCGGGCCGCCACACGTGCCGTGGCTCGAGCCCGACATCAACACCCATCTCGAGGCGCTCGCGGAACGAGGTTTAGGAGGCGTCGCGGTGAGCCCGATCGGCTTCACATCCGACCATGTCGAGGTGCTCTGGGACCTCGACGTCGAGGCGGCGGCCACAGCCCGGCGGCTGGGTCTGCGGTTCGCTCGGGCCGCGACGCCGGGCGCCGACTCTCGCTTCGTCGCAATGGTTCGCGACCTCATCCTCGAGCGGCTCGACCCCGCCGCCCCCCGCACGCGGCTGGGCTCCTTGCCGGTATGGGACGCTTGTCCGCCCGGCTGCTGCCTTCGGTCGTAGCCATTACGGTCGACCTATGCAACCTCACAAGCCAGGTGCGCAGCGGTTCGTGCCCGACGGGGCGTCATTGGAAGAGTTGCGATCCGCCGCGGCCGGCTGCAGCGGGTGCGACCTCTACCGGGACGCCACCCAGACGGTCTTCTCGGCCGGTCTGCTCGACGCCGACTACGTGCTCGTGGGCGAGCAGCCGGGCGACGAGGAGGACAGGCGCGGGCGGCCGTTCGTCGGCCCCGCCGGTCGACTGCTGGTCCAGGCGTTGGTGGAGGTGAACCTCGATCCCAAGCGCGCCTACGTGACCAATGTCGTCAAACACTTCAAGTTCGAGCAGCGCGGCCCGCGGCGGATCCACCAGAAGCCGGGCCCGGTCGATATCGCCGCGTGCCGACCGTGGCTTACGGCCGAGTTCGCCATGCTGCGCCCGCGCGTCGTGGTGGCGCTCGGCGCGACCGCGGCAGCGGCGCTCGCCGGACCGTCCTTTAGGGTCACCCGGTCACGCGGCGAGCTTCTTCCGTGGCCGGAGTCCGCCGAGCATCCCGAGGACTTTCCGAGGATCGATCCTCCAGCGAGATTCCTCGCCACCCTCCACCCGTCGGCGATCCTGCGGGCCGACAACCGCGACGTCGCGTACGAGGGGTTCCGCGCCGATCTGGCCATCGTCGCCCGGACGCTCGCCAGAACCTGACGCCCCACCAGAACCTGATGCCCGCCTGGACCCCTGACGCCCTCCAGAACCTGACGCCCCGGCCAGAACCTGATGCCCGCTGGAATCTAGCGTGCGGCTACGGTTCGAGCGGAGAGTTACACGCCGCGACGAGCGCTCGCCGGCAGGCCACGGTCAGTGGCCGTAACGCGGCATCGCGTTGCTGCGCCTCGAATCCGTTGATGGCGCCGCCCGGAGCCACCTCGGCGGCCAGCGCCAGGACCCGGTCGAGGACACTGGCCCGAGCGAACAGCCGGCGGGCTCGCGGGCTGAATCCAGGTGGTAGATCGGTTCCGTTGTCGGGGCGGCGCAGCGCGGCCAGTGCTCCGGCCAGCTCGGGGCGCCACGCGGCCACGTCCAGGCGGGTCAGGGTAGCCGTCGCCTCGGCCAACGCCGCGGAGAGGTCGGCCTCGGCCGCCGCCGCGCCGGGCTCGGCGAGCGCGCCGTCCCCGGCGCCATTGTTGGGCATCGGGTACGCCTGCCACACCACGATTTCGAACGTGTCGCCGGACCCGGAGACATGCGTGCGCACCTGCGGCACCAGGCCCAACCCGGCCGCGATAACCCCCTCGCCTGCCTCGAGAGCACCCGCGGTAAAGGGGCTCGGCCCCGGCAGCCCCCGCGGATCGCCGGGCGCCGGGAGCACCAGGCGGATCTCGTCGGGATGCAGCCGCGACAGCGCCCGGATCGCTTCCCGCAGGGGGATGTCGGTCCACGTGTCGGGCGCATCCGCGACCAGGTGCTCCTCGTCCTGCTCGGTCTCGTCGGCGACGTCGTCGTACGAGACGATGCCCGCCCGCCACGCCCGCGCCCACGTGACGAACCGCGCCGAACGGCGCGTCCGGGCGGTCAGGGTCCGTGCGGAGGACATGCAGGAAAGGGTACGGGTTGAGCCGCGCCCTGTCGCGTGCGACGTGCCTACGAGCGGCGAAAATGCCAGTCGCGCGGGCGCCGCCGAAGCTGCCCGCCTGTACACCGGCGTCCCGGCGATGGATCGACCAACGGGGTCAGGGAATCGATCACTACAAGTTCGAGCGTTTGCGGCTCGATGCGAATTGCTGTATGTCTCCCATCGACGGCAAAAAGTCGTTCGATTGAGGAGGGATCAATGCGCACCAACTCTCGTGCGTTTGCGGGATCCGTCGCGCTGCTGACCGCAGCCGTGCTCATCCTCGCATCCGAGTCAGTGAGCTCCGCCGCACCCGGCGGAGTCCTGATCAACAGCCAATCGACGGTCAAGATGCCCGGCGACCAGGCCAAGGACAAGATCAAAGACAACCGGACCGGGCAGGTCGCACCGACCTCCCAGCAGCGTGCGAAGGCCGCCTCCGTCGGCGCCCGCGCCCGCTGGAACGCGTTGGGGACGCCCGCGGTGCTCGCATCGACCGGCACGCCGCTGGCCACCGGGTTGCCGGCCGACCCCGTGGTTGCGGCCCGTGCGTACATCGACACCAACCGGGACCTACTTGGGCTGACCGCGAGCGGTGCCGCCGCCCTCGAGTTGGTGACCGTCGCCCCGATGGGTCGGGGCTCGGCCGTCCTGCTGCGCCAGCGCTTCGGTGGCTTGGCGTCGGCCGTGGACGGGATGTTGTCCATCGGGATCCGTGACGGGGCTGCCTGGTACGTGAGCTCATCGCTGGCCCGCGACGGTTCGGCACCCGCCCCGGCCACCTTGTCCGCCGCCGAGGGGGAGCGGATCGCCCTCCGCGACGCGGGCGTATCCGACGCCACGATCGTGCGGACCGAGCTGGTCGCGGTGCCCACCGCCGACCGGGGCACGCGCGCCGCGTACGAGGTCATCTTCGGCGCCAATCTCCAGGGCGGCGAGCCGTTGGCATTCTCGACCTACGTGGATGCCCGCGACGGTGGAGTCCTCGTCCGCGAGAACCTCGTCGATTCCGACGTGGACAACCCCGAATGGGAGGTCTTCCCGAACCGTCCACCGACCGACTACTCATCGACCGACACTCGAGTCCACTGGTGCTTCGGCCCGGGCCTCGGCTGCGATGAGGTTGTCGGGACGTCGGCCTCGCCGCTTCCGTGGGACGTGGACCCCGCGACCGGCACTTCGACCACCACGACGAGCGGCAACAACGCGATCGCAGTGCACAACTGGTTCAACAACAACGCATTCAGCGTCGGGACCGAAACGGCGACCGCGCGCCCCGACCGTGACTACACCTACGACTACACAAACCAGTGGTTCCAGCAGGCGTGCAACCCCGCCACGACGTTCACGTCGCCGCAGCGCAACGACATCGACGCCGCCCGGGCGAACCTGTTCGCGATGCACAACCGCATGCACGACTGGTCCTACCACCTCGGGTTCACCGAGGCGTTGTTCAACATGCAGAACGACAACTTCGGCCTCGGCGGCCTCGGAAACGACCGTGAGCGGGGCAACGCGCAGGCCGGTGGGGTAACCGGCGGTCCCCCGCTCTTCCAAGCGCGGGACAACGCCAACCAGATCACCGGCGCGGACGGCATCGCTCCGATCACGAACATGTACCTCTGGCAGCCGATCGCCGGCTCGTTCTATGCACCGTGCGTCGACGGCGATTTCGACATGTCGGTGATCGCGCACGAGTACACTCACGCCATAACCAACCGGATGATCGCCGGACCGAACAGCGGCCTCAGCTCGCCACAGGGAATGAGCGAAAGCTGGTCCGACCTCATGGCCGTCGAGTACCTGTTCGAGCACGGCTACTCGCCGGCCGGGCAGCGGGCGTTCACGATCGGCGAGTACGTCACCAAGGACCCGGTCGCCGGCATCCGCAACTACAACATGAGCGCCAGCCCGCTCAACTACAGCCACATCGACTACGACTTCGTCGGGCTGCAGGTCCACGCGTCCGGTGAGGTCTGGAGCGCGACGAACTTCGACATCCGCAGCGCGCTCATCGCGCGATACGGTGCCGGCAGCGCCGCGTTGCAGAAGTCGTGTGCCAACGGTGCCACACCGGTCACCGCGTGCCCGGGCAACCGGCGCTGGGTGCAGCTCGTCTTCGACTCGTTCCCGCTCATGGCGATCAGCGCGGTGAGCATGGTCGACTCGAGGGACGCGCTGCTCGCAGCCGACATGCTCCGATTCGGCGGGGCGAACCAGGATCTGTTGTGGAACGCGTTCGCCAAGCGCGGTCTCGGCGAGGGTGCGTCGAGCAACGGGAACGGTGACGCCAATCCGGTGCCGAGCTTCGCCTCGCCGTACGCGAATGAGGCGACGGTGACATTCATCCCGACGGACGAGAACGACGCCGTCGTTTCCGGCGCGAAGCTCTACGTCGGTCCGTACCAGGCCCGGGCGGTGCCGGTTGCCGACACCGACGCGGCCACTCCGCTGTCGAACCAGGTGAGCCTGGTTCCGGGGACGTACGAGTTCATCGTCCAGGCACCCGGGCGCGGGCACGTTCGGGTGGGCCCGGTCACCTACGCGGCCGGCCAGTTGAAGGACCTTCCGGTCCAGATGTGGCCCAACCTCGCCTCCGGCGCGGCCGGTGCTGTCGCGTCCGGCGACGGCATCAACCTTGCCCGGCTCGTGGACGACGACGAGGCCACGAACTGGGCCTCGCTCGGCAGCACGGTGGCGGGCAAGCAGGTCACCGTGGATCTGGCCGGCGGGGCCACACAGGTACGCCGGGTGCAGGTCAGTGCGTTGCTGCGCCCGCAGATCCAGACCGACCCGGACGGCGCCGCCCAGAGCCGATTCTCGGCGCTACGGCAGTTCCGGGTGCTGGCGTGTGAAGCCACCGGCGGGGTCACGTGCGCGAACCCGGGCGACTTCCACGTCATCTTCACGAGCCCGGCCGATGCGTTCCCATCGGTTGCGCCGCGGCCCAGGGCTCCGGAGCTGATCATCGAGTCGTTCCTCGTCCCGAAGACGAAGGCGACGCACCAGCGCCTCGAGGTGCTGACCAACCAGTGCACGGGTACGCCGGACTACCAGGGTGAGCAGGACGCTGACCCTGGAGCGTTCACCGACTGTACGACCGCGAGTCTCCAGGCGCTCAATGTGAGAATCGCCGAGTTCCAGGTGTTTGACCACTAAGGAGCGGCGCTTTCTGCGCGACGGTGGGCGGGCCGGTCGGCCCGCCCACCGCCGCGAGTGTTCGACACTCGCCCGGCTGGGCTCGGTCTTCAGGGGCGGGTGTGGAAGACTTGCGGTGATCAAGCTGTCCTGCGGCGGTCCGCCTAGGATTCGGGCAGGGGATCGCGGGTGAAAACGAACGTGGCGATATCCAGCGCTGTTGCCGCGCCGTCCTCGTCGCGGAGCACGTTGAGTACCTCGCCGGCGTTCTCGCCGGTACGGCCGAGCCACCGGTCCGGCTCCAAGCGAACGAAGCGCCACGCCTCGGCCGCGGGGCGGGTGCCCGTGATGACGAGTTCGGCCCGGCCGGAGTCCCAGCGTGCCTCGAACTCGCGACCCATCCACCACCAGCGCCCACACAACAGCTCGATATCGGCCGGAGGCGCAACGCCCGGCCGCCAGATCGCGGGCGATGACGTGGGCTCATTGTCAATGACAGCATCCAAGATGGACAGTCCGAGTTGGCCTATCGTCGAGCCGTGAATGGAGTAGGCATTCGCGAATGCCACCACGCCAGTGCTCGAGCCGCGGTGTACGGCCAGAACGGCAAGATACCCGGGCATCGAGCCGGTGTGTCCGATGTAGATCCGTTCGCCCTTTCGCCATAGTTGCAGACCCAAGCCGTACCCATCGGTCCAGGCGTCGGGATCCGCGATGACCGCGGGCGAGGCCATTTCGCTGACGATTGCCGCCGACGGGACTGGGTGGTTCGGGGCGGTGGCGTTCGGGGCGGTGGCGTTCGGGGCGGTGGCGTTCGGGGCGGCGAGCGCGGCGGCCCACCGGGACAGGTCCTGGGCCGTTGACCATAGCTGCCCGGCGGGCGCCATCGCTCCAGCGTCGTGGCGCGGTTCCTCGCGCAGCGTGTGGTGCCACGGATGAACAACGTATCCGCGCGCGAACGGTTCCTGGGGATCGTAGGTGGTCCGCGCCATGCCCAGCGGGCGAAGCACCCGCTCTGAGACGGCATCCCACCACGACTCACCGGTCAGCCTCTCGATGAGCCCGCCCAACAGCCCGTAGGCCAGATTCGAGTAGTGGAAACGCCCGTACGAGCCGAATGCGAGCTTCTCCGCGGTGATGCCTTCAAGCAATGTGGCCAGGGAGCCACCGGCTGAGCGCTCCCACCAAACCCCATCGGGCTCGCGCTGCATTCCGGCCGCGTGGGCGAGAAGCTCACGCACGCGCACTCGCCCGACATCCCACGCGACGTCGGCGGCGAGGTGCAGGTACTCGACGAGCGGGTCGTCCAGGCTCAGCAATCCCTCGTCGCGCAGCCTCAACACGACGGCGGCGGTGAGGCTCTTGGTGATCGAACCGATCCGATACTGCGTGTCGCGATCGGCCGATGGCACCTCACCCGCCGCGGTTACGTGGGCAACGGTGCCGTCGCGCACTACCGCGGCGATGACAGACGGAACGCGCCCATCGGCCTGGGTACGGGCGACGAGTTCGTCGACGCGTTTGACGGTGTTCAACGACAGGACCATCGGCTACCAGTTCCAGTTCGGCTGCGCCGGGCGTGGCGGCAGCTCCACGGAGGATGGATGAATAATGTAGACGACCCCACCGCTGCCGCCACGCCACGCGTGCTCGAGTTCGTGGCGCCGGTAGACGCGGCGCAGGGTCGCCAGGTCCCGCGCAGCCGGGTCGTTCACGACGACGTCGCCACCGTCGGTGAATCCGGTGATCACGAGCAGGTGTCCGTTGGAGGTGTATTCGGCGCCGCTGAGGTCGGCCGGATTGACCCGAAGCGACGCGACCAGCGGGACACCGCCCCGGATGAACGCCTCCGCCTCGGTGAGGTCGCGCAGCCGGGTGACGAAGGTACGCAGGCCGAAGCGCGCCGCGTACGCGGCGTTGAACGACCAGTTACCGGCGCCGCGGTACGCGTGGTCCCAGCAGTGCCGGACGGCGTGGTACACGGGCCGGTCCGGGTAATCGGCCGGAACCCAGGAGAGGGCGTCGCGGTCCGGCCCGGTGCCCCAGTAGGCGAGCACCATGGCCACCGAGGTCGGGCTGCACCAGACCTCACCCCCACCGCCCCACTCGGGGTAGTGGCCGGCGTGGATGCGCTGCGACAACGTCGGCACGTCGAGCATGTGGCCGGCCCCTGGTCCGGCCGCGCTCGTCGCGGTCGCCGTCTGAGTAGGGCCCGAGGTCAGGACGCCGGCGTAGGTCAACACCGGGCCGTCGACCGGGTCGCCCGCGAGCGAAGCGTCCGCGAGCGAAGCGTCCGCGAGTGGGTCGGCTGCGAGCGATTCGGTCGCTGGCCGCAACAGAGTCGTCCGAAGCTGCCATGCGTCTGCACCGCCGGGGATACGCAGCGTGTCGGTCGCGACGGCGGCGATGTCGCAGGATTCGTCCGGCACCGATGTCGGGTGAATGCTGGTGTCGTGGTCGGCCCATCGGGCCAGCGTCAGAAATCTCGACCACTCGTGCGTCCGGACGGAACGGGCCCGGGCGGCGACCTCGATCCAGCTCGCCCCCGGCGTCCGTGCGTGCCAGGTCGCGACGAGCTCGGCGAAGGTACCGCGTTGATCGCCTCCGGCGAAGTTCGAATCCGGCGTGATCTCAGGTGAGGTCCAGGCGCCCTGGACGTAGCTTCGGGAGACAGGCGGCCGGCCGAAAGGGTCGGTGTATTCCCGTACCCCGCCTGGAGCGAGCAGCGCCACGCCGGCCGGCGCGGTGCCCGTACCGTCATGGTCACCGGCGGCCAGGGACACCGATCGGTATTCGATCGGGGCTCGATCCGATCCCGCATGCGCCATGCGCGCCGCTCCCTTCTTCCAACGGCAGGTCCGCAACCTAGCTTGCCTGCCCGACTCGCCGGATTTGCCAGGGTCGCCGGTACTCGACTCGGCGTGACACGATTGACGTGTGCCCGTCATCTGGCTTCTCGCCGGCGTTCTGCTCGCTGTCGCCGAGCTCTTCACACTGGACTTCGTGTTGATCATGCTCGCGGGTGGCGCCTTCGCCGCCGCCGCGGTGGGCTTGATCGCGCCGGTGCCGATCCAGGTCCTGGTCTTCGCCGTCGTCTCGGGCCTTGGCGTCTTCGCCGTCCGGCCGGCCATCAAGCGGCATATCCATAAGGGAGCCGAGCCGGCGGTGATGGGCCTGGACGCCATCGAGGGCGCGGAGGCAACCGTCGTGGAGCAGGTCGGAGAGGACCGCGGTATGGTCAAGATCGGTGGCGAGCTGTGGCGGGCGCGCCCGTATGATGCCACACAGGTCATTGACGCCGGCGTGCTCGTTCGTGTGGTCGAGGTCAAGGGCGCCACCGCGTTGGTGTGGAAGGAATAGTCGATGGATCCGTTTGAGATCTTCATCTGGGTGCTGGTTGCGGGAATCGCGCTCGTCGTGGTGGTGACCCTGACGCGGGCTGTCCGGGTGGTGCCACAGCAACGGATGGACGTGGTGGAACGGCTGGGCAAGTACCAGCGGACGCTGCGCCCCGGACTGAATCTCCTGGTTCCGTTCATCGACGCGGTACGCACCAAAGTGGACATGCGCGAGCAGGTGGTGAGCTTCCCGCCCCAACCGGTGATCACCTCCGACAACCTGGTCGTGTCGATCGACACCGTCCTCTACTTCAAGGTGGTCGATCCGGTCCGGGCGACATACGAGATCGCCAACTTCCTGCAGGCGATCGAGCAGCTGACCGTCACTACCCTGCGTAACGTGATCGGCTCGTTCGACCTGGAGAAGGCGCTGACGAGCCGCGAAGAGATCAACCGCCACCTCTCCGGCGTGCTGGATGAGACGACCGGACGCTGGGGCATCAAGGTCACCCGGGTCGAGATCAAGGCGATCGAGCCGCCGCCGAGCATCCGCGATTCGATGGAGAAGCAGATGCGAGCCGAGCGGGACCGGCGCGCCGCGATCCTCAACGCCGAGGGTGTGAAGCAGTCACAGATCCTCACCGCTGAGGGCGACAAGCAGGCCACCGTGTTGCGCGCCGACGGTGACCGGCAGGCCCGAATCCTGCAGGCAGACGGACAGGCGAAGGCCATCAGTACCGTGTTCGGCGCGATCCACGCGGCCAACGCGGACTCGAAGGTGATGGCGTACCAGTACCTGCAGGCGCTGCCGCAGATCGCCGCCGGAGCCTCCAACAAGATCTGGATCGTCCCGGCCGAGCTGACCAAGGCGCTCGAGGGCATCAGCGGCGCCTTCGGCGGTTTAGGCCTCGCGCCGGCGCGGGAGGGCGAGGAGGCGTTCGCGCCGACGACGGATCCCGAGGCCGCCAAGGAGGCGCTCGCCGCAGCTGAAGAGGCGGCCGCCACGGCAGCGGCCGCCGCCGCCGTCGCCGCGGCCGAGGGGCAGAAGGGTCTGCCCCCGGCACCGGGCGCCGCTCCCAGCGAGATTCTCGGTCAGCAAGCGCAGACCGACCCCATACCGCAAGCCCAGCCCGAGCGAGGTTCGGAGCCCGAGCCGCGTTGATCGCCTGACGAGAAGGTCTCGGCCAAATCCGGCAACTTCGTGTGAGCCACCCCGGCCCCTGCCACGATCTGTGATGGAGGCCGGGTGACGTTTCCGGCGGCACACATCGCCTTCGCCGGAGGCGATCAATGCGCCGCCTTCGCCGGAGGCGATCAAAGGGGCAATGCGGGGGGCGGACAAAGAAGATGGCACGCGCGCACAAAAAGGCGGGGGCGGACGGGCACACGACGATCAACGGCAAGGTCGTTTCTGATCCGCGGATAACTCGAATCGCGGCCGACGTGACGGCCGACGGCGCGGTCGCTGAGGCAGCGGGGCCTCCAGCGGCGCAGCCGCCGCCGGACCCCCCGGCCGGGTCCACCGCGCGGGCGGTAGCGGTCGATGCAAATCAGGGGCCGGCCGCAGACCCCTTCGCGGATCCCCGCTTTGACCACCTGTACTCCGACACCGCGTACGGGATTGATCCTTACGCCCATGACCGGAACGTGGACGCCTCCGGCCGCGCCGCTGACCAGGGCGAGCGGCGCACCTACGTGTACGACCTTCATGAGATTCCGTTGATCGAGATGGGTGCCGCGGTTGAGGCGCCGCATGACACCGCGGATGCGGCGTGGGCCCGATCGATACGTCGGTTCGCCCGCGCGGTCGTGTGGGCGGTGCCTGGTGCGGCGTTCAGCTTCGCCCTGGCCGGGGTATGGGGTTGGCCGACCCCCCACGGCGGCCCCACCGGGCAGTCGGGCGGCACGTGGCTCGTCGTGACGGTGCTCGGCCTCGTGCTTGGATTGCTCGGCATGATCGCACTGGCCGCGCTTCTGGTTCCGACGCCCGGCCGGCGTTGGGCGTTGACTGCCTTGATCATGTCGCTCTTGGGAACGGTCCTTCTCGCGCCGATGCTCGGGGTAATCGGACTGGCTCGTCCGTCGGTCACCAGCGTCACGCGTGAGATCACCGCGGGGACGGCCGCGACCCTTGAGGCGGGTTTCTTCGACGGAGATGTCAGTCGATGGCTCGGCGTCTGGGGCCTCATCCTGCTGGCGCTTGGATGGTTCGCGCTCGGATGTGCCGTCCTCGCCTCGCGCATGCTCAACCGGGCTGACGGGTGGTTGATGCTCCTCGCGGTCGCGGTGGCGATCGCCGCGGCGTACCTCTCCTGGCAGTTCCTGCTCGTCATCGCCGCCATGGTTCTGTTGGCCTCCGGCCTCGGCCTGGCCTGGACAGCCTCGCGCCTCACGCCCGACGGCGGCCCGCCGTAGCCCCACGGCGGCCGCCAAACGAGGCCCGACGGCGGCCCGCGGTAGCCCCACGGCGGCCCGCCAAACGGGGCCAGACGGCGGCCCGCCAAACGGGCTGCAAGCCTGATCTTGGGGCAAGTGTCCGATCTCGGGGCAAGTGTTTGAGACTCGCCCTGTTTCCGAGCGCAGGACCGGGCGAGTGTTGAAGAGTCGCGCTGATCATGCGTCGAACGGGCGGCCGGGAGTTATCCACAGGCCTCGAGGCTGCATGATCGCTTGCTATCCACAGGGGGTTCCGGCCGCGGCGTCGTTGCATCAGGCTTGATCTATGGCAATGGACGTGCGGCGGCCGGAAGCGTTGTCCTGGCAGGTGTTTCGCGGCAGCGACGCCGTCGACAAGGGCCTTCTGGCACCCAAGGCGCTGCGCGGCCGCGGACGGATTCGGCTGCGATACGACGTGTACGCGGACTTCCCGCTCGAGCGTGATTATCGGCTGGCGTGCCAGGCGGCCGCGCTTGTCCTTCCGCCCGCCGCTGTGATCACCGGCCGATCGGCCGCGCTCCTGCATGGAGTCGACCACGCGGCGTCCTTTGCCGACCCCGTCCATGTCACCGTTCCGCGGTCCGCCCCGCTCGGCCCGCGAAACGGGCTCATTGTCCACCGCACCGACCTGGAGCCGGCCGACATCGAACGGCTCGAATGGTGTCAGTTGAGCACGGTGGCACGCACGGCTTGGGACGTGGCCGGCTGGCACGATCTTGTGATCTCCGTCCCGATCGTTGACGTCATGCTCCGCAATGGACTGGTCGATCCGTCCGACCTGGAGAAGCTTGCCGCGCGGCGTGACGGCCGACGCGGTGGCCGCATGGCGCAGCGCGCCGTCACGCTCGCGGACGGTGGGGCGCAGTCACCGCCCGAGTCCGTGTTGCGCGTCCGGTTGGTCCTGAAAGGACTGCCCGTGCCGGTCGCTCAATGGTCGGTTGCACTCCCATCCGGCGTCGTATTTCACCCGGATCTTGCGTGGCCGGAGTACAAGGTCGCCGTCGAGTACGACGGCCTCTGGCACGCGTCGGCCGACCAGTTTCACCGCGACCGACGCCGACTCAACCAACTCGTCGCCGCCGGCTGGATCGTGTTGCACGTGACCAGCGAGCGAATGCGGAGCGACTTCGCGGCTTCGTGAAAGAGGTTCGCGACGCGCTGCGGTCGCGCGGCTGGCGGCCGGCGTGATGACGTGCGCGACGGCTCCGGAGGGTGCGAGTGGGCTCGTCAGCGGCAGAGTTCCCAGAACGCGACCGCCGCCGCCGCCGCGACGTTGAGGGAGTCCACCCCCCGTCGCATCGGTATTACCACGCGCGCCTGCGCGTGACGCATCGCTGGTGGCGAGATCCCGGACCCCTCCGCGCCGAGCATCAGGGCGGGCCGGCGGCGCTGCTCGTCGGATAGCTGCTGAATCGGTATGGCGTCCACGGCCGGGGTTAGCGCGAGTACCGAGAATCCCGCCTCTCGAACCGAACTCAACGCCGAGGGCCACGGCTCGAGCTTCGCGTACGGGACAGCGAACACCTCACCCATGCTCACGCGCACGCTGCGGCGGTAAAGCGGATCCGCGCATGACGGAGAGAGGAGCACCGCGTCCATTCCGAGCGCCGCCGCGCCGCGGAACACCGCCCCGACGTTGGTGTGGTTGTTGACATCCTCGAGAATCGCGACCCGCTGGGCCGTGCCGAGCACCTCCGCGGCCGTCGGAAGCGGGCGCCGGAGGAACGACGCGAGCACGCCTCGATGGACGTGGAATCCGGTCACCCGCTCAAGTAGGTCCTGGCCAGCTGCGTAGACGGGTGCGTCGCCGACGTCGGCGTCCTCGATCTGGTCGACCCTCTTGGCGTCGACGAGCACCGATCGAGCGCGGTACCCGGCTCGCAGCGCCCGCCGCAGAACGAGCTCTCCCTCGGCGATGAACAGACCGTGGGGCGCCTCGAACTTGGTCCGCAGGGCGACATCGGTCAACGCCCGGTAATCGGCCAGTCGTGGGTCGAGCGGGTCGGTGATCATCTCTGCGGCGCGCACGCGGTCGATTCTCTCGCGATGTGCGTGACCCGCCAGATGATCATCGCAAGTGTTCATGAGTCGCCCGCTGCGCCCGCGCTGAACCGGGCGAGTGTTGGACACTTGCGTGGCGCGGCGGGGACTGCGGGGACTGCGACGCGGCGGGGTCTGCGACGGGGCGGGGACGGCGGGGCGGCGGGGACTGCGACGTGGCGGGGACTGCGGGGCGGCGGGGACTGCGGGGCGGCTGGGCGGCGGGGCGGCGGGGACGGCGCGGGGAGCCGTTCGGGCGTGTCGCGTGTCCAGGAGAGACCCTTGCGCGCCGTGGCAGCGCACGACGGATCCACGCGCCGCGTTTGCGCAGGTCACAGGCATAATTGCGGCGCGCAGGCCGCCCGTCGAAGTGATCTTCGCCAGATAACATTTTGGCAGATCTCGCCGACGCCCTTGACAGATTGCCGCCGTAGGGAGAGATTTCTTTCGGAAACAGTTAAGACTCTTATCTGATAGGACAGTTAAGTGATCCGGGACGACAAGCCAAGATCACGTGAGCTGCCGATGTCGGACTCGCCACGCCGAATCGGTGTCGCGCGAGCCCGAGTTCCGAGTTCAACGGACGCACCCGCACGTCCGCTGCCAGGTAGCACCATCGCGAGCCAGCGAGCGGAAACAAGTAGCAATCACACAAGGAGGATCGCGTGAAGCGAAGGATCGCGATTGCCGCGGCGCTCGCGGCGACGCTCGTCGGGGCGGCTGCGTGCGGCTCTGACAACAACACCCCCGCACCGAACGCTCTCGACGGCACGGGCAAGACCATCAAGGTCTGGCTCATGGTCGACGCGGAGTCGAGCTGGAAAAACGTCGTTGAGGACGCCAACGCCCGGTTCACCGCAGCGACCAAGGCCCAGGTGAAGGTCGAATACCAGCAGTGGGCCAACCGGTACACCCGGCTGGACACCGCGCTCGCCGGCGCTGACGCCCCGGACGTGGTCGAGCTCGGCAACACCGACATGCCGAAGTATGTCTTCAACAGCGCCTTCGCCGAGATCGACAAGTCCAGGTTCGAGAATTCCGGCACCTGGCTGACGGGTCTCGCCGACCCGTGCACGCTCGACGGCAAGGTCTACTGCGTGCCCTACTACGCCGGTGCGCGCGTGCTGATCTACCGCACCGACCTACTCACAAAGTCCGGCCTCCAGCCGCCGAAGACCTACGCCGATCTGATCGCGGCGGCCGACAAGCTCAAGGCTGACAATGCGGCCGACAAGAACTTCGCCGCCTTCTACATGCCGGGTGCGTATTGGTACGCGGCCATGTCCTGGGTGTACGGCGAGGGCGGCCAGATCGCCAGCAAGGGTGGCGACGGCAAGTGGACCGGCACCCTGTCGCAGTCAAACGCCCAAGCTGGTCTGCAGAAGTGGGCCGACCTGGTGAAGAACTACTCGAAGGGTGATCCGACCAAGGACGAGAACGACCAGGACGCCATCTTCGCCCAGGGCCACACCGCATTCCTGTACGGCAATGGCTGGGAGGCCGGCGCGGTGCAGAGCCAGAAGAAGGACCCGAACGACCCCAACTCACCGAACGTTGACACCGCGGTGAAGGGCAAGGTCGCCTCGGTTCCGCTGCCGGGCGCATCGGCCGACAAGGGTCTGCCCACATTCCTCGGTGGCTCCGCGATCGCCGTCACCGGCGTGAGCAAGGAGAAGGCGCTCGCCCAGGAGTGGGTGAAGTACTTCACCGACACCAAGTCGCAGGAGGGCCTCATCGCCAAGGGCGCGCTGCCCAACGCGACCGCCCTGCTCGACAAGGCCGCCGCGGTCCAGGGCAACGAGGCGACCGCTCTCGCGGCGAAGAACAGCTGGTTCGTGCCGATGGCACCGAAGTGGGCCGACGTCGAGAGCAACAACGTCCTGCAGCAGATGCTCCGGGACATCGCGACCGGCAAGAAGTCGGTGGCTGAGGCAACAACCTGGGCCGATGGAGAGATCACCAAACTCCTCAACGGCTAAGCACTGAGTTGGTGGGCCGTCCGCACCATGGGGCGGCCCACCACCTCGTATCCGGTATAACGCGATATCCGGTACGACCTAGCCAGCGCCGAAAGACATTCGGGGGCTGGGCTGGCACCCTTAGGACAGACATCGATCCAGACCTGGCGAGGAGGCGGTGCCGGTGAGCACGACGGCTACCGACCAGGACCGCACCGGCGATCGCGACGAAATCCGGCTCGGCCAGCCTCAACCAGGCTCCGATCTCGACTTGCCGCGGGAGATTCCTGGGCGCCGCAAGAAGTGGGATCGCTTTACCCCGTACATCTTGATAATTCCGGCTATCGCTCTGCTGGTCACATTGTTGGCGTACCCGCTCTACCGGATGGCCGTCGTCTCGCTGCAGAAGTACGAGCAGCCCCAACTGTGGGGCACGCGGGCGGCCGAGTTCGTCGGGTGGGGCAACTACACCCGGCTGCTCACCGATCCAACCTTCTGGGCGGTCGTACGTCGTACCGCGATGTTCACGGTCGTGTCGGTGGTCATTTCGGTTTTGATCGGTCTGCTGATCGCGCTGCTGATGCGGCAGGTGTCGACATCGGTGCGCATCGCGATGACGGTGGCGATGATGCTGGTCTGGGCGATGCCGCAGCTCATCTCGTCGCAGGTCTTCATCTGGATGGTCGACGCCGACTGGGGCGTCGTCAACTATCTCATCGACCAGATCCCCGGAATCTCGTTCGAGAAGCACAGCTGGTTCGCCGACGAGACCCAGGGCTGGGCGGTCATCACGACGCTCGTGGTGTGGGGCGCGATTCCCTTCCTCGCCATCACGCTCTATGCCGGCCTGTCCCAGGTGCCGCGCGATCTCGTGGAGGCCGCCACCGTCGATGGCGCCAACGCGTGGCACGTGTTCCGTGCGGTGACGCTGCCGATCCTTCAGCCGCTGATCGGCATCATCACGACGCTCTCGGTCATCTGGAACTTCCAGGTCTTCACGCAGGTCTGGGTGGTGCGATTCGGCAAGCCGGAACTCGAGTATCAGACGCTGGCGACGTACGCCTACGGCCAGGCGTTCCAGAACGGAAAGTACGGCCTGGGCTCGGCGATCTCGATCATCACGGTGCTGCTGATGCTCGGCGTGATGGCCTTCTACATCCGGCAGATGTTCAAGATCGGAGATGCTGACTGATGGCTATCGCCGAAGTGCCCCGAGCGGCAACCGTCCGTCCGAGCCGGACGGCGCTGCCGACGCGCCGACCCGGTCGCCGCCGCGGCCGCATCGGCACCGGCGCCGCCAACGTGGTGGGCATCGTATTCACGATCATCATGGCCTTCCCGGCCTACTGGATGATCAACACCGCCTTCAAGCCGCCAAACGAGGTGCTGACGTTCACCCCGAACTTCCTGCCGGAGAACCCGACGTTCGACAACTTCGTCTCTGCCGTCAAGGCACCCCTGTTCATGGACGTCCTGCGCAACAGCTTGATCATTACAACGTCGTCGGTGATCGCCGCGCTATTCGTCGGGTTCCTCGGTGCGCTGGCGGTGGCCCGGTTCCGGTTCTACGGCCGCCGCGCGCTGATCATGGTGGTGCTGCTGGTGCAGATGGTGCCGTTCATCGCGCTGCTCATCCCGCTGTTCCTGATGCTCAACAGTGCGCAGTTGACCAACACGCTACCCGGGGTGATCGCCGTCTATGCGGTGCTGATCCTGCCGTACACGGTGTGGACGCTGCGCGGCTTCATCGCCAACGTGCCGCGCGAGCTCGATGAGGCAGCCCTGATCGACGGCTGCAACCGGTGGCAGACGTTCACGCGGATAATCCTGCCGCTGACCGCGCCCGGGTTGGTCGCGACGTCGATCTATGGGTTTATCCAGGCGTGGAATGAGTTCATCATCATCAATACGCTGAACAGCAGCCCGGAGAACCAGAACCTGATGGCCTGGCTGCTGAACAACCAGACGCAGCGGCAGACCTTCTGGGGACCGCTGATGGCCGGAGCGATCATCACCTCACTGCCGGTGGTCATCTTCTTCCTCATCATCCAGAAGAACATCGCAACGGGCCTCACCGCCGGCGCGGTCAAAGGCTGACCCTTCTCCCCCTCGATTGCCGATCATGATTCGCAGGTCATGATCGACGCGATATGGCGACGCTGAGTTCATGATCACGGCGATCTTGGGGTTGGCGGCGCTCGGTTTGCGGCGGCCCGGTGAGCGGCGCGCGGTTCCCGGCGGCTCGGTTTGCGGCGGCTCGGTTTGCGGCGGCCCGGTTCGCGGCCTCGGTCGGGTCGTGATCGCTTGTTCCGGTGTCGATGTAACGTGGCGCGCCACTTCTTTACCGCGGAAACGGATCTCGAAGGGTCCAGGAGTGAGTGTCCGCGACGGCGGCGCCCGGCAGCACCCGCAGATTCCGTCGATCATGAGCCCAGGGTCGCAAAACAACGTCGATCATGACCTCCAAATCATGATCGGCCGTTGGAAGGGTGCTTACGATGCGAGCCGTGCTGGTGGCGGTTATGGCGGGCGAGGACGGCTCGGGGGAGCTGCGACCGCTGTACGACGATGGGACGCCGGCGGGACCCACGGAGGCGGTGGCGAACCTGGCCGAGGCGGTGTCATCCCGCGAGCGGGAGGAGAGCCCTCGATGGCTGTGGGCCTCGACGGCTGCGACCTATCCGAGCCTGCTCCGGCGCGATATCACGGTGTCACGGTGCCATGACATCGAGCTGACCGAGGCGCTGCTGCTGGGGTACGACGGCCGGTGGGGCGAGCCGAGGGCGCTGCCCGCGATTTGGGCGCGGCTGCACAATCTGCCGGTTCCGCTGGATCCGCCCGCACCGGATGTGGCACCGCCGGGCCACCCGGGCCACGACCAGGCCGCGCTCTTCGACCACCTTCCGACCGGCGACGGGTTTGACCAACTCGGGGCGCTGCTCACGGCGTACCAAGATCAGCTCGAGCGGATCGCCGGGACCGAGCACCCGGGGAGGTTTCGGTTGCTGGTCGCGGCGGAGTCGGCCGGCGGGCTCGTCGCCGCGGAGATGGGTCACGACGGCCTGCCGTGGCGGGACGACGCCCACGACGAGGTGTTGCTCGAGCTGCTCGGCGAACCGAATCCCTACGGCGGCCCACCGCGGAGGCTGGCGGAGCTCAGTGAGCAGATCTCGCGGGCGTTTGGCGGCGCCCGGGTACACCCGGAATCGCCGGCCGAGGTGCTGCGTGCCTTCTCCCGGGAGGGGATCGTGCTGCCGTCGACCCGGGCGTGGGTGCTCAAGGAGGTCGACCATCCGGCCGCGCCACTGATCATCGAGTACAAGGAGCTGTTCCGGATCTGGACCGCGCACGGCTGGGCGTGGCGGGCGCAGTGGGTGCGCGGTGGACGGTTCCATCCTGAGTACGTGCCCGGCGGCGTGGTGTCGGGCCGCTGGGCGACCAGGGGTGGCGGCGCCCTCCAGATTCCCAAAGTCGTCCGACGGGCGGTCATCGCCGACGACGGCTGGACATTCGTGGTCGCCGATGCCGCCCAACTGGAACCGCGCGTGCTCGCCGCGGTGGCCGGCGACGAGCGGCTCGCGGCGGCGGCCGGGACCGGCGATCTCGATGCGACGCTCGCCGCCGACGCGTTCGCCGGCGACCGGGCGAAGGCGAAGGTCGCCATGCTTGGCGCGATGTATGGGCAGACGGGTGGCGGCGCGGTGCCGGCGCTCGCGGCACTGCAGGCGAACTTCCCGACCGCCTGGGCGTACGTGGAGCACGCCGCCCGGACCGGCGAGGGTGGCGGGCTGGTTCGCTCCTGGCTCGGTCGGACGTGCCCGCCGGCGGGAGACGAGCGAATGTCCGGCGAGCAGGCCAGGGCGCGCGGGCGCTTCACCCGCAACTTCGTGATCCAGGCGACCGCCGCCGAGTGGGCGCTCACGCTGCTCGCCGCCCTCCGCCGCCGCCTCGCGCCGACCGACGCGCGGCTGGTCTTCTTCCAACACGACGAGGTCATCGTCCACTCGCCGGCCGATCAGGTCGACGAGGTGGTGGCGGCCGTCCGGGCGGCGGGCGACCGCGCAGGGCGGCTGCTCTTTGGCGATTCGCCGGTGCGCTTCCCGCTCGATGTGTCGGTCGTGCGCTGCTACGCCGAGGCGGCCTGACTCGCCGGCCGGGGCGCTTGTGGAGCGCGCAGGGCGAAGTACGACGCCATCGCCCGGGTGTGGGTCGGGAACGCCAACGCCGAGGGCTCGTTGAGGACGAACCACTCCATGGACTCCTCGGTGGGGGTCGACGCCGGCAGGTCCTCGGCCACGCGTGGCGGAAGGACGCCGAAGACCTGCAGCGTGTAGCCGTTGAAGGAGCTATGAACGTCGAAAAGCTCCACTTCATCCGATTGGGCCGGAAGGCCTGTTTCCTCACTTAGCTCCCTGACGGCGGCTTCCCGCCAAGACTCGCCGGTTTCGATGAACCCACCCGGCAGCGCGATCTCTCCCCGGAACGGTTCGATGTCCCTCCGTACGACGACGATCCCGGTACGTCCGTCGCGATAGCTCACCGGCAGCAGCACCACCGCCACCGGCAACGGGTTGCTCCACGTCGTCTCGCCACAGTTGGCGCACGTACGCGGCCAGGCCTGACTGTCCGCGTACCGCGTGCCGCAGTAGGAGCAGTGGGCGTGCTGCATGACTCCGACGCTACCGCGTACACGGGGCTCGGGATTCTCGCGATGACCGGTGATCTCCGATAACCTCACGGGTGCTGGCGAGGATGGCCAGCGGTGCGGCCGAGGAAGTGGAGTGCCGAGCTGAGCGTGGCAGGTCTGGTGCTGGCCGCCGGCGGTGGACGCCGGTACGGCGGACCGAAGGCATTGGTCCGCCACGAGGGCAGACTGCTCGTCGAGCGGGCCGTGGCTACGGTCCGCGACGGTGGCTGCACACCGATCGTCGTGGTGCTCGGCGCCTCGTCCGCGGATGTGAGGGCACAGGCGCAACTGGGCCCGGTGTCCTTCGTGGAGAACGAGGGCTGGAAGTCGGGGATGGGCTCGTCGCTCCGGGCGGGGCTCGAGGCCCTGGCGGCGACCGACGCGGACTCCGTCGTGGTGCTCCTCGTGGACACGCCGGGGATCACCGCGGAGGCGGTCCGTCGGGTCGCCGCGAAGAGTGGCCGGGACGCTCTGGTCAGTGCGACCTACGGCCAACGGCGCGGCCATCCGGTGCTGCTCGGGCGCGATCACTGGTCCGGAGTGGCATCGCTGGCGACGGCGGACATCGGCGCGCGGGCGTATCTCATGGCGCGCGGGAGCGCGGTGCTGACCGTCCCCTGCGATGACGTATCCGATGACACGGACATGGACTTCCCGGAGGCTCCCGCGTAAGCGTGGCCCAAGATCGGCCGCAAGTGCTCGTCACTCGCCCCGTTTTGCGCGGGCCGACCGGGCAAGTGTCGTACAGTCACGATGATCTTGGCCGCGTTCGCGAGGCCGGGCCGGAAGCTAGCACCCCGACGCGAGCGGGGAGCATAGTTGGCGCGTAGGCCGAGGGACGAGGTGGTCCGATGCGCGACGTGCTGACTGAGTTGACCCGGTGGTGGCGCGAGGACCAGCCGGTGGGCATGGCCACGGTCGTCGGGACCTGGAAGAGTGCCCCCCGACCGGCCGGCGCGACGATGCTCGTGGGCGCGGACGGCACAGCCGTCGGCAGCGTCTCCGGCGGGTGCGTCGAGGGCGCCGTATACGAGCTGTGCACGCGGGCAATCGAGACCGGTGACCCGGTGCTGCAGCGGTACGGGATCAGCGACGACGACGCCTTCTCGGTGGGCCTGACCTGCGGCGGGATCATCGACCTGTTCGTCGAACGCGTTGACCGGGCGCGCTTTCCGGAACTCGGCGAGGTCGCCGCGTCCATGCAGTCCGGTGAGCCCGTCGCGGTGGTGACCTGCATCGAGGGCGCGGCCGACCGGCTGGGCAAGAGACTCGTCCTCTGGCCCGACCGCCGGTCCGGATCACTCGGATCGGAGCGGCTCGACGACGCCGTGGTCGACGACGGTCGGGGGCTGCTCGCTGGCGGGCGCACGGGGATCCTGCACTACGGGCACGACGGTGAACGCCGGGGCGACGACCTGGCGGTCTTCGTCGCGAGCCACGCCCCGCGACCCCGGATGCTCGTCTTCGGCGCCATCGACTTCGCGGCCGCCGTGGCGCGGGTCGGTGTGTTTCTCGGCTACCGGGTGACGGTTTGCGACGCTCGAGGAGTCTTCGCCACGCCCAAGCGTTTCCCCGATGCCGACGAGGTCATCGTCGACTGGCCACACCGGCATCTCCAGGGCCTCGTCGATGGGGGCCAACTCGATGAGCGCACGATCGTCTGCGTCCTGACCCACGACCCCAAGTTCGACGTGCCGGTCCTTGAGATCGCGCTCCGCCAGCCGTTTGCCTATGTCGGCGCGATGGGGTCGCGCCGAACGCACGACGACCGGATGAAACGCCTGCGTGAGGCCGGGGTCGAGGAGGAGTCGCTGGACAGGCTGGCCTCGCCCATCGGGTTGGATCTTGGTGCGCGCACGCCTGAGGAGACGGCGGTCAGCATCGCGGCCGAGATCATTGCCGGGCGCTGGGGTGGTGGCGGTTCTCGACTCACCGAGACCGAGGGGCGCATCCACCACGAGATCTGAAGCGAAGGAGGGGTCCCCTATTACCGGTTTTCCGATAAGAGGTGTCCCCTCCAACGCAGGAAGATCATGCAATCGGTGCACAAGTACTTGTGGATCTGCCCGCATCAGAGTTTTCTTGACCCAGCGGCCCGCGCGCGTCCGCGAGTGGGCCTGCCCGTCCCTACGTCCCAGACGGGAGGCGCGATGGCTCGCGTCAGCGTGAACGTCGACGGAGTTCGCTACGTCGACGAGGTAGAACCTCGAACGCTCCTAGTGCATTACCTGCGTGATCAGCTCGGAAAGGTCGGCACCGTCGTCGGCTGCGACACGAGCAACTGCGGCGCCTGTACGGTCCTCATGTCCGGCCCCGACGGAGTCGCCCGGGGGGTGAAGAGCTGCGCCGTTCTTGCGGTCCAGGCCGATGGGTGTGCGGTCACCACGGTGGAGGGATTGGCCGACGCCGACGGCTCGTTGCACCCGGTTCAGCGCGCGTTCCATGAGCAGCACGCTCTGCAATGCGGCTTCTGCACCCCTGGCATGATCATGTCCGCGGTGGATCTGCTGCGGGACAATCCGCGGCCTAGCGAGGCCGAGATCCGCGAGGGCCTGTCCGGCAACCTGTGCCGCTGCACGGGGTACCAGAACATCGTCCGGGCGGTCCAGGCCGCCGCGAACGGCGGCATGCCGCCGCCCGCCGCCCAGAGTTCGGACGCCGCCAGCGCGGCAGCGGGACAGGTGACGTCATGACCGCGACCATTGCTCAGCCCGAGATCGGCCGCGCGCGCCTGCGCAAGGAAGACGCCCGGCTGGTTACCGGCCGTACCCGGTGGACCGAGAACATCACGCTCCCGGGGATGCTGCACATGGCGATCCTGCGCAGTCCGTACGCGCACGCTCGCATCACCAGCGTCAACACAGCACCAGCGCTCGGCCAGCCCAATGTGGTCGCGGCCTTCAGCGGTCGCGACGTGGCCGAAACGCAGGGCGTGCTGGCGTGCGCGTGGCCGGTCACCGAGGACATCGTGATGCCGACCTACCTGCCGATGGCTGTCGACGAGGTTCGTCATGTCGGGGAGCCGGTCGCCATCGTCGTGGCGCGCGACAGGGCCAGCGCCGAGGACGCGCTCGAGGCGATCGAGGTCGCCTACGAGCCGCTGCCCGTGGTGCTGGATATGGAGGCGGCACTGTCCGCCGGCTCACCGTTGGTGCACGCCGACAAGGGCACGAACAAGTGCTACACCTGGATCTTCGACTCCGGCGAAGCCGGGACCGGAGGCAACGCCACGCAGGCGATCGAACAGGCGCAGGCGGGCGGCGACGTCGTGATCACACGGCGCTACATCCAGCAACGGCTCATACCCTCCTCCATGGAGCCTCGTAGTGTGATCGTGGATCCCAGCGGCGGCGAGTGGACCATGTACTCAGCCACGCAGATCCCGCACATCGTGCGGTTCCTGCTCGCGGCGACGACCGGCACGCCCGAGCACAAGATCCGTGTGATCGCGCCGGATGTCGGCGGCGGCTTCGGCGGCAAGATCGGGGCCACTCCGGAGGAGTGGATCACCTTCGCGGTCGCCACGAAGGTCGGCCGGCCGGTCAAGCACACCGAGTCGCGCGCCGAGACCATGGTCTCCGCCCACCACGGGCGTGACCTGATCCAGGACCTCACGCTCAGCGCTCGCCGCGACGGCACCATCACCGGCCTCTCGGTGAAGCTGACCGCCAACATGGGCGCCTACCTCGGCGTGGTCGGGCCGGGTGTGCCGCTGCTCGGGGGATTGCTATACAACGCCATCTACAAGGTCCCGGCGTACCGGTTCGAGTGCACCGGGGTCTTCACCAACACGACGAAGACCGACGCCTACCGCGGCGCCGGTCGACCCGAGGCCACGTACGCCATCGAGCGGATGATGGACGAACTCGCCACCGAGCTGAATCTGGACCCGGTGGAGGTACGGCGGCGCAACTGGATCAAGCACGAGGAGTTCCCATTCACCACGGTGACCGGTCTTCTTTACGACTCGGGCAACTACGAGGCGGCGACGGACAAAGCGCTGGCGATGCTCGGCTACGACGGCCTGCGGGCCGAACAGGCGGCTCGTCGGGCATCGGGCGACCCGGTGCAGCTGGGGATCGGAGTCTCTACATACACCGAGATGTGCGGAATAGCGCCGTCGCGGGTCCTGGGCGCGCTCCGCTACGGCGCGGGTGGCTGGGAGTCCGCGACCATTCGGGTCCTGGCCACGGGCAAGATAGAGGTGATCACCGGCACCACTCCGCACGGGCAGGGGCACGTCACCGCGTGGAGCCAGATCGTCGCCGACCAACTCGGCGTGCCGTTTGAGGACATTTCCGTGCTCTACGGTGACACCCGGGTTTCGCCGAAGGGTCTGGACACGTACGGGTCGCGCTCGCTGGCCGTAGGCGGTGGCGCCCTCGTCATGGCGTGCGGAAAGGTCCGCGACAAGGCGAAGGTGGTCGCCGCACATATGCTCGAATGCTCGGTCGACGACCTCGAGTTCACCGATGGCGCCTTCAGGGTTCGGGGTAACCCGGAGGCGGCCAAGACGCTCGCCGAGGTGGCGGGCGCGGTGTTCACGGCACACAATCTGCCGGACGGGATCGAGCCTCAGCTGGACTCGGAGGCGACCTACGACCCGCCGGCGTTCTCGTTCCCGCACGGAACACACCTGTGCGCCGCAGAGATCGACACGCAGACGGGCCAGGTGAAGATTCGCAGCTACGTCTGTGTGGACGACGTAGGTAAGGTGATCAATCCGCTCATCGTCGAGGGTCAGGTGCACGGCGGAGTCGCGCAGGGCATCGCCCAGGCGCTGTTCGAGGAGGCGGTGTACGACGAGAGCGGCAACCTCATCACCGGCTCCTTCGCCGATTATCTGCTGCCCAGTGCCGGTGACCTGCCCTCGATCCAGGTGGATCGGACCGAGACGCCGGCCACGACACATCCGCTCGGCATCAAGGGCGTCGGTGAGACTGGCACGATCGCCTCCACGCCGGCGGTCGTTAACGCCATTGTCGACGCGCTTCGTCCGATGGGAGTCCACGATGTACAGATGCCGTGCACGCCAGAGCGAGTGTGGCGCGCGGCGCAGGGCATGTCCGGGGGAGGTGCGGCATGATTCCCGCGGCGTTTGAATACGTACGGCCTTCCACAGTGGAGGATGCCGTATCCGCGCTGGCCGCCGGCGGCGACGACGCCAAGGTCCTCGCCGGCGGGCAGAGCCTGCTCCCCGTGCTCCGGCTCCGGCTCGCCGCGCCCAAGCTCCTGGTCGATCTGGGTGGGGTGCGCGCGTTGCGGGGTGCTCGCTTTGAGGACGGCAAGCTCGTCATCGGGGCCATGACGACCCATGCCGAGGTAGCCTCGTCGGCGCTCATTCGGGCCGAGGCGCCGCTGGTCGCCGCGGCCGCCGCACACGTCGGTGACCGGCAGGTACGGCACCGGGGAACGCTGGGTGGCTCCATCGCCCACGCCGATCCGGCCGGCGATCTGCCGGCGGTCGCTCTCGCGCTCGACGCGGAGATGGTGCTGGCCGGTCCGAACGGCCGGAGGACCGTCGCCGCGCGGGACTTCTTCATCGACATGTTCACCACGGCGGCCGGTCCGGACGAGGTGCTCGTCGAGGTGGGGTTCCCGCGCATGTCCGGCTGGGGGACGCACTACGAGAAGTTCCACCGCACCCTGCAGGCGTGGGCACTCGTCGGTGTCGCCGCCGCCGTTCGGAGGGAGAACGGTGCGATCGCCGAGGCGCGGATCGCATTTACCAATATGGGCCCCAGCCCGGTGCGGGCGTCCTCTGTGGAGGCCGCGCTCACCGGTGCCGCGGACCTTGCGGCGGTGAAGTCGGCGGCGGCCCACGCCGGCGACGGAACGTCGCCACCATCGGACGTCTCCGGATCGGCCGAGTACCGTCGGCATCTCGCCGGAGTCCTCACCACGCGAGCGGTGGCCGCGGCCGCCGGTCTGTAGACCAGCCCGACTCGCCGGTGAGAGTCGCCCGTGAGTTTTGCGTGCACTCTCCCGGCGAGTCCCCCATCGGGTGGAAGGAGCTCGCATGCGGTTGGAGCAGAACTTCGAGGTCCCAGTCCCGATCTCCGAGGCCTGGGGCGTCCTGCTCGACATCGAGCGGATCGCGCCTTGCATGCCCGGAGCGACCCTCACCGGGTTCGACGGGACGGCGTTCACCGGGCTGGTGAAGGTGAGGCTCGGGCCGGTGAACCTTTCCTTCAAGGGTACCGGAAGCTTCGTGGAGCGTGACGAGGCGGCGCGGCGAGTGGTCATCGCGGCCTCGGGTCAGGACAATCGAGGCGCCGGCGCCGCGTCGGCGAATGTGACCGCATCCCTGCACAGCGCGGACGGCGGTTCGACCACGCGGGTCGAGGTCGTGGCCGATCTGGACATTGCCGGGCGGGCGGCGCAGTTCGGCCGCGGCATGATCGCCGATGTTAGCGGCAAACTCGTCAAGCAGTTCGCCGACTGCCTGGCTACGACGATCGCCGCCGGGGCACCGTCGGTCGCGGCTGCCGCGCCGGCGCCTGCCGCCCCCCCTGCTGCTGCGACCCCGGTTGCTGAGCCCGCTCCGACGCCGCGCATGCCGGAGCCGGAGCCAGCGCCTGAGCGTGAGCCAGCGCCTGAGCGTGAGCCGGAGTATCACCCGCTCGCGATGACGGAGCCGGAGCCGCCGATCGCGCCGGCAGCGGCAGCGCCGTCGCCCGGTCCGGGCGCGGCGCAGCCAGCGCGGCGGGAGGCGGAACCGATCGATCTGCTCGCGGTCAGTGGCGCGAAGGGAGTCATGCGCCGCGCCGCACCGTACCTGATCGTCGCCGTGCTGATCGTGGCCGCCGTCGTGGTCTGGCTGGTGGTCGCCTAGGTGCGTCCGTCCCTCGTGGACCGTGGTAGTCGGCGGCGGTCAAGGCCACCCCGACTGCCACGATCCCCCAACTATCACGATCCCCCAACTATCACGATCCACTGTGCCGAATCGGCTGGGTCAGCGCACCTCGAACCGTGCCAAGATGGCCGGCGCGGCCAAGAGGAGCACCGCGGCGATCGAGATGAGCGCAAACGTGCCGCGGAGCAGGATGGTCTCGACCTTGCCCCCGACGGATACGGCGAACACGTTGGGCACGCCGATCATCCGCCACATGCGCCGACCCGTCGGGATCGGCCACAGGATCGGTACGCCGGCGCTGGTGATGACATCGCCGAGAAGATGCACGAAGCAGCCGACGCCGACCGCGACCCCCAGCATCGGGTAGCCGCGCCCCGCGGGCAGGTAGAGGAAGGTGACGTACGCGGCGGCGGCGGAGATGGCAGTGATGAGGATCCATCCCGTGCGTTCGGCCCACTTGTGGAGCAGTCCGCGTAACGCCAAGCCGAGGAAGAAGAACAGGATGCCGATCACGGCCCACTTGCCGCCCGCGCCGCACGCCCAGGTGGTCAGGAAGGCAATCCCGACGGTGAACGGAAGCGTGTGAGTCAGCGTCCGGTGGCCGTTGGCGCGCTCCGGGTCGTTCTTCATGCGGGTGAGGGCGTAGATGAGCAGGGAGAACTTCTCCAGCAGTTCGGCGAGGAAGAGCGAGACCCGACCGAACGTGTTCGCAACCGTGGCGCCGCCCTCGCCGGAGGTGACCCGGCCAGACAGATCGAGGTCGGGCAGGAGTGCGCCGCCGGCACAGACCGCGGTGCCGACTGCGAGTTCCAGCGGTGTCTGCTGGTAGACGTCGAAGTAGTCCAACGCCCACGAACCGGCGAGCCAGACCGCGGCACCGGATAGCGCGTGAGACGGACCCATCATCTCGCTCAACCCTCCTAAGGTTGTTCGAGGCTGAGTGTCGCCGTGCGCCGGCCGGCAGGCGAGCATCCTCGCCGTTTCGGCAGTGTCGTGTCGCATACATCCATACTGGATCTCAAGGGACATTGCGGACGGCCACATTGCCAAGATCCTCGCATGTGTTCAACCGTTGCCCGGCTGCGACGAGCCCGACTGGGCAACGGTTGAACACTTGGCAGCGGTCGGGAAGAGTCGACGGCGTGGCCGACATCAAGGTCTACGGGGCGCCGCGGTGCCCCGATTGCAAGCGGAGCAAGAAGTTCCTTGCCGAGCATCGCGTCCCGTACGAGTGGATCGACATCGACGGCGACGCCGAGGCACTGGCCTATGTGGAGCGTGAGCAGAGCGGCGGCCGGACGATTCCGATGATCGTCTTTCCGGACGGCTCGAGATTGCTGGAGCCCGGCGATGACGCACTCGCTCGCGAGCTCGGCCTGCAACTCGAGGCGGAGGAGCACTTCTACGACCTCGTCATTGTCGGCGGCGGGCCGGCCGGCCTGGCCGCCGCGATCTACGCCGCCCGGGAAGGCATCGACGCCCTGGTCGTCGACGCCGCCGGGCTCGGCGGCCAGGCCGGGGCGACCGAACGCATCGACAACTACCCAGGCTTCCCGGATGGCATCGCCGGCGGCGAGTTGGCGGACCGGTTTATCGCGCAGGCGAGGCGGTACGGGGTGGAACTGCTCTCCGCGGTCCAGATGGCCGGCGTCGAGGCGGACGGCCGTGACCTGCAGGTTCGCCTCGGCACCGGCCAGCAGGTCGGCTCCCACGCTGTCCTGGTGGCAACCGGGTCGACCTACCGGCGCCTCGGAATTCCGGGCGAGGAGGATCTGATCGGCGCCGGCGTTCACTTCTGCGCCACCTGCGATGGGCCGTTCTACCGCGGAGCCGACGAGATCCTCGTCATCGGTGGTGGCAACTCCGGTCTCGAGGAGGGGCTATTTCTCGGTCAGTTCGCCCAGGCGATCCGCATCGTTGAGCATGGGCCGGCCCTGAACGCTTCGCGCCTGCTTCAGGACAAGATTGCCGATCAACCAAACTTCACGGTGTACCTCAACACCGATGTGCTGTCGCTGCAGGGTCGAGGCAGGCGGGTGACCGAGGTGCGGGCGCGCAACCGGGTGACGGGGGAGGAGTTCGTGTGGCACCCGGCGGCGGTCTTCGTCTTCATCGGACTCGACCCGAACACGGCCTGGCTAGGAAGGTCGGTCGAGCTGGACAGATGGGGCTTCGTGCGCACCGACAACGCGTTCGGCACGTCCATGCCGGGCGTCTTCGCCGCGGGTGACGTGCGCTCGGGCTCGACCAAGCAGCTCGGCTCCGCGGTCGGCGACGGAATCGCCGCGCTGATCGCCATCCGGTCGTACCTCCAGCAACACAGCGAGATGCGTTCCGTGGACATCAACGCTTAGCAGCGGGGGAGCAGTGCGACGTTGTTGCCGCCGTCGGTGTTGGCCCACGCGAACGGGAAGTATGCCGTGCGGCCCTGGTAGGTCAGGCGCAGCCACTGGTTGCTGTTGCGACCGCCCCACGGCCGCGCGTCCACATTGTCCGACGCTACGTGGCACTGCGGCGTGAATTGGTTACCGGCTCTGAAGCGACCCACGGCGTTGCCGGGATTGGACTGGCTGGGCACCGAGTAGACGTAGATGCCGGTGCCGCAGTAACCGGTGTCTCCACAGATGACGGTGGCCCTCAGCTGCGATGTGGCCCGCGAGCCGGTCGCGGTTGCGGCGCCGGCCGCGGTCGTAACGGAGACCGTGTAGGAGTACGAGTTGTTGGGCCAAAGCCCGTTGACGGTGAGCGTCAGCGGTGCGGTCGTGCACGCCGCCTGTGTCGCGCCGGCGCCCGCGATCTTGACTCGGCAGAGGGCCGCGCCGCCCTTGTTGTTTGGCGTGAACGTGACGCTGACCGAGTTGTAGCCGGCACGGCTTCCGGTGAGGGTCAGGCTCGGAACGCCCATGGTGCGGGCCGTCGCGGTGACGCCCGGACCGTTGCCGGCGGCGTTGACGGCGTGCACGGTCAGCCGCACCGGCGTGTCGTCGGCGAAGCCGGTGACCGTGGCCGTCGTACCAGTGACCTCGATGGGGCCAGTGCCGGCGTCAACGACGTACTTCTCGATGGGGCGTCCATTGTCGACGGCGGCCTGCCAGGTCACCCGCACGGCGCCGCGCTGGCCCGGATCGGTTGCCGCCGCGAGGTTGCGCGGCGGTCCCGGCGCGGCGAACGGGACGACGGTATTGCTCGCGGGCGAGGGCGGGCTACCGGCGTTGCGGTCGTTGACGGCGACGACCGTGAACGCGTACTGCGTGCCGTACGTCAGTGAGCCTTTCGGGATGACCATGCGGGTCCTGGTCACGGAGCCGACCGTCGCCTGAACACCGCCGCTGACCGCGGTCACCACGTACGACCGGATCTTGCGGCCCTGCCCATTGGCGGCCGGCCAGGTGACGTCGACGGTGCCTTCGGGTTTGGCGGTCGCCGTCACCGAGGTGGGTGCGTCGGGCACATCTGCGGTGGGCATCACGGCCGGGCTGGTCGCCTTCGGCCCGGCGCCGATGCCATTGACCGCGCGCACGGTGAAGCGGTAGGTCTTGGCGTTGGTCAGGCCCTTGATCTCGATCGACCGTTGCTTCGCGCCGACGGTGATGGTTTGACCGGCGCCCTGGACCACGTACTTTGTGATCGGGGAGCCGTTGTCGCTGGCCCGTCGCCAGGTGATGCGGGCCGAGGCGTCGCCGGCGGACGCCTGCACGTTCCGAGGTCTACCGGGGACGGTTTTCGTCGGCTTCGGCGGTTCCGTCACCGGCGGTGGGGGAGGCGGGTCCGCGCCGACGACGCCGCCCTCGTACTTATCGACCTCCCTGACCACGTGTTTCTGATCAACGACCCGGGCCGTCGATCCGTCTGGGGCGTTGATGAAGAGGTGGCTCTCCCGGACCTCCAACTCAAGTGCGCCGCCCGCGCTGGGAATGCGGATCTCGTTGACCAGCCTGCCACTCTGGTTGAATTCGTAGACCACACCCGCCCGGGCGTCGGCGCAGTAGACGCGCCCGGCGAACATGACGGCGGGAGAGAGCGGGCCCGAGCCGGGGACCGTGAACTCGCGCAGCGTCGTGCCGTCAACGACAATTACGCGGCGATCCTCGGCGATCGTGATCGGCACCGACGATCCATCGGTGCGACCCGGAAGCAGGGCCGGTTTGTCGAGCCGGACCGCGGTCGACTCGACCTTGTCGCCGCGTACGGTCAGTAATGCCTGATCGGTGTTGTCGAGAACGGCGACCCCGTCATCGAGGGACGAGAGCAAAAGATCGTGTCCCGGCGCGGCGACGGGGATCGTGCGCAGAACCTTTGGACTGGCACCGTTGGCGCCGGCAGCGATCGCGACGACCGTGCCCTCGGTCGGTACGCCGATCCACAATGTACCCTTGCCGTCGAAGCCGCCGGGCGTGATGCCGTTGGGCAGCGCGATCGCGTCGCCGGTCGGGGCGAGGCTGCGGGGGTCCAGTTGGCGGACCTGGCCCTGCACACTATCGATCACGAACGCGGTGTCGCCGTCGAGGGCGACGCTGACGCCGAGACCCGGCGTTGTCGGCATCACGGCGCTGATCTGCAGCGTCGTCAGGTCGAGGGCGCTGACCTGGCCGGTGTCGAGGTCGCGCAGGATCAGGTACGCATCGGTCTGCGAGATGTGGATCTCATGGTTTCGCGCGTCCTTGATCCTCGTTCGGGTGTCGACCCGGGCCGTGATGCCGTTGACGCGGTCGACCTCGCCTCGGCTCGAACTCCACAGCCACGACGTGGCATCGAAGTTGGCGACGGCGGTTTCGGCGGCCCCCGCACCGAGGACGGTGAGCCCGATCGCGACGACGAGTGCGATGGCCGTGGTCAGACTGACGACAATGCCGCGCCTCGCCGGCTCCGCGCTGGGCTCGCGTTTCGTAACGGCATTGGCGTCGAAGCTGTTCCCTATATCGATCGCTTCGCGCGGCTGCCGCCCGTTGTCGCCCATCCAGATTGCTCCCTCGCCTTGGCCGCCCGGGGCTCAGCCCACGACGCGTCGCCATCATAGGTGGTCGATGCGATGACTGCTACCTACGACGCGCTCACTGTGGATAACCGGTGTGTGCATGTCCGCATGCTGGGCACGATCGTGTCGGCGGACCACACGGCGGCCACGGTGAAGCAGTAGTCATACCGATCGTTGAGGCCATAGATCGTCGACGTCGTTCGTCCCGCGGGCACTGTCTCCAATGGAGCCGATGTCGCGTCGATGCGGCCGCCCGCCACGATGAATGGGATCAGCCCAGCACCCGGGTCCGTCCAGGTCAACGCGACGGAGCCGCCATTGTCGGTCAACGCCACGCCCGTGGGCGCCGGAGCCGTGGAGATGGCGGCGGGGGGCGCGGCGGACGGCCGCGCCGTCACGCCGCTGGCCGGCGGCGCTGTCACCCCAGCGGCCGGTTCCCGGGCCGGTAGGAACAACTGGACGGCCACGACCGCCGCCGCGATGAACGCCGCCGCGCCGAGCGACGCGACCAGCGCCAGGCCGCCCCGGTTGGTACGACGTCGCTGGCGTGGGCTGGTGCGCCGTGGCATCGCCCGGCGGCCCACCACGTCGTGGTACTCGCGCGGCGGCGGCTCGACCACATAGACGTCATCCGCCTGCGGTAACCGCTGGTACACGCCCGGGGCCGAGGGGGTGTAGGTCGGCGCGTACCCGGGCTCGTCGCCGGGCTCGTCGCTGGATGGCGGCGGATCCGGTACGGAGGCTTGTCCGTCCTGGGTAGCGAACTCCTTCGGCCCCCAGGGCTGGGTGGCAGCCGGCGCCCCGCTGAGGCGTTGCCGGGCACCACGGACGGCTGGGTGATCCGGCCCGAGAACCCTTGACCCGACGTCGGCGAGATGCCAGTCGTAGGCCTCAGTCGGCTCGCCGAGGCGATGGCTGACCGCGGCGAGGCGGCCCTCGATCGACAGCGATGTGGCGTGATCCGGTCCGCCAGCGATCACGATGATCCCGTACGCCCGGCGCAGCTGAGCCTGGGCCTCGGTGACGTTGCCGAGGCTCCGAGCGATCGTCGCGAGGTCGACCATGAGCGGGGCCAAGGCGGGATGATCTCGGCCGATCCGCAGCTCCCCGGCCGCGAGCGCGTCCTCAAGGAGCCCGCGGGCGCCGGTCAGTTCGCCCGCCTCGGCGCGGTGGCGGGCCTGGGCGTGCGCCGCCGCCAACGTCTGGCCCGGCCCGGCGGTCTCATCCTGCACAGCACTCTGATCGGGCGCGGCCGTGGCAGACATGTCCGTCATGCTGCCTGCTGTAGAAGCGCCGCGCTACCCGTGCCGATCGTCCTGTGGATAACGACCTGGCCAACCCCGCTCGGTCGCGCCCGCCGAGAGCGAGTACATTGTTGCCTCGTTGCCTCGTTGCCTCGTTGCCCGGGGTCGGGTGGTCGGCGGAGTGCTGGCCGGACTCGGTACGATGGGTCGTCACGTCGGAGTGGCGGAATGGCAGACGCGCTAGCTTGAGGTGCTAGTGCCCTTAGCGGGCGTGGGGGTTCAAGTCCCCCCTCCGACACATTTTCGTGGCATCCCTGCGCAAGGCAGGGGTTCATGTGGCCGACGCTAGTTCGCTTTATGGCCGGTGGTCAAGCGACTCGCCAGCTGTCGGCGTTGCCGTTGGCCGGCGAGTGTGCCCACTCGGGGATTGCGCCCAGGGTGCGTTCTCGCGCTCCTCCGCACGGTAGGTCCGCATCGACCGGCTCCGACCCGGGCCACAGCGGGGCCATCCACGTCGGCATCGACGAACGCAACACCAGGATCGTCATCATGCGCGCCAGCCCCGACCCGGCCAAGCGGGCCCGACGTCAAGGGCGGGTGGTCGGCGACACCGCACCCACGCCACCCCGCGCATGGTGCTCAACGACGCCATCTGCCGCTACCGGAGCATCGACACCAACCCGGCGCTGAGGGTGGAAATCCCGCCGCCAAGGCGCTCAAGTCCATGGAGTGGACCGCCGAAAGGGTCGCCACTTGGAAGAACACCGGCAAGACCACCGGCCCCCGTCATCGTGTGGACCCCGCAGCAGATGGGTGCGTTCCTCGACAGGATCACCTTGCTGACCACGGGTACCGCGGCAGGGGCGGTAGGCCATCAAGCCAGATCATCGATAGTGGGGGTTCCACCACTCGGCGAGGGCCGGCGCTGGTGGGCGTTTGAGGAGTCGATTAAGGCCGTCCGCATGGGGCCAACGGATGGGGTTCGCCAGTGAGCGCTGCGACCGCGGCGGCGACCTCGTACACGTCGGCGCGGACGTAGGTCGAGGTAGTGCCGGCGTCGTTTCTTCCGCTGTGTCCGGCGAACGCCCTTGCCACGGCGTAGCCGAAGTTGCGTTCGACCCAGGTTAGGGTGGTGTGGCGCAGCCAGTGTGTGCTGATCTGTTGGGCGGCCACCCAGGGCAGGTGCTTGCCGAGCCGCTGCCACAGGTGGTCATAGCGGCGGGCCGTGATCGGTTGCCCGGTGCGGTAGCGCAGTAGTTGATCGTCCGCGTCGCCTGGGCCGCGCTCCCCAGCGTGCGTGAGCAGGTGGTGCATCAAGGTCGGGGAGACGGGCTGCCACCTAACGGTTTCGCCCTTCTCGCGTAGCCGGATCAGGCACTGTTCGCTGTCAAGATCGGAGCGGCGAAGAGCGAGCGCACCGCCGCGCCGGCACGCGGTCTCGGTGTGGAGCCTCAGTAAAAGCGAGTCCAGTTCGGGATCGTTACCCGTGATCGCGGACACCTCAATGATCTTGGCCAGCTGTGGGTCCGGCAACGCCCGGCGGGTGCTGGCGAGCCGGGGCGGCTTCGCCACGCGTGTCGCTGGATTGTCGTTGTCTGACATCAGGCCGTCCGTCACGGCGTGGCGGTAGACGCACCGTAGCGCGGCGATGGTGTGTTCGGCGGCTGAACGGCCTTCTCGGGCGTTGCGTCGGGCGATGGCGCCGGCTTTGACGCGCTCGGCGAGTTGCTTGATTTCCAGCGGGGTCGGTTCGTCCAGTCGCCGCGGCCCCCAGACCTCCCGAATCCGCTTCCAGTAGCTGCCGTAGGCACGGCGGGTGCCGTCACTGACGGCCTGCGACACGCGGTCGATGTACTCGTCGAACGTGGGCATCGAGGCTGGCTTTGCCGCGATCCCTAGTAGCTGTTCGGGGGTGATGCCCAGCCGCGCGAGTAACGTACGGACCGCTTCCAGCTCGATTGCGGCGGGGTGCAAAGCGCTCATGCCGAAGTCCGGGTAGCAAGCGATGCGTGGTACGCCGACACCATCGCGTCCACCGCGGACATCGTGTACGCGACCAGGAGGCCGCGGTCCGGGTGCGCCGCCACGAGGAGCCCGTCGCCGGCCTTGAGCTTCAACGCGTGTCGCAGGTCGGCGGGCAGACGCAGATGTCCGTGCCCAGTGACAGCCTCACGCCCGCCGCGCTTTGCAGCTACCACGACGGCGCCCGGCAGGACCAACAGCGTGATGGGAAGTCCCGGTGTCCAATGCAGGATCCGTAGGGGCGATCTGTCCGCAAGCCGGCCGCGATTGTCGATCGTGGTGACGGTGTAGTCCGCGGAGCCAATTCGCGCCATCGACACCAGCCGCGCCACCGGGAGTCCATGAATCGGGAGTTGTGCAGGCCGCTCGGCGATGGTCGGGGCCGACCAGAGCTCGTCGGCGAAAAAACCGTCTGCCCGGATCGCGGACAGGACGTCTGCAACCGACGGCTCGTGAGCCTCGGTCATCGTGACGGCCAGGTCAGTCCTCGGCTTCTTCAACGGTGTCGAGCAACCCGTTGTGACCCCCAGCGTCGCCATTGTGGATTCGTCATGGCGGACTCCCGATCCCTGGCGCGGAATCGTGGGACGGACGTCATCCGCGATTGGCCGGTCGAGCGGCGCACTGTGTCCACTTTCGAGCGGCTGGGGCTCAGTGCCGCCGACCGCCTGCGAACCCAACCCTGACCATCTCGCGGTTGCCTCGTTGCTCATCTCGGTGGCCCCCACTCGGCTGCGTGTGCCCAACACGTTGTCGAGCGGGCGTGGACCAGGCCGTGGACCATCGAGGCATCCCGCGTGGACCACCCGTGGACCACCCGTGGACCACCCGGTGGACCATCCAGCTGTCAGCATCAATATTTGCCGGCCGAAGTGTCATCAGGACAGCGCGCTATCGGGTGTTCATATCTGACACGAAAGGACAGGCGAGGCTCGCTAAACCGTGAGTGGGCAGCCGACGACGGCCCGCCGTCCTACCTACCGATTGGTCCCGGTCAGTCCTGCGAACGCGGCCAGAACCTGGCCAGCGCCTGACCCGAACCTGGCCGGCAAGATCCGCCGCGCGAGGAAGCATGACCCGGACCTGACCCAGCGAGATCGACGAGGCGCTTTGACCTCATCGTGCGCGCTGGGGGCAGCCAACGCGGGCCGCGGC